>JAMCVR010000222.1 GCA_023475455.1 Thermoplasmatota archaeon | reverse complement strand
TATTCAGCGGATCGGATGGGGCGGTGAAATATCCGGGCTAGCAGCTGTCGGGGCTCGATTCAATCACCGGGTCGCGTGGGCTGCGCCCACCCTACGGTCGAAACGATGGCACGTAGGGTGGGCGCAGCCCACGCGGTTGGGCTGTCGACCGTAGGGAGCGGCAGCCCACGCGGTTGGGCCTTCCGGTCAACCATTCAGCCTGTTCAGCAGCGTAAGCGTCTTGTCCGGATCGGTGTTCTTCAGCAGCCGCTGTGCAGCAGGGACCAATTCTTCCAGGTGCGATTTCAGCACCTGCTGCTTGACCTGCAGCAGGCTGGCCGGCTGCATCGAAAACGTCCGCAGTCCCAGTCCCAGCAGCAGCCGCGTCAGCAGCGGGTCGCCCGCCATTTCTCCGCACACCGCAACCGGCTTGCCCGCCTTGGCGCCGGCACGCAGCGTGTACTGAATCAGATTGAGCACGGCCGGGTGCAGCGGGTCGTACAGGTGCGCCACGCTGTCGTCGGCGCGGTCGATCGCCAGCGTGTACTGGATCAGGTCGTTGGTGCCGATCGACAGGAAGTCCAGCTGTTCGGCAAAGAACCCGGCCGACAGCGCGGCGGCGGGCACTTCGATCATGCCGCCGACCGGGAGGCCTTCGTCGAATTTCAGTCCGTCCCTCCTTAGGGAATCCTTGGCCTCGTCGATGCGCTGCAGGGTCTGCCGCAGTTCCATGAAGCTGGCCAGCATGGGGATGAGGATGCGCACCCGGCCATGTGCTGAGGCCCGCAGAATGGCGCGCAGTTGGGTGCGGAACAGTCCGGGCTCGGCCAGGCACAGGCGGATCGCGCGCAGGCCCAGCGCCGGGTTGTCGGCGACGGTGTGGCCCCAGGGCGCCTGCTTGTCCGCCCCCAGGTCGAGCGTGCGGATGGTGACCGGCTTGCCGTCCAGCGCTTCGGCCACCGCCTTGTAGGATTCGTACTGCTCGTCTTCGGTCGGCAGGTCGCTGCGGTTGAGAAACAGGAATTCGCTGCGGAACAGGCCGATGCCCTGCGCGCCCGCCGCCTTCACCGCATCGATGTCGTCCAGCAATTCGATGTTCGCCATCAGTTCGATCGGCGTGCCGTCGAGCGTGGCCGACCTGCTGGTCTTCAGCCGTTTCAGCTTGTCGGCATCGATGCGCCACTGGTTCTGCCGCAGCCGGTATTCGGCGAGCACCGATTCGTCCGGGTTGACGATCACCACGCCGTCGCGGCCGTCGACGATCAGGAGGTCGTGGTCGCGGATCAGGCCGCGCGCGTTGTGCAGCGCCATCACCGACGGCATGCCCATGCTGCGCGCCAGGATCGCGGTGTGCGAGGTGGCGCCGCCGAGATCGGTGACGAAGGCGGCGAAATGCACGTTCTTGAAAATCACCATGTCGGCCGGTGACAGCTCGTGCGCGACCAGGATGCGTTCGCTGTCGAAATCGACATCCAGCGGCAGGTGGCTGGGGTGGCCGGTGAGCGCCTTCAGCACCCGCTGCACCACCTGCACCACGTCTTCCTGGCGGCTGCGCAGGTAGGCGTCGTCGATTTCCTCGAAGCGCGCCACCAGCGCCTCCATCTGCTGCGCCAGCGCCCATTCGGCATTGCACTGGGTCTCGCGGATCAGGCGCTTGGGTTCCTCGGCGATCATCGAATCGCCAAGGAACATCCCGCCTTGTAGGATTCGTACTGCTCGTCTTCGGTCGGCAGGTCGCTGCGGTTGAGAAACAGGAATTCGCTGCGGAACAGGCCGATGCCCTGCGCGCCCGCCGCCTTCACCGCATCGATGTCGTCCAGCAATTCGATGTTCGCCATCAGTTCGATCGGCGTGCCGTCGAGCGTGGCCGACCTGCTGGTCTTCAGCCGTTTCAGCTTGTCGGCATCGATGCGCCACTGGTTCTGCCGCAGCCGGTATTCGGCGAGCACCGATTCGTCCGGGTTGACGATCACCACGCCGTCGCGGCCGTCGACGATCAGGAGGTCGTGGTCGCGGATCAGGCCGCGCGCGTTGTGCAGCGCCATCACCGACGGCATGCCCATGCTGCGCGCCAGGATCGCGGTGTGCGAGGTGGCGCCGCCGAGATCGGTGACGAAGGCGGCGAAATGCACGTTCTTGAAAATCACCATGTCGGCCGGTGACAGCTCGTGCGCGACCAGGATGCGTTCGCTGTCGAAATCGACATCCAGCGGCAGGTGGCTGGGGTGGCCGGTGAGCGCCTTCAGCACCCGCTGCACCACCTGCACCACGTCTTCCTGGCGGCTGCGCAGGTAGGCGTCGTCGATTTCCTCGAAGCGCGCCACCAGCGCCTCCATCTGCTGCGCCAGCGCCCATTCGGCATTGCACTGGGTCTCGCGGATCAGGCGCTTGGGTTCCTCGGCGATCATCGAATCGCCAAGGAACATCAGGTGCATGTCGAGAAAGGCCGGCAATTCGGCCGGCGCGCCGGGCGGGATGTGGCTGCGCAGAACCTCGAGCTCGGCGCGGGTGGTGAGGATGGCCTCGTCGAAGCGCGCCAGCTCGTCCTTGATGTATTTGCGGTCGAGCATGTACTGCGGCACTTCGACCCGCGCGTTGGAGGTGAGGTGCGCGTAGCCGATGGCGATGCCGCCGGAGACGCCGATGCCGTGCAGGGAGAAGCTCATGTTTCTTCTCCGAATCCGCCGGAGATCAGTTCGGCCAGCGCGTCGATGGCTTCCTTTTCGTCTTCACCCTCGGTTTCCAGGGTGATGGTGCTGCCCTTGGCGGCGGCCAGCATCATCACGCCCATGATGCTTTTGGCGTTGACGCGGCGGCCGTTGCGCGACATGAAGACATGGCTCTTGAAACCGGAGGCGAGCTGGGTCAGCCGCGCCGACGGGCGCGCGTGCAGCCCCAGCTTGTTGACGATTTCAACGTCCCGTCGCTGCATGGCACATGGTCTCGGAAATATGGTTGATGCTGTTGCGCCCGCCTTCGACGATGCGTTCGATGAGCTGCGGCAGCGCCAGCGTCTCGCGGTAGTTCAGCGCCTTCAGCAGCATCGGCAGGTTGACGCCGGAGACGCCTTCGATGTGGGCCGGTTCGAGCAGCCGGCACAGCGTGTTGCTGGGGGTGGCGCCGTAGACGTCGGTCAGCACCAGGATGCCGTCGCCCTCGTCGAGTTCGGCCAGTCGCGCCTGCAAGGCCTTCTGGCGTTCGTCGGGGTCGGCATGGCCGATGAAATCCAGCGTGGCGAGGCCGCGCGGACGCTGTCCCAGCACGTGGATGGCGCACTCGACCAGACTGTCGGCGAGCGAGCCGTGGGCGACGATGAGGATGCCTATCATTGCGAAAATGTCAGACCAAAGATCGTATTTTAGCGCGGCGCGGGGCTTCCCCTCTCCCCAAGCGGGACCTCGGTGCCCCGCAGGTGGAGAGGGGGCAAATGTGATGCCCAAACCGACCCTCTCCCGAACCCTGATGGAACTACTAAGCAATCGACTAAACCCGCAAGCGGGCAAGTCGCTGCTTATCCCCCAGCGGGGGAGGGGCCAAGTGGGCGCTTCGCGCGCCCAAACCGATTAACGAAGCCGGGCCTGCATCGCAGGGGAGACATGGATCTGGCCGGAGGCGTCCACCGCCAGATAGTCGGCAACGCCCAGGCGGGATGCGTTGTCCGTCAGTCGCTCTGCGCCGTCGATGAACAGCGGTTTCGACAGCGCATCCGAGCGCGTGCCGGCCCCTTTTCCGCCAACCAGGATCGTGACCGACTGCATGCCGGACGCTGGCCGGCCGCTGCGCGGATCGATCAAATGGCTGTAGCGACGCCCGGCCACCTCGAAGTAGCGCTGGTAATCGCCCGAGGTGCCGATCGCCTCGCCGTCGCGCAAATCCAGCGCCGCCAGCGTGCCCGGCCGGCGCGGGTGCTGGATGCCCACGCGCCACGGGCGGTCGCCGTGCGCGCCCAGCGCGATCACGTTGCCGCCGATGTTGACCAGCGCGTTTGCGATGCCATGCGCTTTCAGGATGGCCGCCGCGTCGTCCAGCGCGCGTCCCTTGGCGTAGCCGCCCAGATCCAGTTGAACCGCCGGGTTGGCGCTCGATACCGCGCCGTTCCCGATGACGAGGTCGGCTATGCGTGGCCGCTTGCTCACCCACCGGGCGATCGCGGCGGCATCCGGCACCCGTGATTGCGGCGTGTCGGCATGAAATCCCCACAGCGCGATCAGCCCGCCGATGGCCGGGTTGAACAGGTCGTCCGACCGGATCGATAGCGCCTGCGCATCGCGCAGCATGGCCGCGAGTTCGGGCGTGACCGGGGCGCGTTCGCCCTTGGCAAGCGCGGTGTTGAGCCGCGACAGCTCGCTCGGTTGCCAGGCGTGCAGCGTGCGGTGCAGTGCGTCGAAGCGCGCCAGCACCGCGGCGGTCGCCGCGCGTGCCTGCGCTGCGGGCGCGCCGTAGACGCTGACTTCGAGCAGGGTGCCGAACACGTAAGACTGCTGCTGGTGCAATGGCGGCGGGCTGCACGCGGCGAGCGCCCACAGCAACAGGAGCCACAGGGCAGGCCGTAATGATTTCATGCGCGATCGAGGGCGGCCAGGGCAGCCCGAGCATCGATACCGCGCAGGCCATCGCGCTGATGCAGGAAAAGCACGAGGTCGCCTGCGCCGCGACAGCTCGCTCGGTTGCCAGGCGTGCAGCGTGCGGTGCAGTGCGTCGAAGCGCGCCAGCACCGCGGCGGTCGCCGCGCGTGCCTGCGCTGCGGGCGCGCCGTAGACGCTGACTTCGAGCAG
>JAMCVR010000125.1 GCA_023475455.1 Thermoplasmatota archaeon | reverse complement strand
TACTTCAAGAAGAATGCGCTGTGCAAGGGCGACTTTTCCAAGCGCGTGGCCGAGCAGCCGGGTTCCGCCTCCGTGGTACAAAGCGTGACCGGCCAGATCGGCGCCATCGGCTACTCCGGCATCGGTTCCGGGAAACAGAATCGTCACGAAACCGTAACACTCAACCCCTATCGTAGCAATCGCTGAACGACGGAAGGAATCGTTCGTGCAGTTTGCATGTAGAGAAAAGCCCCAGCCCTCGTTATTCCATTGGAGATTAAGCATATGGTTCAGAATAAAATTGTTGCCGCACTTGGCTTCCTGGCCTGCTCGTTGGTCAGCAATGCCACGTTGGCCCAAGCCGTCAAGGTCGATCCCGCGCTGCCGACGTACCAGAAAGCCAGCGGCGTATCCGGCAACTTCACCAGCGTCGGTTCCGACACCCTGAACAACCTGATGACGCTGTGGGCCGAGTCCTACAAGCGCTTCTACCCCAACGTCAACATCCAGATCCAGGGCGCCGGCTCCTCCACCGCGCCGCCCGCGCTGATCCAGGGCGCGTCCAACTTCGGCCCGATGAGCCGGGAGATGAAGGACGAGGAAATCGTGGCCTTCGAGAAGAAGCATGGCTACAAGCCCACCGCCGTGCCCGTGGCGATCGACGCCCTGGCCGTGTACGTGAACAAGGACAACCCGGTTCCCGGTCTGTCCATCCCCCAGGTCGACGCCATTTTCTCTTCGACCCGCAAGTGCGGCGGCGCCCGGGAAATCACCAAGTGGGGTGACGTGGGGATGACGGGTGACTGGGCCGGCCGTCCCATCGCCCTGTACGGCCGTAACTCCGTTTCCGGCACCTACGGCTACTTCAAGAAGAATGCGCTGTGCAAGGGCGACTTTTCCAAGCGCGTGGCCGAGCAGCCGGGTTCCGCCTCCGTGGTACAAAGCGTGACCGGCCAGATCGGCGCCATCGGCTACTCCGGCATCGGTTACAGGACTTCCGGCGTGCGTCCCGTGGCCTTGGCCAAGAAGGATGGCCAGCCCTTCGTCGAGGCGAACGCCGAGAACGCGCTCAACAAGACCTACCCGCTGTCCCGCGTGCTCTACGTCTACGTGAACAAGCGCCCGAACCAGCCGCTGCAGCCCCTGGAACGCGAGTTCTTCAAGATGGTGCTGTCCAAGCAGGGCCAGGAAGTGGTGGTCAAGGACGGCTTCGTGCCGATGCCCGCCGCCATGGTCAACAAGGCACTGAGCGACCTGGGTATCAACTGATCCCGCTAGCAATTACGCCGTTGCGTGCCCCACACGGGGCGCGCGCGGACAATCAGAATGGAGTGAAAACATGCTGAATACCCTGCAGCGAAAATCCGTTGTCGCGCTGTCCGCCCTGTTCATCTTGGGCGGTTGCGCAACCAGCCAGCCCACGGCGGACGGCAAGACCCAAAGCGTGCCTGAGGTGAAGGCAGAAACCCCTGTTCAGAAGCAGACCTATTTCCTGGTCTTCCATGAGAACGGCCGCATCTACGCCATGACCGATCCCACGATCTATGTCAACTTCATGAATACTGACGAAGTGCCCCTGACTCGTACCCGCATCGGTGCCGGTCCCGAGGGCGAGACTGTGGTCTTCGGCATCACCAAGGCGGACGGCAAGCATCTGGACAAGCCCACCGCCGCCGAGGACATCTTCGATGGCCGCACCGGGGAGGTCGGCGCCTTCTACGGCGAGGTGGTGCGTAACGGCCGCTACCACGTTTTCGGCGAGTGGAAGGACTTCCAGGACTATCTGGCCCACAAGGAAATCACCTTCACCTACACCGAGATCGGCACCGGCCCCAAAGGCGAAACCGTGATCTATGCGCTGAACAGCGCGACCAAGAAAAAGGGCCGCCCGGTGGCCCTGATCGAGGAGTTCAATCGGCTTCGTCAAGTCAAATAATCCGGTCGGCTTCAAGCGACCGCGAACCGAGCCGAGCCTTTACAGGGTTCGGCTCGCTTTTTTACGGATTCGTGCGCTCGGCGCAAGCAAGTGAATGGCGATGGATAAAGCGGTGAACCATGGAAAAGATTGAGGCCAGCATTACCTCTGCGAGTGGCTACACCGGCCGCAGGATGGCAAAGGACAAGCTGTTCAAGTACGTCATGACCTTCGGCGGCTTGAGCGTGATCATCGCGATCAGTACGATCTTTTTCTACCTGGCCGGCGTGGTGGCCCCCCTGTTCATGCCGCCCCACATGGACGACCCGGAGCCCTTGGCGGTGCCGCCGCTCGTGGACCAGTCGACGGTTCATCTCGGCATGGAGGAGCAGGCCGAGATCGGTATCCGCGTCGCAAGCCAGGGCGGTGTCACGTTTTTCAGTCTTCGTGACGGCAAGCCGCTGCTTCAGGAACGGGTTGCCTTGCCGGAATCGGTTCAGGCCAGCAGTTTCGCGGCGGGCGATCTGCGCAAGCGCGCCATGGGCTTCGGTCTCGCCGACGGCCGCATGGTGCTGTTGAAGGACGATTACAAGGTCAGCTTCACCCAAGATCCACGGGATCCCAAGAAAGATATCCGCAGCATCGCTCCTGGTCTGATTTACCCGCTGGGTACGGACGCCCTTGTGGTGGACGATGCGGAACGTCCGCTGAAGCGTCTGGCCATCCAGCATGACGATGACGGGACTACCGCCGTCGCGCTGACCGAGGATGGCCGCCTGCTGCTGGCCTATTTCACCAGCGAGAGCGATTTCACCGGCAAATCGGTCACCACCGAGCGTGCGGCCATCCATGAATTGCCGAAGCTGGAAGGCGAGATCGGCCAGATCCTGCTGGAGGTCAAGCAGCGCGATCTCTACGTGGTTCACGGCGGCCGTTTCGTCAGCCATTTCGATGTCCAGAACAAGGATGCACCGCGCCTGATGCAGACCGTGGCGGTCGTCCCGGAAGGCGAACGCGTCACCGCGGCCGCATTGCTATCGGGCGGCTTCTCCCTCATCCTCGGCACCGACAAGGGGCATCTGGCCCAGTGGTTCCAAGTGCGCGACGCCAACAACAAAAACACCTTCACCCATATCCGCGAATTCAAGCCGATGGGCGCGGCGATCACCCTGGTCGCCCCGGAGCATGCCCGCAAGGGCTTCGTGGCCGCCGACGAGAAAGGGGCGGTGAACCTCTATTACGCCACTTCCGAACGCCTGCTGGTCGAGCGCGCCACCGGCGGTTCTCCGGCACGACTGGCGGCCTTCGCGCCGCGCGCCAACGCCATCGTGCTGGAAACGGGGAAGGGCGAAATCCGTTCGGCCGGCATCGAGAACGAATACCCCGAAATTTCTTTCGGCGCACTGTGGGGCAAGGTCTGGTACGAGAGTTACGAAAAGCCGGATTACATCTGGCAGTCCGCCGCCGCCAACTCCGATTTCGAGCCGAAATTCAGTGTCGCGCCGCTTACCTTCGGCACCCTGAAGGCGGCCTTTTACGCCATGCTGATGGCGGTGCCCCTGGCGGTGCTGGGCGCCATATTCGCGGCTTATTTCATGTCGCCGAAGATGCGCAGCGTGGTCAAGCCTTCCATCGAGATCATGGAAGCCTTGCCGACTGTGATTCTGGGTTTTCTGGCCGGTTTGTGGCTGGCGCCCTTCGTCGACAACAATCTCGCCGGCACGCTGATGGCTCTGTTTTTTTTACCGTTCAGCTTCGTGATCACGGCGTGGATTTGGCATTGGCTTCCCCGGCGATTGATCAAAAACCTGGGGCCAGGATGGGAAGCCGCCCTGCTGGTGCCCGTCATTATCCTGGTGATATGGGGGGCGGTACTGCTGGGTCATCCCGTCGAAGCAGCGTTTTTCGGCGGCGACATGCCGCGTTGGATGAGCAACGAACTGGGCTGGTCCTATGAGCAGCGCAACTCCCTGGTGGTCGGCATCGCCATGGGCTTTGCGGCGATTCCCATCATCTTTTCCATCGCCGAAGACGCGGTGTTTTCCGTGCCCAGGCACCTGACCAGCGGCTCCCTGGCCCTGGGTGCGACGCCATGGCAAACCCTGTTCAACGTGGTGTTGCTGACCGCCAGTCCTGGCATCTTCTCCGCCATCATGGTCGGCTTCGGCCGCGCCATCGGCGAAACCATGATCGTGCTGATGGCCACGGGCAACACGGCGGTGATGGACATGTCCATCTTCACCGGCTTCCGCACCCTGTCGGCCAACATCGGCGTGGAGATGCCTGAGGCGGCGGTGGGTTCGACGCATTATCTGCTGCTGTTCTTCTCCGCCCTGGTGCTGTTCGTCTTTACCTTTTTGATTAACACCCTGGCCGAGCTGGTGCGCCAGCGCTTGCGCGAAAAATACAGCTCACTCTGAGGAATCAAGCGATGCGTGACTGGTTCAAGGGCGGCGAGCCCTGGATTTGGATGACGGCCGGGGCGGTGGCCTTGTCCCTGGTGTCGGTGTATGCCGTGCTGTGGATGACGGCGGCCCAGGGCCTGGGGCACTGGTGGCCGAAGCCGTTGGTGGAAACCACGGTCAAGGAGGCTGATGGCTCCATCAAGCGCCTGATCGGGGAACTGCGCGAGAAAGAGGAAATTTCCCTGCTTCGGCTCCGGGAGTCCGGATACGACATCAAGAGTGACGACCAGTACACCAGCCGTTATCTGTTCAAGCAAGGCAACCGGGATGTCTACGGTGTCGATTTCAAGTGGATTCCCACGCCCTTGCTGGGGAAATTCAAGTACCCGAAGGACGTGATTTCCATCGAACGTCATGAATGGGGCAGTTTTTTCGGCCACCTGAAATCGGTCAAGGAAAATGGCCGGGTCGCCGCCGAGGGCGAAGCCGCGTGGCCCGAACTGCAAAAGCGCCTGGCACGTTCCAACGAGCTGTTCGACGAAATCCTGAGCGTCGAAAAACACGACATCGGCAAGGTCAACTACAACCTCGAGCGCCTGCGCCTGAAGCAGCGCAAGCTTGAATTGCAAGGCGGGCTGACCGAGGAGGCCAAAGCCGAGATCGACCAGGAACGGAAACTTCACGAGACCGAGTTCGCCAGGCTGCAGGCCCGGCTGGATGGACTGCGTGCGCAGAACGCCCGCGACAGCCTGACCGCCGAGATCCAGGATGGCCAGGTGATAGAGATTCCGTTTGCCAAGATCGCTGACGTAATCAAACCGAATGACATGAGCGTCGTGCAAAAAATCAGCCACTATCTGCAAAAGCTGTATGAGTTCATCGTCGACGATCCGCGCGAGGCGAATACCGAGGGCGGCATCTTCCCGGCCATCTTCGGCACGGTGATGATGGTGCTCCTGATGTCGGCAATGGTGACGCCGCTGGGCATCATGGCGGCGGTCTACATGCGCGAATATGCCAAGCAGGGACCGCTGATCCAGGTTATCCGCATCTCGGTCAACAACCTCGCAGGGGTGCCGTCCATCGTTTACGGCGTGTTCGGCCTGGGTTTCTTCGTCTACTTCCTGGGCGGCAATATCGACGCGCTGTTCTTTCCTGAAGCGCAGCCAGCCCCGGTCTTCGGCAGCCCCGGCATCCTCTGGTCCTCGCTTACCCTCGCGCTGCTGACCTTGCCGGTCGTCATCGTAGCGACCGAGGAAGGTTTGTCCCGGGTGCCTCGCTCGATTCGTGAAGGCAGCCTGGCGCTGGGCGCGACCAAGGCGGAAACCCTGTGGCGTACGGTGTTGCCGATGGCGAGCCCGGCGATGATGACCGGCCTGATCCTGGCGGTTGCCCGCGCCGCCGGCGAGGTGGCACCGCTGATGCTGGTGGGCGTGGTGAAGCTGGCGCCGAGCCTGCCGCTGGACGGCAACTTCCCGTTCCTGCACCTGGAGCGCAAGTTCATGCACCTGGGCTTCCATATCTACGACGTCGGCTTCCAGAGCCCCAACGTCGAAGCCGCGCGCCCGCTGGTCTACGCCACCGCATTGCTGCTGGTGATCATTATCGTCGTGCTCAACCTGTTCGCGATCCGTCTGCGCAACCGCCTGCGCGAGAAAATGCGCGGCCTGGAAGGCGTTTGACCCCCCGCCAACCCATACAACGATAGACCCGAAGGATTTTGAAAATGAGCGATGCCGGCCGGCAAACCCACGCGATGAAGTTAGGCGATCTGGGGCGTACGCAGACAGAAGACCCCAGCGAAGTGGCGATCCGCGTCGAGAGTCTCGACTTGTATTACGGCGAAGCCCAAGCGCTGAGAAAAATCAACATGAATATTCCGAAAAAGCGTGTAACCGCCTTCATCGGCCCCAGCGGCTGCGGCAAATCGACCCTGCTGCGGTGCTTCAACCGCTTGAACGATCTGATCGACATCGTCCATGTCGACGGCAGGATCCTGATGGACGACAAGAATATTTATGATCATGACGTGAACGTCGCACTGCTGCGGCGTCGCGTCGGCATGGTGTTTCAGAAGCCCAACCCGTTTCCCAAGTCCATTTACGAAAACGTGGCCTACGGCCTGCGCATCATGGGGGTCAACAACCGTGACACGCTGGATGAGGCGGTCGAGAAGGCTCTGCGCGGCGCCGCACTATGGAACGAAGTCAAAGATCGTCTCAGCGAAAACGGCATGAGCCTTTCCGGCGGCCAGCAGCAGCGCCTGGTGATTGCGCGTGCGATCGCCCTGGAACCGGATGTTCTTTTGCTGGATGAACCGGCCTCCGCGCTCGATCCCATTTCCACCGCCAAAATCGAGGAACTGGTCAACGAGATGAAAGACAAGTACACGATCATCATCGTCACCCACAACATGCAGCAGGCGGCACGTGTTTCCGATTACACCGCCTTCATGTACCTGGGTGAACTGATCGAAATGGGGCGCACCAACGACGTGTTCCTCAAGCCCACGGTCAAGCAGACCGAGGATTACATCACGGGCCGTTTCGGCTGATCGCCACAAGGGAATCCGCCTTGCATCAGGAACACCTGGGCTCGTCGATGCGGCCACGCCATTCCGGGCAGTCCGATTTGCCACGGCCCAGCTCCGAAGCCGAGGCAATGGCCATATTCGCCCCGAGAATTTATCTGGTCGACCCCGATCCCTTGACGCGGGCCCTGCTCGCGGATTATTTGCGCGATAAAGGCTTTGATATCGTCGCGACCACGGACATGGAGGACTCGCCCCCGCCGGTCGACGTACTGATCGTTGCCCTGGATGGCATGGAACAGCTCGCGACCAGACCGAGGTGGCTTTTGGAAAAGCCGGAAACTCCCACGATCGTCCTGGATCGACCGTCTGTGTTTCCGTGTCGGGTCACTCCCCTCGGCTTCGCGCCGGATGCCCGGCTATCCTTGCCCATCCACCCTCGTAAACTGGTGGCCACAATCAAACAGGCTCTGAGCCTGGCGCGAATCGAATCCGTCGATCCCCGCGAGGCGTCTGTCCGCATGTACCGCTTTTCCGGATGGTCACTTTATCCTGAAGAGCGCCGACTGGAGTCGCGCGATGGAAAATCGATCCTGCTCGATAAACGGGAATTCGAGGTACTGAAGGCCTTGCTGACGTTTCCCCGCCAGCTGCTGACCCGCCAGCAATTGATCGCCATCGTCCGGGGCGCGGACGTGGAAGTCGAGAACAGAACGCTGTATCGCCCTATAACGCGTTTGCGGCGCCACCTCGGCGACGACGTCAAGTTTCCGGCGCTCATCAAAACGGTCGTTGGGATGGGATATCGACTCGACGTTGACGTAGAAAAATCGTAATAGTCCGGCATCCCGGTTCAATCCTTCTTGTTGTCAGCGATGTAGTAGAGCGGATCTTCGCATGCCGATCCCGACCGTGGCCTTGGCGAAGCCGATCACCACTTCGTCATTTTCACTGGCGAATACGCAGTGATTTCTTCTGGCACGAAGTTCCCGCCAGGCAGATGGAACTGGCTGACTGGTTTGGATTGCGAAACGGTCATTCGGGGAGCAGGGCATGACTGGTTGCTCCGGATCAATTCCCCCACACTGGCAATAAAAAGGCGACCGCACTTTCGAGGGTCGCCTTTTTGTTTGCGCTTGATTGTCAGCCGAACAGCCCCCTGAAAAACAACCGGATGCTGTCCCACACGCGGCGGAAGAAGCCGCCCTCCTCGACCGCTTCGAGCGCGACCAGCGGTGCCTGCATGACGACCTTGCCGTCGGGGTCCACCAGCTCGACGCGCCCCAGCGGCGCGCCGGCGGCGATGGGCGCCACCGCATCGTCCTCGACCAGAACGACGCGTGTCTGGTATTCGCCGCCGGTGCGCTTGGGCAGCGCGGCGGCGAAGTCGGCTGCGACGCCGGCCTTGACGGTGCGCGCGGCGCCTTTCCAGACGGCCACGCTTTGCACCGTTTCGCCCTTCCTGAAGAAGGTCCTGCTGTCATAGAAATTGAAGCCGTAGGCGAGCAGCTTGGCCGTCTCGGTCGCCCGCGCTTCTTCGCTGTCGGCGCCGAACACCACGGCGATCAAGCGCTGGCCGTCGCGCTTGGCAGAGGCCACCAGGCAGTACCCCGCTTCCTCGGTGTGGCCGGTTTTCAGGCCGTCGACGCTCGGGTCGCGCCACAGCAGCAGGTTGCGGTTCGGCTGCTTGATGCCGCTCCAGACGAATTCCTTTTCGGCATACATCGCGTAGTGCTCGGGATCCTCGATCACGATGGCCCGCGCGAGCTTGGCCATGTCGAGCGCGCTCGAATGATGGCCCTCGGCCGGCCAGCCGGTGGCGTTGGCGAAACGGGTGCCGGCGAGCCCAAGCCGCCTGGCTTCCTGGTTCATCAGCGCGGCGAAGGTGTCCTCGCCGCCGGCGAGATGCTCGGCCAGCGCGATGCTGGCGTCGTTGCCCGACTGCACGATGATGCCACGCAGCAGGTCTTTCACCGCGATCTGGTCGCCGACCCTGACGAACATTTTCGAGCCGCCCATGCGCCAGGCTTTTTCGCTGATGGTGACGAGGTCGCTCTCCCTGATGCGGCCGCGCTGGAATTCCAGCGCCGCGACGTGCGCGGTCATCAGCTTGGTCAGGCTGGCGGGCGGCAGGCGCATGTTGCCCTGGTGGTCGACCAGGATGCTGCCGCTGGCGGCATCCATCAGCACCCAGGATTTCGCCGCCAGTTGCGGGGGCGGAGGAACGACGGCGGCACTCCACGCGGCCGGCGCGATCAGGATACTGAAAAGCAATACGAGTCGTTGCAGGAAATACGGGGGCGTCATGGGCTTGTCGATGTATAGAAACAGGATGGGCATTGAAACAGACAGACGCGCGCAAGCACGCACACGTTCAGGATAACATCGCACGCCGCCTGGCGGCAGCCTGGCGGCACGTCCTGTTAAACTCGCATCCTGTGCCCGCACCCTCTGAACCATGCTCTATCCGCTGATCCGACCCGCCCTCTTCTCGCTCGACCCCGAGGACGCGCACGGCTTCACCCTGGCCAGTCTCGATGTCGCACACCGCCTCGGCCTGCTGAACCTGCTGCCGCGCGCGACGGGAAAGCCCGTGCACGCGATGGGCATCGACTTTCCCAACGCGGTGGGCCTCGCCGCCGGGCTCGACAAGGACGGCGCGCACATCAACGCGCTGGCGGCGCTGGGCTTCGGCTTCATCGAGATCGGCACGGTGACGCCGCGGCCGCAGCCCGGCAACCCGAAGCCGCGCCTGTTCCGTCTGCCGCAGGCGGAGGCCCTCATCAACCGCATGGGCTTCAACAACCTCGGCGTCGACAATCTGGTGAGGAATGTCGAAGCGAGCGGGTTCACCGGCGTGCTCGGCATCAACATCGGCAAGAACAAGGACACCCCGAACGAGCAGGCGGTCTACGATTACCTGGCCTGCCTCGACAAGGTGTATGCGCACGCCCGCTACGTGACGGTGAACATCTCCTCGCCCAACACGCAGAACCTGCGCGAGCTGCAGAAGGACGAGGCGCTCGATGCGCTGCTGTCGGCGATCAAGCTTCGCCAGTCCGAACTCGCCCAGCGCCACGGCAAATACGTGCCGATCGCGCTGAAAATCGCGCCGGCCTGCTGAACCTGCTGCCGCGCGCGACGGGAAAGCCCGTGCACGCGATGGGCATCGACTTTCCCAACGCGGTGGGCCTCGCCGCCGGGCTCGACAAGGACGGCGCGCACATCAACGCGCTGGCGGCGCTGGGCTTCGGCTTCATCGAGATCGGCACGGTGACGCCGCGGCCGCAGCCCGGCAACCCGAAGCCGCGCCTGTTCCGTCTGCCGCAGGCGGAGGCCCTCATCAACCGCATGGGCTTCAACAACCTCGGCGTCGACAATCTGGTGAGGAATGTCGAAGCGAGCGGGTTCACCGGCGTGCTCGGCATCAACATCGGCAAGAACAAGGACACCCCGAACGAGCAGGCGGTCTACGATTACCTGGCCTGCCTCGACAAGGTGTATGCGCACGCCCGCTACGTGACGGTGAACATCTCCTCGCCCAACACGCAGAACCTGCGCGAGCTGCAGAAGGACGAGGCGCTCGATGCGCTGCTGTCGGCGATCAAGCTTCGCCAGTCCGAACTCGCCCAGCGCCACGGCAAATACGTGCCGATCGCGCTGAAAATCGCGCCCGATCTCGACGACGCCCAGATCGCCGCGATCGCCGCGCTCCTGATGATGCACCGCATCGACGCGGTGATCGCCACCAACACCACCCTCGCGCGCGACGCCGTCGCCGGCCTGCCGAATGCCGACGAAGCCGGCGGGCTGTCCGGCGCGCCGGTGCGCGCGGCGTCCACCCGCGTGATCCGCGCGCTGGCGCGTCACCTCAAGAGTGAAGTGCCGATCATCGGCGTCGGCGGCATCCTCTCGGGCGCCGACGCGCAGGAGAAGATCGCCGCCGGCGCTTCGCTGGTGCAGCTGTATTCCGGGCTCATCTATCGCGGCCCCGCGCTGGTGCGCGAATGCGTGCAGCGCCTCGCCTGACGACCATGCGGCTGGTGCGCGCATTCGCCATCGGCCTGCTGCTCCAGACCGCCGCGCATGCCGCGCCGCCCGAACACCCTGTCGTCACCCGCTTTGCCCAGCCCGGCCTCACGGCGGCGCAACTGGGCGTCATCGTCAACGACGACGACCCCGACAGCGTGGCGATTGCCGCGTACTACCGCGACAAGCGCGGCATTCCCGCCGCCAACCTGATTCACGTACGCTTCAAGCCAGGGCGCAACACGCTCACGCGCGAGGAATTCATCAACCTCAAGCACCGCGTCGACCGCAGTACCCCCAAAAACGTTCAGGCCTACGCGCTGACCTGGGCGCAGCCGTATCGGGTCGACTGCATGTCGATCACCTCCGCCTTCGCCTTCGGCTTCGATCCCGCCTGGTGCGCCAGCGGCTGCAAGCCGACGCAGCCCAGTCCCTATTTCAACGGCAGCGCGGCACGCCCCTTCGAAGCCCACCGGATGCGGCCGACCATGAGCCTGGCCGCCGCCAGCGTCGCCGATGCGAAGCGGCTCATCGACCGCGGCGTCGCCTCCGACGGCGGCAATCCGGCTGGCACCGCGTACCTCGTCAGCACCCGCGACAAGGCGCGCAACGTGCGCGCGGCCGGATACGCCGCGTTGCGCACGCAAATGCAGACCATTTTCCCCACCGAGATCGTCGAAACCAACGCGCTCGAAAACAAATCCGACGTGATGTTCTACTTCACCGGGCTGACCCGTGTACCGTCGCTCGACAGCAACCATTTCCTGCCCGGCGCCATCGCCGATCACCTCACCTCGGCCGGCGGCGAACTCTTCGGCGGCGGCCAGATGAGCAGCCTGCGCTGGCTGCAGGCGGGCGCCACCGGCAGCTACGGCGCGGTGGTCGAGCCCTGCAACTTTCCCGCCAAGTTTCCGGTTCCGGGGATCGTCATGGCGCACTACCTGCAGGGCGAAACCCTGATCGAGGCCTACTGGAAAAGCGTGCGGATGCCGGGCCAGGGGATCTTCATCGGCGAGCCGCTGGCGCGCCCGTTTGCCGGCATTACTCACCACGCCCGCGATCGCGGCGTGACCCTCTCGGCGCGCCTGCTCGCCCCCGGGCTCTACGACGTGCAGGCCGCGCCGTCGATGATGGGCCCGTATCGCAGTGTCGGCCGCCTGCCCATCGGCTGGGGCACGCGTGAAATCAGGCTCGATAACATTCCGCCCGCGTATTACCGCTTCGAGCGCCGCGCCGAAGCGGCGCCCGTGCGCTAAAGGGCGATACAGGTTCATTCCCCGGAAACAAGCCCGCTCCTGCTCTTGTCTCCAGCGTTTCGCCATTGCGGGCATACTGTTTAAAATTGATTACCGTCCGGCCGCACCTTCGCACCACAACGACATAAACCGATGAACGATTCCGGATCCAAAAAAACCAGCTTGCTCACCCTGTCCGTCGGCGCGATCGGCGTGGTGTATGGCGACATCGGCACCAGCCCGCTGTATGCGCTGAAGGAAGCCTTCAATGGCCCGCACGGCGCGGCGATCAATCACGACAACATCCTGGGTGTGCTGTCCCTTATGCTGTGGGCGCTGATCCTGGTGGTGTCGCTGAAATACGTGCTCTTCATCATGCGTGCCGACAACAAGGGCGAAGGCGGCATCATGGCCTTGATCGCGCTGACCCAACGGGTGTTCCGCGCGAACTCCCGGCGCAAGTGGCTGCTGCTCACCTTGGGACTGTTCGGCGCCGCCCTGTTCTATGGCGACGGCATGATCACGCCCGCCATCTCGGTGCTGTCCGCCGTGGAAGGCCTGGAAATCGCCGCGCCCGCCTTGCACCGCCATATCATCCCGATTTCATTGACCGTGCTGGTGGGCTTGTTCCTGATCCAGAGCCGGGGCACCGCGTCGGTGGGCAAACTGTTCGGGCCCATCATGATTCTCTGGTTCATCGTGCTGGGGCTGCTGGGGCTGCTCAGCGTTGTCCAGACGCCCGCGGTGCTGGTCTCGTTCAACCCGCTTTATGGACTCGCTTACTTTCAAACGCACGGCATCACCGGCCTGATCATTCTTGGCGCGGTGGTGCTGGCCGTCACCGGGGGCGAGGCGCTTTACGCCGACATGGGCCACTTCGGCAAACGCCCCATCCGCTATGCCTGGCTGGGGTTTGTTTTTCCCGCGCTGGCGCTCAACTATCTGGGTCAGGGCGCCCTGCTGCTGCGTAATCCCGCCACCGCCAAGAATCCTTTTTATCTGCTGGCCCCGGAATGGGCGCTTTATCCCATGATCGTGCTGGCGACGCTGGCCACCATCATCGCCTCCCAGGCGGTCATCTCGGGCACGTTTTCCGTTTCCGGTTCCGGGGATCGTCATGGCGCACTACCTGCAGGGCGAAACCCTGATCGAGGCCTACTGGAAAAGCGTGCGGATGCCGGGCCAGGGGATCTTCATCGGCGAGCCGCTGGCGCGCCCGTTTGCCGGCATTACTCACCACGCCCGCGATCGCGGCGTGACCCTCTCGGCGCGCCTGCTCGCCCCCGGGCTCTACGACGTGCAGGCCGCGCCGTCGATGATGGGCCCGTATCGCAGTGTCGGCCGCCTGCCCATCGGCTGGGGCACGCGTGAAATCAGGCTCGATAACATTCCGCCCGCGTATTACCGCTTCGAGCGCCGCGCCGAAGCGGCGCCCGTGCGCTAAAGGGCGATACAGGTTCATTCCCCGGAAACAAGCCCGCTCCTGCTCTTGTCTCCAGCGTTTCGCCATTGCGGGCATACTGTTTAAAATTGATTACCGTCCGGCCGCACCTTCGCACCACAACGACATAAACCGATGAACGATTCCGGATCCAAAAAAACCAGCTTGCTCACCCTGTCCGTCGGCGCGATCGGCGTGGTGTATGGCGACATCGGCACCAGCCCGCTGTATGCGCTGAAGGAAGCCTTCAATGGCCCGCACGGCGCGGCGATCAATCACGACAACATCCTGGGTGTGCTGTCCCTTATGCTGTGGGCGCTGATCCTGGTGGTGTCGCTGAAATACGTGCTCTTCATCATGCGTGCCGACAACAAGGGCGAAGGCGGCATCATGGCCTTGATCGCGCTGACCCAACGGGTGTTCCGCGCGAACTCCCGGCGCAAGTGGCTGCTGCTCACCTTGGGACTGTTCGGCGCCGCCCTGTTCTATGGCGACGGCATGATCACGCCCGCCATCTCGGTGCTGTCCGCCGTGGAAGGCCTGGAAATCGCCGCGCCCGCCTTGCACCGCCATATCATCCCGATTTCATTGACCGTGCTGGTGGGCTTGTTCCTGATCCAGAGCCGGGGCACCGCGTCGGTGGGCAAACTGTTCGGGCCCATCATGATTCTCTGGTTCATCGTGCTGGGGCTGCTGGGGCTGCTCAGCGTTGTCCAGACGCCCGCGGTGCTGGTCTCGTTCAACCCGCTTTATGGACTCGCTTACTTTCAAACGCACGGCATCACCGGCCTGATCATTCTTGGCGCGGTGGTGCTGGCCGTCACCGGGGGCGAGGCGCTTTACGCCGACATGGGCCACTTCGGCAAACGCCCCATCCGCTATGCCTGGCTGGGGTTTGTTTTTCCCGCGCTGGCGCTCAACTATCTGGGTCAGGGCGCCCTGCTGCTGCGTAATCCCGCCACCGCCAAGAATCCTTTTTATCTGCTGGCCCCGGAATGGGCGCTTTATCCCATGATCGTGCTGGCGACGCTGGCCACCATCATCGCCTCCCAGGCGGTCATCTCGGGCACGTTTTCCGTCACCCGCCAGGCCATCCAGCTGGGCTATATTCCCCGCATGCAGATTCGCCACACGTCAGACCAGGCAATCGGGCAAATCTACATTCCCTTTATCAACTGGGTGCTGTTGGCGGGGGTTACGCTGCTCGTCCTGGGTTTCCAGTCCTCCAGCAACCTGGCCTCGGCCTACGGCATCGCCGTGACCGGCACCATGGCGATCGACACCATTCTGGCCTTCACCGTGGTATGGGCCTTCTGGAAATGGCCGCTTCCCGTCGTCCTGGGCGGCGCGGCATTTTTCCTTGTCATCGACCTGGCCTTCCTTGGCGCCAACGTGCCAAAAATCGTTCTCGGCGGCTGGTTCCCGCTGGCCATCGGGCTGGTGATTTTTACCCTGCTCACCACCTGGAAGCGCGGCCGCGAACTGCTCTTGCAGCGCATGCAGAGCGACGACATCGATCTGACCACCTTCATTGAAGGCATTATCTCCTTCGAGCATCAACGGGTGCCAGGCACCGCTATTTTTCTCCACGCCACCGGCAAGGGCGTGCCTCACGCACTGCTGCACAACCTGTCGCACAACAAGGTTCTGCATGAACGCGTAGTCATCCTGCGGGCGATCACCGAAGAAGTGCCCAGCGTCCCCGATGCGGAACGCATCCACCTGACCGAGCTGGGAAGCGGCTTTTACCGCCTGGAAATCCGCTTCGGCTTCCGCGAGGAACCGGACATTCCGAAGGCACTCCAATTGTGCGATGCCCTCGGCCTGCATTTCGCGATGATGGAAACCAGCTTCTTCCTGTCCCGCGAAACCCTGATCCCCACCAAGATGCCGGGCATGGCACTCTGGCGGGAAAACATTTTCGCGGCCATGGCGCAAAACGCCGAATCGGCCATGCGTTTCTTCAAACTGCCCGTCAACCGCGTGGTTGAACTGGGTACGCAGATCGAAATTTAACCCGCCCATCCCGGCCCTACGCCCATGCACATCGGCATTCCCAAGGAAGTCAAGAATCACGAATACCGGGTGGCGCTCACGCCCGAGGGTGCGCGCACCCTGATCGAGGCCGGCCACCGGGTCAGCGTCGAGACCGCGGCCGGCGCGGCAACCGGATTCGCCGACGATGCCTACCGCGCCGCCGGCGCCACCGTCGCGGCCACCGCCGCCGAGGCCTGGGCCGCCGACCTGGTGGTGAAGGTGAAGGAGCCGCAACCGGACGAAGTGAAGCATCTGCGCGAAGGCCAGCTGCTGTTCTGCTACCTGCACCTGGCCGCCGCGCCCGAACTGGCGCGCGAACTGCTGGCGCGCGGGGTGACGGCCATCGCCTACGAAACCGTGAGCCGCCCTGCCGGCGGCCTGCCGCTGCTGCAGCCGATGTCGGACATCGCGGGCCGCCTGGCGCCGCAGATGGGCGCGCTCGGGCTGCATAAATCCCATGGCGGCAGCGGCAGGCTGATCACCGGCCTGCCCGGCGTGCCGCCCGCGCACGTGCTCGTCATCGGCGCCGGCGTGGTGGGAATGGGCGCGGCGCGCACCGCAGCCGGACTCGGCGCGCGCGTCACCCTCATCGACCGCCAGGCCGACAAGCTCGCCCAGGCCGAAGCCCAACTCGGCGCACGGGTGGAAACGCGCTTTTCCTCGCCCGAGGCGATCGCCGCCAGCCTGGAGCGGGCCGACATCGTGATCGGCGCCGCGCAAATTCCAGGCCGCCACGCGCCGCGCCTGATCAGCCGCGAATCATTGCACCGGATGCCGCCGGGTTCGGTGCTGGTGGATGTCGCCATCGACCAGGGCGGCATCGCCGAAACCTCGCGCCCCACCACCCACAGCGCGCCCTTCTTCGTGGCCGAGGGCATCGTCCACTACTGCGTCACCAACATGCCCGGCGCCGTGGCCCGCACCGCCACCGAGGCGCTTACCCACGCCACCCTGCCCTACGTGCAGGCGCTGGCGGCGCATGGCCTGGCCGCGCTGGAGGCGGATTCGGGGCTGAAAGCGGGACTGCAGGTGCATGCGGGGACAATCACCCACGCCGGGCTGGCGCAGGACCTGGGGTTCAAGGCGTAATCCGTCTTTCCGGGCTTGAACCGGAAACCCGTTAAATTCAGCCGCGCGTACGCGCCCGGTTTATATGCGGCTACGCCGCGCTGGATGCCGGATCAGGTCCGGCATGACGAGATTGAGTTTATCGCACTCACCCCGCCGGCACAGCGCCTGGCATCTCCAGCCACTCGTGCCCCAGAACGGTCAGATCGGGCGCAAAGCGGTACACCAGCGGCACCCCGGACGGAATCTCCACCCGCTCCATCGCCTCGGCGCCGAAGCCGTCCAGGTGCATCACCAGCCCGCGCAGGGTGTTGCCGTGACTGATCACCAGCAGGCGGCGCCCCGCGCGCAGGCGCGGCACCAGCTCAATCTGGCTCACGATTCCGGCAAGGAATCGCGCGCCCCGCGCGCAGGCGCGGCACCAGCACGTCGTTCCAGTACGGCAGGGTGCGGCGCTGGCAGTCGCGCAGGCTTTCACCGGCGGGCAAGTCCGCGGGGGCCAGCGCCGCATACAGCGGATCGAAGCGCGGATGGCGCGGGTCGTCGTCGTCCAGCGGCGGCGGCTCGACGTGGCCGCGCCACCAACGGCGCGAGGCTTGCCCGCCCCAGAGCGCAAAAATCGCGCGCTTGTTCATGCCCTGCAACGCGCCGTAATGCCGCCCGTTCAGCCGCCGGGTGGTGAACGGCGGAACCTCGGGCGTGCCCATCGCCGCAAGCAATGCCTCGGCGGTCTGGCGGGCACGCTGCAGCACCGAGCCGTGGACCTCGTCGAAGGCAAACCCCGCCTGCGTCAGCGGCCGCCTCGGCGAGGCCGACTTCGGTCAGCGGGACATCGGTCCAGCCGGCGAAGCGATCGGTCAGATTCCATTCGCTGTGGCCGTGGCGGAACAACACGATCCATTCTGCCGGCACGCTCATTCCGGTGCCTCCGTCAGCACCTCGTGCAGATGGTGGCGATCGGCCCAGGCTTCCGGATGCCAGCCCTGGCCGTCGAAATGGAACCAGTTGAGCGCACAGTTGGGAATCACGAAATCGCGCGGCGTGCGCAGCGGTCGTCCGGTGGCGCGGCGATACACCACATCCAGTACGCCGCTGTGGCTCACCGCCGCGATCGTCTGCCCGCCGTGGTGCCGCACCAGCCAGGCTATGCCCTCGGCGACGCGCCCGGCGAAGCCGCGCAGCGATTCGCCCGTCCCGAAATCGTAATCGAGGTCGCGCGCCACATAGTGCGCATACGCTTCCGGGCAACGCTCTGCGCCCTGCGCGGCGGTGATGCCCTGGAAGATGCCGTAATGCCGCTCGCGCAATTGCGGCAGCAGCTTCACCTGATGATCTTCGCGCTGCGCCAGCGCCTGCGCCGTCTCCAGCGCCCGCAGCAGGTCGCTGCTGTAGATCGCATGGAAGCGGTGATGCGCCGCATTGAACGCCATCGCCAGCGCCTGCGCCCGTCCCGTCGCGTTGAGCGGAATGTCGGTATGGCCCTGGATGCGCCTCTCCACATTCCAGTCGGTTTCGCCGTGACGGATGATGCAGACGCGGGTGCCGCCGGGTTTCGGGACGGGATGCATATCAATTGCGTGGAAACTGATCTATACCAAGTTCAAATCTGACATGAAAATCAGGGATGACGTCCGTTTTTGCATGTAAAAAAAACACATGAACCCCCAGCCGGCTCACGCCGGGGCGCGTCAACTTGACATACTCTTTTATAAATGGATATATTTATCCGCATATGTGGAACGTATCGCCACGTTCGCATAGACTCAACAAGTCATCAATCACGGGAGACGTGTATGGAAGCGACAACCTACAACTATAAGGTCGTCCGCCAGTTCGCCATCATGACGGTGGTGTGGGGGATCGTCGGAATGCTGGTCGGGGTGATCCTGGCCGCGCAGCTGATCTGGCCGGACCTGAGCTTCGGCATCGAATGGCTTTCCTACGGGCGCCTGCGACCGCTGCACACCAACGCGGTGATCTTCGCCTTCGGCGGCTCGGCGATGTTCGCGGTGTCCTACTACATCGTGCAGCGCACCTGCCAGGTGCGGCTGTGGGCCGAGAAGCTGGCGGCGTTCACCTTCTGGGGCTGGATGGCGGTGATCGTGCTGGCTGCGGTGACGCTGCCGCTGGGCCTCACCAGTTCCAAGGAATACGCCGAGCTGGAATGGCCGATCGACCTGCTGATCACGGTGGTGTGGGTGTCCTACGCGCTGGTGTTCTTCGGCACCATCGTCAAGCGCAAGACCCGGCACATCTACGTCTCCAACTGGTTCTTCGGCGCCTACATCCTGGTGATCGCGCTGCTGCACCTGGTCAACAGCGCCGAATTGCCGGTGACGCTGACCAAGTCCTACTCCGCCTACGCCGGGGTGCAGGACGCGATGGTGCAGTGGTGGTACGGCCATAACGCAGTGGGCTTCTTCCTCACCACCGCCTTCCTCGGCATGATGTACTACTTCATTCCCAAGCAGGCCGGCCGCCCGATCTATTCCTATCGCCTGTCGGTCGTCCACTTCTGGTCGCTCAACTTCATCTACATGTGGGCCGGCCCGCACCACCTGCAATACACCGCGCTGCCCGACTGGGCGCAGTCGCTGGGCATGGTGTTTTCCCTGATGCTGCTGGCCCCGAGCTGGGGCGGCATGATGAACGGCATCATGACCCTGTCCGGCGCGTGGCACAAACTGCGCACCGACCCCATCCTCAAGTTCATGGTGACCGCGCTGTCGTTCTACGGCATGTCGACCTTCGAAGGCCCGATGATGTCGATCAAGACGGTGAACGCACTCTCCCACTACACCGAATGGACCATCGGCCACGTGCACTCCGGCGCGCTCGGCTGGGTGGCGATGATCACCATCGGCTCCATGTACTACCTGATCCCGCGCCTGTTCGGCCGCGAATCGATGTTCAGCACCAGGCTCATCGAGTGGCATTTCTGGCTCTCCACCATCGGCGTGGTGCTGTACATCGCCTCGATGTGGATCGCCGGGGTGGCGCAGGGCCTGATGTGGCGCGCGGCGAACGCCGACGGCACGCTGACCTACAGCTTCGCCCAGGTGCTCAACACCATGTATCCCTTCTACGGCATTCGCCTCGCCGGCGGCGCGCTGTTCTTCAGCGGCATGCTGATGATGGCCTGGAACGTCTGGCAGACCGTGCGTGCCGGCCGCGTCGTGAACGACGCTCCGATCCCGCAAGCCGTCCACGCCTAAGGAGACCGAACATGATTTCGCATGAAACCATCGAAAAGAACCTCGGTCTGCTGATCGTGCTGACCATCCTCCTCGTCAGCGTCGGCGGCCTGGTGCAGATCGTACCGCTGTTCTTCCAGACCTCGACGACCACGGCGGTGGCGGGCCTCAAGCCCTACACGGCGCTGCAGCTGTCGGGACGCGACATCTACATCCGCGAAGGCTGCGTCGGCTGCCACTCGCAGATGGTGCGTCCGTTCCGCGCCGAGACCGAACGCTACGGCCACTACTCGGTGGCCGGCGAATACGTGTACGACCGCCCCTTCCTGTGGGGGTCCAAGCGCACCGGGCCCGACCTGCAGCGCGTCGGCGGACGCTATTCCGACGCCTGGCACGTGGCGCACCTGATGAACCCGCGCGACGTGGTCCCGGAATCGAACATGCCCGCCTACCCCTGGCTCGACCGTCCGCTGAAAGACGCCGCCATCCAGAAAAAGATGCGCACGCTGAACCTGGTCGGCCACGGTTACTCCGAGCAGGAGATCGCCGGCGCGCCGGCTGAGCTGGAAGGCAAGACCGAACTCGACGCGCTGATCGCCTACCTGCAGGTGCTGGGCACCCACGCGCCCAGGAACTGAGCATGGACAGCGGAACCCTCAGCGGCATCGTCACGGCGGTTTTCATCGCGGTGTTCATCGGCATCGTCTGGTGGGCCTACAGCAAGGGCAACAAGCAGCGGTTCGACGACGCCGGCCGCCTGCCCTTCGACGAAGACGACAAGTCCGCCCAACAAGGAGACAAGCAATGAGTGATTTCACACACGGCTTCTGGCCGATCTACATCAGCGTTCTCACCCTGCTGAGCATCGCCGGCACCTGGGTGTTTCTCAAGTTGCAGACCACCCGGAAGCTCGCCCCCGGCGAGAAAGCCGAGCTGATGGAGCACACCTGGGACGGCGACCTGCAGGATCTCAACAATCCGCTGCCGCGCTGGTGGCTGGGACTGTTCTACGGCACGATGGTGTTTGCGCTGGCGTATCTGGCGCTGTGGCCGGGATTGGGCAACTTCGCCGGCGTGCTGGGCTGGACCTCCACGGGGGAATACGAAGCCGAGGTGAAGGCCGCCGAAGCCAGATTCCAGCCGGTGTACGCCAGGTTCATGCAGCAGGACATCGCCACCGTCGCCGCCGATCCGGACGCGCGCGCCATCGGCAGGAACCTGTTCCTGACCTACTGCTCGCAATGCCACGGCTCGGATGCGGCGGGCGCCAAGGGCTTCCCCAACCTGACCGACGGTGACTGGCTGTACGGCGGCGACCCCGACACCATCAAGGCCACCATCACCGACGGCCGCGCCGGCGTGATGCCGGCACTGGGTGAGGCCCTCGGCGCGCAGGGTACGAAGGAAGTGGCGAACTACGTGCTGTCGCTGTCGGGCCGCCAGCACGACGCCGCGCTGGCCGCCGCAGGCCGGCCGAAGTTCGGGGCAAATTGCGCCGCCTGCCACATGCCCGACGGCACCGGCATGCAGGCGATGGGCGCGCCCAATCTCACCGACAAGGTGTGGCTGTATGGCGGGTCCGAAGCGGCGATCATCGAGAGCATCACCAAGGGCCGCAACGGCGTGATGCCCGCCATGGCGCAGACGCTCGGCACCACGTCCAACAAGGACGCCAAGCTGCACCTGCTGACGGCCTACGTCTACGGCCTGTCGCAGAAGCAGTGAGCAAAGGGGCCGCCGGCGCTCGCCCGGCGGCCCTTCCACGGAACACGCAGTGACAGACGACAAACAGCTCGCCTCCGCCGACGCCCCGATCGAGCAGCAGCTCTACGCGATCCGGGAAAAGATCCAGCCGCGTGCGGTGCATGGGGTGTTCGCCAACTGGCGCATCGCGCTGGTGCTGCTCACCCAGGTCGTGTACTACGGCCTGCCCTGGCTGCAGTGGGACAACCGCCAGGCGGTGCTGTTCGATCTCGCCGCGCGCAAGTTCTACATCTTCGGGCTGGTGTTCTGGCCGCAGGATTTCGTTTATCTGACCGGCCTGCTGATCCTGTCGGCGCTGGCGCTGTTCCTCTTCACCGCCGTCGCCGGCCGCTTGTGGTGCGGCTATGCCTGCCCGCAGACCGTCTACACCGAAATCTTCATGTGGGCGGAAAACTGGCTGGAAGGCGACCACATCGCGCGCAAGCGGCTCGACCGGTCGCCGTGGAACGCCAACAAGCTGAAAAAGCGCGGGCTGAAGCATGTGGCGTGGTTTGCGATCGCGCTGTGGACCGGCTTCACCTTCGTCGGCTACTTCACCCCGATCCAGACGCTCGCAGCCGAAGTGGCGAGCATGCGCCTCGGCCCATGGGAAAGCTTCTGGATCCTGTTCTACGGTTTTGCCACCTGGGGCAATGCCGGCTTCATGCGCGAGCAGGTGTGCAAGTACATGTGCCCCTACGCGCGCTTCCAGAGCGTGATGTTCGATTCCGACACGCTGACCGTGACCTACGACAGCTCCATCGGCGAACCGCGCGGGCCGCGCAGCAAGAAGACCGACCGCAAGGCCGCCGGCCTCGGCGCCTGCGTCGATTGCGGCGTCTGCGTGCAGGTCTGCCCCACCGGCATCGACATCCGCAACGGCCTGCAATACGAGTGCATCGGCTGCGCCGCCTGCATCGACGCCTGCGACCAGATCATGGACAAGATGGGCTACCCGCGCGGCC
>JAMCVR010000045.1 GCA_023475455.1 Thermoplasmatota archaeon | reverse complement strand
CACGATCTTGTGGGAAAACTGCAGCGGCGTGCCGAACAGTTCTTCAGAAAAGAACACCCCGCTGAACACCGCCAGCGTCAGCAGCGCAAAGCCGGCGCCGATGGTCTTGAACAGCATGGCTTCCAGCGTCAGCAGGGGCGGCGCGCCGTCCTGCGGAAACGCGCCGCGATGCAGCTGTTTTTCCAGCATCGTCATCATCACCGCGTGCAGCGCCGCCACCGCCAGCAGGCCATAGGCGAGAAATGACACCACCAGGTGCGCGCGCAGGGCCAGCGCCTGCGAGTTGGGAATGACATGGGTGGCGGTGAAAAACGCCATGGCCAGCACGGACAGCGCCGCCAGCCCGCTCACCCAGGACTGCAGGCGCGCCAGCGGTGCGCCTTGGCTGGCCAGCCAGTAGGCCACCGCGGTCAGCCATAAAATCGTCGACAGGGAATTACCGAATCCCAGCCGGATGTCGCCCCGCCCCAGCACCGACTGATAGATCAGCGCGCCGTGCGCCAGCAGGGCCAGCGGCAGCACCCAGCGCACCGATGCGGCGGGCGGCGTGCGCTGCAGGCGCCAGGCCACCCAGCCATACAGGGCGCTCACACACAAAGTAACCAGCAATAGCGGAGACATTCGTTAAAATGCATGAATTCAGTCAGCCTCATTATCCATGCCGCCCACAGCGGCAACAAGGAAGCCATGTTAGATAATCTCAGCGGACGCCTCGCCGGTGTCGTCAAAAACCTGCGCGGGCAGGCGCGCATCACCGAAGCCAACGTGCAGGACACCTTGCGTCAGGTGCGCCTGGCCCTGCTCGAAGCCGACGTCGCGCTGCCGGTGGTCAAGGACTTCATCGAGGCGGTCAAAACCCGCGCGCTGGGTCAGGAAGTGCTCACCAGCCTGTCTCCGGGCCAGGCGCTGATCGGCATCGTCCACGAAGAGCTCACCCGGCTGATGGGCGGCGAAAACGCCGACCTCAACCTGGCCGCCACCCCGCCCGCCGTGATTTTGATGGCCGGCCTGCAGGGTTCGGGCAAGACCACCACCAGCGGCAAGCTCGCACTGCTGCTGAAGAACCGCAAGAAAAAGGTCCTGCTCGCCTCCGCCGACGTCTACCGTCCCGCCGCAATCGACCAGCTGCGGCAGCTTGCCAAGCAGCTCGACGTCAGCTTTTTCGAGGCGGGCGACGAACGCGATCCGCTGAAAATCGCGCAGGCCGCTCAGGGTCATGCACGCAAGCAGTTTTACGACGTGCTGATCGTCGACACCGCCGGCCGGCTGGCGATCGACGAGGCGATGATGGCCGAGATCACGGCGCTGCACGCCGCGGTCAAGCCGGTCGAAACCCTGTTCGTGGTCGACGCCATGCAGGGCCAGGACGCGATCAACGTCGCCCGCGCCTTCAACGAGGCGCTGCCGCTCACCGGCGTGGTGCTGACCAAGCTCGACGGCGACGCGCGCGGGGGCGCGGCGCTGTCGGTGCGCCACATCACCGGCAAGCCGCTCAAGTTCATCGGCGTCGGCGAAAAGCCCACCGGGCTGGAAGCCTTCCACCCCGAGCGCATGGCCCAGCGCATCCTCGGCATGGGCGACGTGCTTTCGCTGATCGAGCAGGCGCAAGGCTCGGTCGATCTGGCCGAAGCCAAAAAGCTCGCCGACAAGGTCAAGAAGGGCAAGGATTTCGACCTCGAGGACTTCAAGGCGCAAATCCAGCAGATGCGCAAGATGGGCGGCCTGTCGGCGCTGATGGACAAGCTCCCCGGCGCCGGCCAGATGTCCATGCCGGCGGGCGCCGACGACAAGGCGGTCAACCGGGTGGAAGGCATCATCAACAGCATGACCCCGCTGGAACGCCGCAAGCCCGACATCATCAAGGCCAGCCGCAAGCGCCGCATCGCCGCCGGCGCGGGAGTGCAGGTGCAGGACGTCAACAAGCTCCTGAACCAGTTCGAGCAGGCGCAGAAGATGATGAAAATGATGGGCAAGGGCGGACTCTCCAGGATGATGCGCGGCATGAAGGGGATGATGCCGGGAATGCGCTGAAGCGTATTGCTGGCAAGCCGGAGGTTTTTGGGTATAATTCGCGGTTTTCTCCGTTTACCCGGTGGGTTGAATCATGGTCGTTATTCGTCTTTCACGCGGCGGCGCCAAAAACCGTCCCTTCTACAACGTGGTGGTGGCCGATTCGCGCTGCCGCCGTGATGGCCGCTTCATCGAGCGCGTCGGCTTCTACAATCCAGTGGCCGCCGAAGGCAGCGAAGCCGTGCGCCTGGATCAGGAACGCATCGGCTACTGGGTGAGCAACGGTGCGCAGATGTCCGACACCGTCGCCCGCCTGGTCAAGCAGAACAAGCCCGCTGCCGCTGCCTGATTTGGCTGAACAAGAAGCCTGGGTCGTGATGGGGCGCATCGCCGCCCCGTTCGGCGTCAAGGGCTGGGTCAAGGTCCAGCCCTTCAGCGAGGACCCGGGCACGCTGATGGATTTCGAATCCTGGCGCGTCGGCCGCGGCGAGCAGCAGGTGCACTACAGCGTCGAAGCCATCCAGGACCACGGCAAGGCCCTGGTCGCCAAGCTGGCGGGCATCGACGACCGCGACGCGGCGTATGCGCTGCGCGGGCAGGAAATCTCGGTGGCGAAGCGCGAGTTGCCGCCGCCGGAAGAAAACGAGTTTTACTGGTCCGATCTGATCGGCCTGACGGTAGTCAACCGTGAAGGCATCGAGCTCGGCAAGGTCGACAGCCTGATGGAAAGCGGCGTGAACGATCTGCTGGTCGTCAAGGGGGCACGGGAACACCTGATTCCGTTCGTCGCGGCTTTCGTCGGCAAGGTGGATCTGGCAGGCGGGACGATCGAAGTGGACTGGGGCGAAGACTACTGATGCGCTTCGATGCGGTCACGCTGTTCCCCGAGATGTTCGATGCCGTACTGGATTACGGCATCACCCGGCGGGCGCTGGATCGCGGGCTGTACCGGTTCAAGACGTGGAATCCGCGCGATTTCACCGACGACCCGCACCGCACGGTGGACGACCGGCCATACGGCGGCGGCCCCGGGATGCTGATGCTGGCGGAACCGCTGGACCGCACCTTGAATGCGGTGCGGCAGGAACTGGCCGGCGAGAATTTGACGCCGTGGGTAGTGCATTTCTCGCCCCGCGGCCGCCCGCTGACGCACCGGCGGGTGATGGAGCTGAAGGAAAAGCCCGCGCTGGTTTTGCTGTGCGGGCGCTATGAAGGCATCGACGAGCGGCTGTTGCAGCGCCGCGTGGACGAGGAACTTTCGCTCGGCGACTTTGTGCTGTCGGGCGGCGAACTCCCCGCGCTGGCGCTGATGGATGCCCTCATCCGGCTTCTGCCGGGCGCAATGAATGATCCCGATTCGGCGGCGGAAGACTCCTTCGCCAACGGCTTGCTCGACTGCCCGCACTACACCCGGCCCGAAGTGTGGCAGGGCATGGCAGTGCCGGAGGTGCTGAAAAGCGGCAACCACGCCGCGATCGCCCAGTGGCGATTGCAGCAAAGCCTGGCGATCACGGCGGCGCACCGCCCCGATCTGCTGGCGAAGCGCGGCTTGTCGAAGCAGGAACAGGAACTTCTCGCGGCACACCCACCCGGTGCGCCGCAGAACGAAGCGGACCGGTAATCCCGGGCCAATGTGAAACGGCGTGATGTCCACCCTTTTTGGGGCGCACCTCTCCCGCCAGATGCAAGGAAACATCATGAACATCATCGAGCAACTCGAACAGGAAGAAATCGCCCGCCTGGGCAAGACCCTCCCCGATTTCGCCCCCGGCGACACCGTCGTCGTCCAGGTGAAGGTGAAGGAAGGCAACCGCGAGCGTCTGCAGGCCTACGAAGGCGTGGTCATCGCCAAGCGCAACCGCGGCCTCAACTCCGCTTTCACCGTGCGCAAGATCTCTGCCGGCGAAGGCGTCGAGCGCACCTTCCAGACCTACTCGCCGCTGGTCGCCGCAGTCGAGGTCAAGCGCCGCGGCGACGTCCGCCGCGCCAAGCTGTATTACCTGCGCGAGCGTTCCGGCAAGTCCGCCCGCATCAAGGAAAAGCTGCCCGCCCGCAAGGCCAAAGCCGCTGCTGCCGAATAAGCAGTTTCCTGCCGCAACGCAAAACGCCCGCTTGATGCGGGCGTTTTTGTTTTTGGCGGGCGCTACAATGCCGACATGCCGATCTACGATGCCATTCTGGACGCCCCTCCCTGCCGCCTCGGCGCGGTCTTCACCGGCGAAGCGCTGACCCGGCTGGACTTCCTGCCGGCCGACACGCCTGCCTCCGGAAAACACGATACCCGCGTTCGCCATCTGGTGGACGAACTCGACGCCTACTGGCGCAATCCCGCGCATGTATTCGACCTGCTGGTCGTGCCGGCGGGCACAGCGTTCCAGTTGCGGGTGTGGCGCACGCTGATGGCCATTCCTGCCGGGCAGCCGACGACGTATGGCGTACTGGCGAAACAGCTCGGCACGGCGGCGCGCGCGGTGGGGCAGGCGTGCGGGGCGAACCCCCTGCCCATCCTCATTCCCTGCCACCGCGTTCTGGCAGCCCATGGGCTGGGCGGCTTCATGCATACGTCCAGCGGCGCACCGCTGGACGTGAAAACCTGGCTGCTGGCGCATGAACGACGCGCTGATTGACCGTTTCTGCGATCATCTGTGGCTGGAAGACGGGCTGGCGGACCTGACGCTGGCGGCGTACCGGCGCGACCTCAAGACCTTCGGCGCTTGGCTGGAAAAGGAACGCGCGCATGGCGATTGCAGCAAAGCCTGGCGATCACGGCGGCGCACCGCCCCGATCTGCTGGCGAAGCGCGGCTTGTCGAAGCAGGAACAGGAACTTCTCGCGGCACACCCACCCGGTGCGCCGCAGAACGAAG
>JAMCVR010000155.1 GCA_023475455.1 Thermoplasmatota archaeon | reverse complement strand
CGGCCGGCGCTTTGCGCCTCGCGCAGAAAACGCGATTCGGCGTCGGCGCCTTCCTGCCGCAGTTGCTCGATGGATACGGTCTTGATGGCGACCGTTCGCTCGATCAGCGGGTCGCGTGCCCGGTAAACCGTTCCCATCGCCCCTTGCCCGATTTCATCGAGAATTTCGTAGCGGCCGATTTTCATCGGCGCACGAACATCAGGACTGGCATTCAATAATCTGTCCTTGCACCGTGCGGCTGTCTTCGCCCAGCAGATACAGATACCACGGCGTCAGGTCGTCCACGCCGGGCACGGTTTCGGGCGAGAGCCCGGGATGGGTGCGCGCGCGCAGGGTGGTCGCCACCTGGCCGGGGATCAGGGTGTTGATGCGCAGGTTTTCCTGAGTGCCGAGTTCGTCGGCCCAGATGCGGGTGAGCGTCTCCAGCCCCGACTTCGCCACGGCATAACCGCCCCAGTATGCGCCGGGATGATGGCCGTGGGTCTCGCCGGTGAATACCACCGAGGCATCCGGCGCCTGTTTCAGCAGCGGCAGGCAGGCGCGGGTGAGCGCAAACGGCGCAATGAGATTGACCCGCATCAGGGTCCGCCATTGCTCCAGGGTCTGCAGTTCGAGTGGCGTCAGGCTGTGGAACTGGTGCGCACTGTGCAGCAGCCCGTCGAGCCGCTTCAGGTGATGCGCGAGGGTACCAGCCAGCGGCCGGCGCTTTGCGCCTCGCGCAGAAAACGCGATTCGGCGTCGGCGCCTTCCTGCCGCAGTTGCTCGATGGATACGGTCTTGATGGCGACCGTTCGCTCGATCAGCGGGTCGCGTGCCCGGTAAACCGTTCCCATCGCCCCTTGCCCGATTTCATCGAGAATTTCGTAGCGGCCGATTTTCATCGGCGCACGAACATCAGGACTGGCATTCAATAATCTGTCCTTGCACCGTGCGGCTGTCTTCGCCCAGCAGATACAGATACCACGGCGTCAGGTCGTCCACGCCGGGCACGGTTTCGGGCGAGAGCCCGGGATGGGTGCGCGCGCGCAGGGTGGTCGCCACCTGGCCGGGGATCAGGGTGTTGATGCGCAGGTTTTCCTGAGTGCCGAGTTCGTCGGCCCAGATGCGGGTGAGCGTCTCCAGCCCCGACTTCGCCACGGCATAACCGCCCCAGTATGCGCCGGGATGATGGCCGTGGGTCTCGCCGGTGAATACCACCGAGGCATCCGGCGCCTGTTTCAGCAGCGGCAGGCAGGCGCGGGTGAGCGCAAACGGCGCAATGAGATTGACCCGCATCAGGCGATATAGGCGAGCCCGTCAGCCTCGCCGACGTCGTAGATGGTCACGATATTGGGGTGCGACAGCCGGCCGGCGCTTTGCGCCTCGCGCAGAAAACGCGATTCGGCGTCGGCGCCTTCCTGCCGCAGTTGCTCGATGGATACGGTCTTGATGGCGACCGTTCGCTCGATCAGCGGGTCGCGTGCCCGGTAAACCGTTCCCATCGCCCCTTGCCCGATTTCATCGAGAATTTCGTAGCGGCCGATTTTCATCGGCGCACGAACATCAGGACTGGCATTCAATAATCTGTCCTTGCACCGTGCGGCTGTCTTCGCCCAGCAGATACAGATACCACGGCGTCAGGTCGTCCACGCCGGGCACGGTTTCGGGCGAGAGCCCGGGATGGGTGCGCGCGCGCAGGGTGGTCGCCACCTGGCCGGGGATCAGGGTGTTGATGCGCAGGTTTTCCTGAGTGCCGAGTTCGTCGGCCCAGATGCGGGTGAGCGTCTCCAGCCCCGACTTCGCCACGGCATAACCGCCCCAGTATGCGCCGGGATGATGGCCGTGGGTCTCGCCGGTGAATACCACCGAGGCATCCGGCGCCTGTTTCAGCAGCGGCAGGCAGGCGCGGGTGAGCGCAAACGGCGCAATGAGATTGACCCGCATCAGGGTCCGCCATTGCTCCAGGGTCTGCAGTTCGAGTGGCGTCAGGCTGTGGAACTGGTGCGCACTGTGCAGCAGCCCGTCGAGCCGCTTCAGGTGATGCGCGAGGGTACCAGCCAGCGTTTCCAGACTGCGATCGTCGGCGGCGCCGAGGTCGTAGGGGAACATCGCCGGTTCGGGGCCGCCGGCCGCGACGATTTCGTCGTACACCGCTTCGAGTTTGGCTTCGTTGCGCGCCAAGAGGGCGACTGTGGCGCCGTGGCGCGCGAAGGCCAGACTGGCAGCGCGACCGAGGCCCGAACTGGCGCCGGTGACGAGGATGACGCGGCCTGCAAGCAGGTCAGGGCGGGGCAGATAGTCTTTCATAGCGTTTCCAGCAGCGAGGCGGCCGATTGTACTCCGCTCCGGGTTGCACTTTCGAGCGTGGCGGGATAGGGCCCGGCGGTGTAATCGCCTGCCAGGAAAATGCGCGGGTGCGCGGTGCGCACAGCGGGGCGGGACATGTCCGGCACGCAGGCGTAGGTTGCCTGCTTCTCGACGATGCGTTTGCGCCAGCGTGCGGGCCCAGGCGGGGCGATGCGTTGCAACTGGGCTTCGGCCTGGTCCGGCCAGTCCTCGGACAGCGTTGCTGCGGCGCTGGCAACAAAGGCCAAGAGACCCGGTTGGCCGTGGCTCTGGCCACGGTCGAACACGAACTGTGCGGGACCATTCGCCAGGACGAATAGCGGCTTGCTTAATCGGAAAGCCGGATCGTACTGCACGTAGCCGGTCGCGATCGGTTGATAACGGTAGGCCGCCACGTCACGCACGACCGATTCGAGTTCCGGGATCGGCGCAGCCAACGACGCCAGGTGCTGCGGCGCGACGGCGAGAATGACGTGGCTGTATCGGGCCGTGTCGTCGCGCGTGCCCACCGTGACGGCGTCGTCCGCGGCATCGAGCGTGGTCACCCGGCAGACCAGACGCAGCGTGCCGCCCAGTTCGGCCACCCGTGCGGCGGCTGGTGTGGGAAACAGCACGGTCAGGTCGCGGCGCGGCAGCAGCAGGTCGCTGTGATGGCTGCGTCCGCCGAAGGCGGCGCGGATCACGTCGCGGAAAACCCGCGCGCTGGCCAACTCAGGCGGCGTGTTGAGCGCGGACACGCACAGCGGATGCCACAGCAGGCGGTTGAGCGTGTCCGGCTGCGTGCGGGTGAGCTGGCCGACGCTGCCATCGACCGTCTCTTCGGTGCCGCGAATCAGGGCATGCGCCCAGCGCGCCGCCGCCAGCTTTTCGCCCCAGCCGAGCCCGCGTGCACCGAGCAGTCCTGCCGCGAGATGCAGCGGCGCGGGCAGGCGCGGGCAGGCAAGACGGAAATCCGGTGGCTGCTCGATCGTGAGCGGCAGGCGCCACAGGCCATTTTGCGCAGCGCCTGGATGCACACGGTCGATCAGCCCAAGGGTCTCTTCGTATGCGCCGAGCAGGATGTGCTGGCCGTTGTCGAGCGCCTCGCCTTCAAGTTCGACCGCGCGCGCGCGGCCGCCGAGCGTGCGGCTTGCTTCATACAGGGTAACCGCCACGCCGGCCTCAGCCACGGTCAGCGCCGCGGCGCAGCCGGCCCAGCCGCCGCCGACGACGGCAACTTTCGGTTTCATGGAAACAGCCAGGTACTGCCCGCGATCCACAGCTTGCGCAAAGGCGTGAGCGCCACGCGCGCGCGCAAGACGGGAAAATCGGAACGCCGGATTTCCTCCAGCAGGGTGCGGTAAATCGCCGCCATCACCAGCCCGGGGCGCTGCGCCCAGCGCGCCGCCGCCAGCTTTTCGCCCCAGCCGAGCCCGCGTGCACCGAGCAGTCCTACCGCGAGATGCAGCGGCGCGGGCAGGCGCGGGCAGGCAAGACGGAAATCCGGTGGCTGCTCGATCGTGAGCGGCAGGCGCCACAGGCCATTTTGCGCAGCGCCTGGATGCACACGGTCGATCAGCCCAAGGGTCTCTTCGTATGCGCCGAGCAGGATGTGCTGGCCGTTGTCGAGCGCCTCGCCTTCAAGTTCGACCGCGCGCGCGCGGCCGCCGAGCGTGCGGCTTGCTTCATACAGGGTAACCGCCACGCCGGCCTCAGCCACGGTCAGCGCCGCGGCGCAGCCGGCCCAGCCGCCGCCGACGACGGCAACTTTCGGTTTCATGGAAACAGCCAGGTACTGCCCGCGATCCACAGCTTGCGCAAAGGCGTGAGCGCCACGCGCGCGCGCAAGACGGGAAAATCGGAACGCCGGATTTCCTCCAGCAGGGTGCGGTAAATCGCCGCCATCACCAGCCCGGGGCGCTGCGCGCGGCGTGCACTGGCGGGCAGGGCGGCCAGCGCGCTTTCGTAATGCGCGCTGGCGCGTTCGAACTGGAACTGCATCAGCGCCTGGAATTCTGGCGTGTCGCGGCCGGTCAGCAGATCGGCTTCGGCGGCACCGAAGCGCGCCAACTCGTCCTGCGGCAGGTAAATCCGTCCGCGACGCGCGTCCTCGCCGACATCGCGGATGATGTTGGTGAGCTGGAACGCGAGCCCCAGTTCGTGCGCGTAGCGGCGGATGCCGCGCTCGTCCTCGCTGCGCGGTCCGCCGAAAATCGCCGCCGCCACTTCGCCCACCACGCCGGCGACGCGATAGCAATAGAGATTGAGGGACTTGAAATCGGGGTAGCGCAGGCGGTCGAGATCCATCGCCATGCCGTCGACGATTTCGAGCAGTAGCGCGGACGGGATCGCGCATCCCTGCGGCGTGTCGAAGAGCGCGCGAGTCGCCGGGTGCTCCGGCACGCCGGCCGCAAACCGGCCGATTTCGGCGCGCCACCAGTCGAGCTTGGCTTCGGCCTGGAATTCTGGCGTGTCGCGGCCGGTCAGCAGATCGGCTTCGGCGGCACCGAAGCGCGCCAACTCGTCCTGCGGCAGGTAAATCCGTCCGCGACGCGCGTCCTCGCCGACATCGCGGATGATGT
>JAMCVR010000006.1 GCA_023475455.1 Thermoplasmatota archaeon | reverse complement strand
TCTCGGCAATCCCACGCTTGCCCCCGACGACATGCTGGCGGCCATCCTCGCCGACCTCGGCATCGACGCGCCCGAGCACGGACGGCAGGCCCGGCTGGCGCAACTGAACGCCACCCTGCTGGCCCGCATCACGCCGAATACCGAGTACTGGTATGCCGGCGGCCAGCGCGGGGAAATGCTCGCCGCGCTGCTCTACGCCATCGGTCAGGGCGAGGGCATCATCAAGGTGGTGGGTGAAGTCGGCAGCGGCAAGACCATGCTGTGCCGCAAGCTGGCGGCCCAGCTGCCCGACAGCGTCGACAGCGTGTATCTCGGCAATCCCACGCTTGCCCCCGACGACATGCTGGCGGCCATCCTCGCCGACCTCGGCATCGACGCGCCCGAGCACGGACGGCAGGCCCGGCTGGCGCAACTGAACGCCACCCTGCTGGCCCGCCACGAAGCGGGACGGCGCGTGGTGGTGTTCGTCGAGGAAGCGCAGGGCATCGCGCTCGACAACCTCGAATTCCTGCGGCTGCTGACCAACCTGGAAACCGCCACCGACAAGCTGCTGCAGATCGTGCTGTTCGGCCAGCCCGAACTCGACGCGCAGCTCGCCGACCCGCGCATCCGCCAGCTGAAGGACCGCATCACCCTCAGTCTGAGCCTGTCGCCGCTGACCGAAACCGAAGTGGCCGATTACCTGCGCGCGCGCCTCGCGGTGGCCGGCTATCGCGGGCCCGACCTGTTTCCGCCGGCGCTCATCGCACGCATGGCGCAGCTTTCCGGCGGCCTGTCGCGCCGCATCAACGTGCTGGCCGACAAGACCCTGCTGGCGGCCTACGCCGGGCAAACCCGCAGCCTCGCCCCGGCTCATCTGGAGGCCGCCGCGGGAGATGCCGACATGCAGTCCCCGGCGCGCATGCGGCCGGCATGGCGCCGCTGGGCGTGGCCCAGCGCCGGCGTAGCGGCTGCGCTGGCGCTGCTGGCCTTCGTCGCCTGGCAGGCGCAGTCGCAGACCGCCCCGCCGCCCGCCGCCGCCCAACCTGCCAGTTCCCCCGCCTCCGCTGCCGCCCCGGCCGCCATCGACATGGCCGAACGGGCCCGGCAAACCCGGCGCTGGCTCGCCGCCGCCTCACCCGGGACCCACGTGATCCAGCTCGCCTCGGCTAAAGAAGCCGGCCAGGCAGCCGTATTATTGGGGAGCCTGAACGCCGCCACGCCGCAACCGGTGCGGGTGCTGCACGGCCTGAGCCGGGGGGCGCCCGCCTGGATGATCCTGGCAGGCGAGTTCCCCAACCGCGAGGCGGCAATGGCGGCATTGCGCACGCTGCCGACCATGCCCGCAAGCGACCCGTTTCTGCGTACGGTCGGCAAAATGCGCAGTGTAGTCATACCTACTGGATCACAATGAACGCTGTGTTGAAACGCCCGCGACCGACAACCCTGGCCCTCGCCAGTCTGGTGATGATGGGCGGCTGCGTGCCCCCGCAGGCGTTCGACACTTCGCCCGGCCACATCAGCCAGCCCAGCCGGCCGGCCGTGCTGGCACCGCCGCCCGCGCCGGTGAAAGCCGCGCCCGCGCTGCCCCCGCCCAAGCCGGGTGCGCCCGTGCCGACCTACACCGTGGTGGTCAACGATGTGCCGGTGAAAGACCTGCTGTTTTCCATCGCGCGCGACACCCAGTACAACATCGACCTGCATCCGGGCATTACCGGAAACGTCTCGCTCAATGCGGTGCAGGAGCCGCTGCCCGCCATCCTCGACCGCATCGCGCGGCAGGCCAACCTGCGCTACGAAATGAACGGCCGCACGGTGTCGATCATGCCGGACACGCCCTTCGTCAAAACCTACTCCGTCAACTACGTCAACGTCGCCCGCAACACGACTTCCAGCGTCGGCGTGGCCGCGCAGATCGCCAGCACGGGGGGCGGCGGCATCGGCACCGGAACCGGCGGCGCCAGCAACACGGCAACCGGAAACTCCTCCACCACCACGGTTGCGAGCCAGTCCAACAACGATCTGTGGGCCGTGCTTGCCGACAACATCCGAACGATACTTGCCGGCACCCGTGCGGTGACACAGAGCAATGAACAGCGCGCGGCCCAAATGGATGCGGAAAAGGCGGCACGCGCCGAACGCGTATCGCAGGCTGAAGCCGCCAGCAAGGCCGGGGCCGGGGCGGCCAATCTGTTTACCGCGGCATTTGCCAACCAGCCGATAGGCGACGGCAAATATGACGTGGCGGCCAATCCGGTGGCGGGCACCATATCCGTTCTGGGAACGGCCAAACAGCAGGAACTGGTGCAACAGTATCTGGATCGGGTGATGCAGTCCGCGCAGCGTCAGGTATTGATCGAGGCGACCATTGTCGAAGTTACGCTCAAGGATCAATATCGCGCCGGCATCGACTGGTCAAAGGCCCTGCAGGGGACCACCGGCTGGACAATCAATGCCGTCGGCGGCGGCACCAATGCACTGGCAAGCGCGCTGTCTCCCTTCATCCAGGCCACCTACACCAACACCGGCAACAACGGCTTCACTGCCGCGATCGACCTCCTGGAATCCTTCGGCAACACCCGCGTGCTGTCCAGCCCCAAGCTGATGGCACTGAACAATCAGACCGCACTCCTGAAAGTGGTGAACAATCTGGTGTACTTCACCATCACCGCGGACACCACGACCGCCGCCAATGTAGCGCAGACCACCACCTTCACCTCCACGCCGCAAACGGTTCCAGTCGGCGTCGTCATGTCAGTGCTGCCGCAGATTAACGAGAACGGCATGGTCTCGCTGACCGTGCGCCCCACCATCTCGCGCCAGGTCGGCACAGTCGAAGACCCCAACCCCGAACTGAAAAAGAACAATCTCGCCATCAGCAACCGCATCCCGGTCATCCAGGTGCGCGAAATGGAATCTCTGCTGCAGGTGCGCAGCGGCCAGACCGTCATCCTCGGCGGCCTGATCCAGGACGACAGCAACAACGCCCGCGACGGCATCCCCGTCCTCTCTCGCCCCGAGGGCATCGGCGCGGTGTTCGGCCAGCATGAGCGCATCAACAGCCAGACCGAGCTGGTGATCTTTCTGCGTCCCATCGTCGTCTCCAATCCCACGCTGGAAAGCGAGGAGCTGCGCCAGTTCCAGCGCCTGCTGCCCAGCAATGCACGGAGCACGCCTTGAGTCTGCTGCTCAAAGCCCTGAAGCAGGCCGAAGCCGCCCATGTGGACAAGTCCGTTGCCGGCAACCGGGATGAGGGTGATCTCGAACTGGAGCCCCTGGGTGCGCAAGGCGTTGCCCAGGCACGCGAATGGGTGGAGCCGCCGCCTCTGCTGTTCGGCAGCAGCGGACTTTCCCCCGAACCGAACCGTGCACCCGCTTTCCGCTGGCCGCGACTCTCGCTGGTGCCGCTCACCGCCCTGCTGGCCGCGCTGATTGCGCTGGGCTACGGCATCTATCTCTACTTTGCCCTGCAGCCGCCGGCCGCCGTCCCCCCTGCAATCGTCGCCGCGCCCGTCGCGGCCGAACCCGCGCCTGCTGCCTTGCCCGCGCCCGCATTCGCCCAGGTGGAGCCGGCCGCCGAGGCCCCTGCCGAAGTTGCACCGCAGCCGCCTGCCCGCAGCGAGCCGCCCGCGCGCAGCGTTGCACCCGCGCCCACCGCGCTGCCGCTGTTCCGGCCTGACACGCAAACCACGGTGCTCGCCCAGGCCTACGCTGCCTACCAGCGCGGCGCGCTGACCGAAGCGCAGCGGCTCTATACCCAGGCCGCCGCCCGCACGCGCAGCGTGGATGCCTTGCTGGGGTGATCTTTCTGCGTCCCATCGTCGTCTCCAATCCCACGCTGGAAAGCGAGGAGCTGCGCCAGTTCCAGCGCCTGCTGCCCAGCAATGCACGGAGCACGCCTTGAGTCTGCTGCTCAAAGCCCTGAAGCAGGCCGAAGCCGCCCATGTGGACAAGTCCGTTGCCGGCAACCGGGATGAGGGTGATCTCGAACTGGAGCCCCTGGGTGCGCAAGGCGTTGCCCAGGCACGCGAATGGGTGGAGCCGCCGCCTCTGCTGTTCGGCAGCAGCGGACTTTCCCCCGAACCGAACCGTGCACCCGCTTTCCGCTGGCCGCGACTCTCGCTGGTGCCGCTCACCGCCCTGCTGGCCGCGCTGATTGCGCTGGGCTACGGCATCTATCTCTACTTTGCCCTGCAGCCGCCGGCCGCCGTCCCCCCTGCAATCGTCGCCGCGCCCGTCGCGGCCGAACCCGCGCCTGCTGCCTTGCCCGCGCCCGCATTCGCCCAGGTGGAGCCGGCCGCCGAGGCCCCTGCCGAAGTTGCACCGCAGCCGCCTGCCCGCAGCGAGCCGCCCGCGCGCAGCGTTGCACCCGCGCCCACCGCGCTGCCGCTGTTCCGGCCTGACACGCAAACCACGGTGCTCGCCCAGGCCTACGCTGCCTACCAGCGCGGCGCGCTGACCGAAGCGCAGCGGCTCTATACCCAGGCCGCCGCCCGCACGCGCAGCGTGGATGCCTTGCTGGGGCTGGCGGCGATCGCCAGCGTGCAGAACCGCGAGGCGGATGCGCAGCGCCTGTATCGCGAAGTGCTCGACCTCGACCCGCGCAATGCCACCGCGCAGGGTGCGCTGCTCGACCTGCTCGGCAACACCGACAGCCAGGCCACCGAAAGCCGCCTCAAGCTGCTGATCGAGCGCGATCCCAGCCCGCAGCTCTACCAGACCCTGGGCAACCTCTACGCCGACAAGGCCCGCTGGCACGACGCCCAGGCCGCCTACTTCGAGGCCTGGCGCGGCGCGAGGCCGGTGCCCTTGCCCACCGGCTTGGTGGTGAAGAAGGGTTCAAACAGATGGGGCAGATTTTCCGGCGGGATGCCCGGACCGTTGTCCCGAAAATTGACTTCCACCTGGTCGCCCTCGGCGCG
>JAMCVR010000246.1 GCA_023475455.1 Thermoplasmatota archaeon | reverse complement strand
GTCGCGCACGCTCACCTGGTTGAGCAGGATCTGGTACACGGTCGGGAGCGCGCTGCGCTTTTCGATACCCGAGCCCATGGTCGCGTTGCCCTGCGGATCGAGGTCGGCCAGCAGCACGCGCTGGCCGAGCTCGGCCAGACTCGCGGCCAGATTCACCGCCGTCGTGGTCTTGCCGACGCCGCCTTTTTGGTTCGCAATTGCCAGGATTCGGCTCATTCAACAGGCTCCAGAACAATCAAATGGCGGCTCGCTTCCAGCTCCGGGACGACCAGTTCGTAGTCAGCGCTCACTTTCACGCCGGGCGGCAGCAGGGATATCTCTTCATTCGGATACAAACCCTTCATTGCCAGCCAGCGGCCCGCCGGTTTCAGTAGATGGCGGGTCAGCGTGACGAATTCCTTGAGGTCGGAAAACGCGCGCGAAGTGACGATGTCGAAGCCGCTTTCGGGGCGGAAATCCTCCACCCGGCCGGTGACCACCTGCAGGTTTTTCAGGCCCAGCTCGGCCTTCGCCTGCAGCAGAAAAGCGGTTTTCTTGGCGACGCTGTCGATCAGCGTCACCTGCAGCTCGGGCCACGCGATCGCCAGCGGGATCCCCGGCAAACCGCCGCCGCTGCCGACGTCGAGCACACGAATCACATCAGGAGAGCCGCCCTGAAAGTACGGCACCGCCGCCAATGAATCCAGCAGATGATGGCTGACCATGCGTTCGGCATCGCGCACCGCGGTGAGGTTGTATACGCGGTTCCACTTGTCGAGCAGCGCAAGATGGGACAGCAGCTTCGCCTCGGCGCCGTCGGGCAATGTGAGGCCCAGAGCGGCGATGCCCGCCGCGAGCTGTTGTCCGACGCTCATGCGGTTTTCTTTTCCTGGTCGGGCTTGAACCCGCGCTTGGCGTACACCAGCAGCACCGAGATCGCCGCCGGGGTAATTCCCTGCAGCCTTGCCGCCTGTCCCAGCGTTTCGGGGCGCGCCTTCTGCAGGCGCTGGCGCACTTCCATCGACAGCCCGGTTAAGAGGCTGTAGTCGAGCTCCGGCGGCAGGCGCAGGGTCTCCTGCTCGCGGTGTTTCTCGACCTCCTCGTTCTGACGGTCGATGTAGCCCTGGTATTTGGCGGCGATTTCGACCTGCTCGGCGACGCGCGCATCGACCACCCCCGCCCCGCCACCGGGCAAAGCAAGCACCTGCGCGTAATTCAGATTCGGGCGGCGCAGCAGTTCGAACAGGCTGTATTCGTGCTCGATCGGCTGGCCGATGAGGCGGGTGGCGGCCTCGGCCGGCAGCATGGCCGGGTTGACCCAGGTTGCCTTCAGCCGCTCGGTCTCGCGCGCGACCGCATCGCGCTTGCGGTTGAACGCGTCCCAGCGCGCGTCATCGACCACGCCGAGCGCGCGCCCGGCTTCGGTCAGGCGCATGTCGGCGTTGTCCTCGCGCAGCTGCAGGCGATATTCGGCGCGGCTGGTGAACATGCGGTAGGGTTCGGAGACGCCGCGCGTGATGAGGTCGTCGACCAGCACGCCCAAATACGCTTCGTGGCGGCCCGGGCTCCAGGCCTCTTTTCCCTGAGCCTGCAGGCCGGCGTTGATGCCGGCCAGAAGGCCTTGCGCGGCGGCCTCTTCATAGCCGGTGGTGCCGTTGATCTGACCGGCGAAAAACAGGCCGCCGATCGATTTGGTTTCGAGCGAAGCCTTGAGCTTGCGCGGATCGTAGTAGTCGTATTCGATGGCGTAGCCGGGGCGCAGGATGTGCGCATGCTCCAGCCCCGGGATCGAGCGCACGATAGCGAGCTGCACGTCGAACGGCAGCGAGGTCGAGATGCCGTTGGGGTAGATCTCGTGGGTGGTCAGCCCTTCGGGTTCTAGGAAGATCTGATGCGAGGCCTTGTCGGCGAAGCGGGTGATCTTGTCCTCGATCGACGGGCAGTAGCGCGGTCCTACCCCTTCGATGACGCCGGTGTACATGGGCGAACGGTCCAGTCCCCCGCGGATGATCTCGTGCGTTTTTTCGGTGGTGTGGGTGATCCAGCACGGGCGCTGCTCGGGATGCATGGCCGCGTCGCCCATGAAGGAGAACACCGGCGCCGGATCGTCGCCCGGCTGCACCTGGGTCTGGCTGAAATCGATGCTGCGGCCGTCGATGCGCGGCGGCGTGCCGGTCTTCAGCCGGCCGACCGGCAGGTTCAGTTCGCGCAGCCGCGCGGCGAGCGACACCGCGGGCGGATCGCCCATGCGACCGGCCTGGAAGTTTTCCAGCCCCACGTGCACCAGGCCGGCGAGGAAGGTGCCGGTGGTGAGCACCACCGCGCGGCCGCCGAAGACGATGCCGAGCCGGGTTTTCACACCGACGACACGGTCGCCGTCGAGCACGAGGTCGTCGACCGCCTGTTGGAACAGCGTGAGATTGGGCTGGTTTTCCAGCCGCCGGCGGATCGCCGCCTTGTACAGCACGCGGTCGGCCTGCGCGCGGGTGGCGCGCACCGCCGGGCCCTTGGAGGAATTGAGGGTGCGGAACTGGATTCCCGCCTCGTCGGTGGCCAGCGCCATCGCCCCGCCGAGCGCGTCGACCTCCTTGACCAGATGCCCCTTGCCGATGCCGCCGATCGACGGATTGCACGACATGGCGCCCAGGGTTTCGATGTTGTGCGTCAGCAAGAGCGTCTTCACGCCCATGCGCGCGGACGCGAGCGCGGCCTCGGTGCCGGCATGGCCGCCACCGACAACGATGACATCGAAGGAATCCGGGTATTTCATGATGGCCGCCATTCTACCCGTTGCCGGCGTCCGTTTCACGTGAAACACGGCCACGTGAAACACGGCACCGGTCGCCCACTCCGCCGGAAATGGCCGCTCAGGCCGCGGCGGCCTTTGCTTCCAGCGCTTCCCAGCGGGCCAGCGCCTCGAGCAGCTGGGCCTCGATCGCCTCACTCCGCGCATGCAGGGCGGCGGCCTCCTGCGGGCTGGACTGATACAGCGCGGGGTCGGCCAGGCGTTCGGCAATCTGCGCCTGCTCGGCTTCCAGCGCCCCAAGTTGCGCCGGCAGCGCCTCGAGTTCCCGCGCCTCCTTGTAGCTGAGCTTGCTCTTGGGTGCGGGTTTCGCCGCTTCAGGCTGATCTGCGGCCTTGGGGCTCACCGTCCGCGCGGGCTCGGGTGCGCGCTGCTGTTGCTTCCACGCCTGCCAGTCTGCATAGCCGCCGACGATCTCGGTCAGCCTGCCCTCTCCCTCGAACACGATAGCCTGGGTGACGACGTTGTCCAGAAACGCGCGGTCGTGCGAGACGATGAGCACGGTGCCGCCGTAGTCCTGCAGCAATTGCTCGAGCAGCTCCAGAGTGTCGATGTCGAGGTCGTTGGTCGGCTCGTCCAGCACCAGCAGATTGGCCGGGCGCGCGAACAGCCGCGCCAGCAACAAGCGGTTGCGCTCGCCACCGGACAGGGCCGACACCTTGGCGCGCGCCCGCTCGGCCGGGAACAGGAAATCTTCCAGATAGCTGATGACGTGCTTTTTCTGCCCGCCGATTTCGACGTAGTCGGAACCGGGCGAAATCGTGTCGATCAGCGTTGCCTCGTCGTCGAGCTGGTTGCGGAACTGGTCGAAGTAGGCCACCTCGAGCTTGGTGCCCTGCCTGATCCAACCGGACTGCGGCTGCAGCTCGCCCAGGATCAGCCGGATCAGCGTGGTCTTGCCGACGCCGTTGGGGCCCAGGAGGCCGAGCTTGTCGCCGCGCAGTATGGTGGTGGAGAAGTCGCGGATTATGTCCCCGGCGCGACTCGCGCCGGGGACGGTATCCCCTGAGGACAGCACGCGGTCGTCGTAGCCGTAGCTGACGTGGTCGAGCTCGGCCACCACCTTGCCGGAGCGCTCGCCGGCGTCGATCTGGAACCCGACCTGACCGGCGTGCGCGATGCGCGCCTCGCGGGTGCGGCGCAGCGTTTCCAGCCGCCTGACCCGGCCTTCGTTGCGGGTGCGGCGCGCCTCCACGCCCTTGCGGATCCAGGCCTCCTCCTGCTTCCAGAATTTGTCGAACTTGCGGTTGTGCACCGCCTCGACTTCCAGCTGTTCGGCCTTCTTGGCCTGATAGGCGCTGAAATTGCCCTGATATTCGCGCAAAGTTCCGCGATCGAGCTCGACAATGCGGTTGGCGACGTTATCCAGGAAGCGCCGGTCGTGGGTGATGAACAGCAGCGCGCCGCGATAGTCCTTGAGCAGGGTCTCCAGCCATTCGATGGCGGAAAAGTCCAGGTGGTTGGTCGGCTCGTCGAGCAGCAGCAGTTCGGGGTCGGTGACCAGCGCGCGCGCCAGCGCCACGCGCTTTTTCAGGCCCCCGGACAGGGTCTCCACCGCCGCGTCGGCGTCCAGGCTCAGGCGCTGCAGGGTTTCTTCCACCCGGCTGTTGAGCCGCCAGGCATCGGCCATCTCCAGTTCATGCGACAGCCGCTCGAAGTCGGCAAACACCGTCTCGTCGCCTTCCGCCATCGCATGCGCCACGGCATGATATTCGGCCAACAGCGTCTGCGCCGCGCCGACGCCCTCCGCCACCGCCTCGAACACGCTGTGGCCGGCCTGGAACTGCGGCTCCTGCGGCACGCAGGCCAGCTTCAGGCCGGGCGTGCGCCACACCTCGCCGGCGTCCGGCCGGCTTTCGCCGGCGATGATCTTCAACAGACTCGACTTGCCGGTGCCGTTGCGGCCGATCAGGCCGATGCGCTCGCCCGCCTCGACGACCAGCGACGCGCCGTCGAGCAGCGGCCAGTGGCCGTAGGCCAGTTCGAGTCGGTCAAAGGTGAGGAGGGGCATGCGGGGTTAGGGGTTAGGGGTTAGGGGTTAGGGGTTAGGGGTTAGGGGTTAGGGGTTAGGGGTTAGGGGTTAGGGGTTAGGGGTTAGGGGTTAGGGGTTAGGGGTTAGGGGCGGAATTATCCGCGATTGAGGGC
>JAMCVR010000127.1 GCA_023475455.1 Thermoplasmatota archaeon | reverse complement strand
ATCTCGGGGAATGTGGGGCTTGCGACTCATTCGTCCAGACGGAAGGAGCAACCATGAACCTCCACCACGCATCACGTTTCGCTGCCGTTGCGCTGATCAGCCTGTTACCGGTCGGCGCTTATTCGGCTGAAAATCCTGCCGTTTCCGATGGGGATCTGGCGGCTGTTGGCGAGCGCATCCGCCAGACCGGCGCCCAGATTCGCGAAGACCTCAAGGAAGCGCGAGCCCGCATGGCCGACGAACTGCTGTTCGGCAAGCTGGCGCACGGCGGACGGGTGACCGTCGACATCGACGCCGGCGAGCTGGTCCGTCTGGAGTTCGAAGAGGCGGTGCCGGCGTAATCCATAAAGATTTGTTCATGGTTGGCCGTAAAGCGGATTAAGCGGCAGGCGCGCACTCCCCACCGAATGCAAGGTTTTCGGCCTCATGGCCGGGAATCTCGGGGAATGTGGGGCTTGCGACTCATTCGTCCAGACGGAAGGAGCAACCATGAACCTCCACCACGCATCACGTTTCGCTGCCGTTGCGCTGATCAGCCTGTTACCGGTCGGCGCTTATTCGGCTGAAAATCCTGCCGTTTCCGATGGGGATCTGGCGGCTGTTGGCGAGCGCATCCGCCAGACCGGCGCCCAGATTCGCGAAGACCTCAAGGAAGCGCGAGCCCGCATGGAAGCGAAAAAGGCGCAACAGGAAGCGGAGCGCAAGCGGGAGGCCGAGCGGGCGCGGCAGCAGGCGCTCAAGGAGGCGGCCGAGCAGGCCGCGATCAGGGAAGCTAAACGGCAACAGGCACTGGAAGCTGCGCAGGCGCAAGCGCGCAAGGAGGCCGCGCTGAAGGCCGAGAAGGCCGAACGCGAGCGCCAGGCCGCCCTGGCGGCGCAACGGGCGAAGGACGAGCAGGCGGCCAGGGAAAAAGCGGCCAAAGCGCTGGCGGAAGCGCGCCAATCGACCGCTCCGAGAGGACTGGCTGACGAAGGTGCGAGGGAAAGGGCGCGGGAAAGGGCGGCAAGAGCCCTGAGAGAAGCCCGCCAATCAACCGGCCCGAAAGCGATGGCCGACTCGGGTCTGTGAAGCGGTAAGCCGCCTCCGCAGGGTGTGCGGACACGCGAACGAAAAACGAGGGAATGTGCCCGGCCGGGTTGAAGCGGCATGGGGGCCTTCCATGTCCGCATGCTTTTTTCCGGGCGATTTGGCGCAGGCCTTGCAATAGGCGCCGTTTCATTGCCGATCGGCGGGGCGCGCCCGCGTCCACGGCGGCTTTCCCCGTCCCGATCCAGGCGCTGCGCGATGCGCGCCTGCCCGATTCCCCCGGTTCCGGACAAAACGAAATCAGCGCCTTGCGCCATCCGCGCAGCCTTCCGCACTGAGCGGGATGTTGATTGACGCCGTTGAGCGGGTTTTCCGGGTGCTTCCCCCGTTGCCGTTCCAAACTTGCCGAATGAAGCCCAATCCCTCACCATACGGCCCACGTCTTGATTTCTGGAGCGCTCATGACATCCCGCCACGCATCGTTTATTGCCTTAACGACTCTCGCCGTGCTGCTGTCCGGCTGTGAAAAACCCGCCAGCGCAGTGAAGGGCGAAACGGTGGCGACGGTTGCGGGCGACAAGATCAGCGAAGCCGAACTGAACCTGGCCTTATCTCGTCTGGGAACGCTGAATGAGGCCCAGACCGCCGAGGCGAAAAGCAGGCTGTTGCAGGCCTTGATCGATCAGCGTCTGTTGGCGCAGGCTGCCCAAAAGGCCAGGCTGGACCAGGAGCCCGCGGTGGAAATCGCGATGGCGCAGGCCAGCCGCCAGGTGCTGGCGGAAGCCTATGCCGAGCGCAGCTTCAAGGATGTCGCCAAGCCCTCGGAAACCGAGATCGCCGATTACTACAATCGGCATCCCGAGCTTTTCTCCCAGCGCCGGATTTACCGCATCCAGGAGCTCGAACTGAAGGTCGACCCGTCGCGCATGTCCGAAGTCGAGGCCAAACTCAAGAGCAGCCATTCCATGGGCGACTTCGTCAATTGGGTGAAGGAACAGGGCATCGAGGGCAAGACCGTGGTGGCCGTGAAGCCGGCCGAGCAGATTCCGTTGCCCCTGCTGGGCCGCCTCAGCCAGATGAAGGATGGCCAGGTAATGGTTTTGCCGGCCCGGCCGGGGCACGTGCTGATCCAGCAACTGCTGGAAAGCCGGTTGCAGCCGGTTTCGCTGGAACAGGCGCATGACGCCATCGAGCGGGCCCTGATGGCCCGGAAGCGCAAGGAGCTGATGGAAGCGGACCTGAAGAAGCTGCGCGAGGCGGCCAAGATCGAATACACAAGCGGTTACGCGCCGGCTGCCGAAACAAAAGCCGCCGAAACAAAAGCCGACAGCGAAAAAGCAAACGAAAAACCAGCCAACTGAGCGCCCCCATGATTCTTGTGACCGGAGGCGCCGGTTTCATCGGCGCCAATTTCATTCTCGACTGTCTGGCGACGAACGATGAGCCCATCGTCAATCTCGACAAGCTGACGTATGCGGGCAACCTCGATAATCTGCGGCCGCTGCAAGGCGACGCCCGGCATGTTTTCGTGCAGGGCGATATCGGCGACCGCGCGCGAGTCGAGGCATTGCTGCAACAGCACCGGCCGCGCGCGGTGATCAATTTCGCCGCCGAAAGCCACGTCGACCGTTCCATCCACGGCCCGGCCGAGTTCATCCAGACCAATGTGGTCGGCACCTTCAACCTGCTGGAAGCGGCGCGCGCGCACTGGTCGATGCTGCCTGGCGACGAGCGGGCCGCGTTCCGCTTCCTGCATGTGTCGACCGACGAGGTCTACGGTTCGCTCGGTCCCGCCGACCCCGCGTTTTCCGAAACCACGCCGTATGCGCCGAACAGCCCGTATTCGGCGTCGAAGGCCGCATCGGACCACCTGGTGCGGGCCTATCACCACACCTACGGCCTGCCGGTGCTGACCACCCACTGCTCGAACAATTACGGGCCGTTGCAGTTCCCGGAAAAGCTCATCCCGCTGGTGATACACAATGCGCTGGCGGGCAAGCCGCTGCCGATCTACGGCGACGGCAGCAATATTCGCGACTGGCTGTACGTCGGCGACCATTGCAGCGCGATCCGGCGGGTGCTGGAAGCCGGGCGGGCAGGGGAGACCTACAACATCGGCGGCTGCAACGAAAAGACCAATCTCGAGGTAGTGAAGACGCTGTGCGCCATCCTCGACGAGTTGCACCCCGCCTCGCCGGTGACGCCGCACGCCAGCCTCATCACCTTCGTCAAGGATCGCCCCGGCCACGACCGGCGCTACGCGATCGATGCCGGCAAGATCGAGCGCGAACTCGGCTGGACGCCGGGCGAAACCTTCGATACCGGCATCCGGAAGACAGTGGCCTGGTACCTGGACAACCAGGACTGGGTGGCCCACGTGACCAGCGGCGAGTACCGTCACTGGGTTTCCGAAAACTACGCGGCACGACAGGCATGAGCACACGCAAGGGCATCATCCTCGCCGGCGGTTCCGGCACCCGGCTCTACCCCATCACGCAGGCGGTCTCCAAGCAGCTGTTGCCGGTGTACGACAAGCCCATGGTGTACTACCCGCTGACCACGCTGATGCTGGCGGGGATCCGCGACATCCTGCTGATTTCCACCCCGCAGGACACGCCGCGCTTCGAGCAGCTGCTGGGCGACGGCGCGCAGTGGGGGCTCAGCATCCGGTACGCGGTGCAGGCCGCGCCCGAAGGGCTGGCGCAGGCCTTCCTCATCGGCAGCGACTTCATCGGCACCGACCCCAGCGCCTTGGTGCTGGGCGACAACATTTTCTACGGCCACGAACTGAGTCAGGATTTGCTGGCGGCCGGGCGGCGCGCACGCGGCGCCACCGTGTTCGCCTATCCGGTGCACGATCCCGAGCGTTACGGCGTGGTCGAGTTCGACGCCGCCGGGCGCGCGGTCAGCCTGGAGGAAAAGCCCGCCAAACCGAAATCGCGCTATGCCGTCACCGGCCTGTATTTCTACGACAACCGGGTGATCGACATTGCGCGCGCGTTGAAGCCGTCGCCGCGCGGCGAACTGGAAATCACCGACGTCAACCGCCAGTATCTGGAGTGGGGCGAGCTCGACGTGCAGGTGATGGGGCGCGGCCAGGCCTGGCTCGACACCGGCACCCACGATTCGCTGATCGAGGCGGCGCTCTATATCCAGACCATCGAGAAGCGCCAGGGCCTGAAGATCGCCTGCCCGGAGGAAATCGCCTACCGCCTGGGCTTCATCGACGCCGCCCAACTGCAGGCGCTGGCGCAGCCGCTGATGAAAAACGGCTACGGGCTTTATCTGATGGACGTGCTGCACGAGCGGGTGTTCTGATGCAGGTGACCGCCACCCAGCATCCCGAGGTGCTGCTGCTGCGCCCCAAGGTGTTCGGCGACGCGCGCGGCTTCTTTTTCGAGAGCTACAACCGCAAGGCTTTTGCCGAGCTTGGCATTGACGCCGAGTTCGTGCAGGACAACCATTCGCGCTCGGCAAAGGGCGTGCTGCGCGGCCTGCATTACCAGATCAGCCAGCCGCAGGGCAAGCTGGTGCGCGTGGCGGCGGGCGAGGTGTTCGACGTGGCGGTCGACCTGCGCCGCAGCTCGCCGCATTTCGGCCGCGTCGCCACGATGCACCTGTCGGCCGAGACGCACGACATGGCGTGGATTCCGCCGGGGTTTGCGCACGGCTTCCTGGTGCTGTCCGACCATGCCGAGTTTCTGTACAAGACCACCGACTACTATGCGCCGCAGTTCGAGCGCTGCCTGCGGTGGAACGATCCGGCGCTGGCCATCGCCTGGCCGCTGGAAGGCGAGCCGCTACTGTCCGCCAAGGACCTGGCGGGCCTGCCGCTCGCCGAATGCGAGGCGTTTGCGTGAGAATCCTGCTCACCGGCGTCAACGGCCAGGTGGGGTGGGAATTGCAGCGCA
>JAMCVR010000060.1:2582-4950 GCA_023475455.1 Thermoplasmatota archaeon | reverse complement strand
ACTCGACCAGAAGCAATACGACGCTGCGCTGAAAACCCTGTCCGGCTCCCACAGCGATGCGTTCGCGCCGCGCTTCGACGACCTGAAGGGCGACGTGCTGCTGGCGCAGGGCAAGCCCGCCGAGGCGCGCGCTGCGTACCAGGCCGCCTTCGGCAAAATGGCGGAAGACAACCCCTACCGCAACATCGTCGAACTGAAGCTCGACGCGCTGGGAGGGGAAGCCAAGTGAAAATGCGCGTAATCGTCGCCAGCCTGGCGCTGGCGCTGTCCGGGTGCAGCACGGTCGGCTCGATGACCAGCGCGGTGGGCGGCTGGTTCGGTTCCGGTCCGGCCAAGGTCAAGCCTGCCGAACTGGTCGAATTCAAGCCGGCTGCCAGCCTGGCCGAAGCCTGGAAAGTGGATACCGGAGACACCGGTGGTTACCTGTTCCATCCGCAGGCCGAGGGCGGCGATGTGATCGCCGCGGGCGGCAGCCGGGTGGTGCGCATCGCCGTGGCCAACGGCAACACGGTGTGGCGTACCGACACCGGCGTGAAGCTGTCGGTCGGGGCCGGCGCGGGGCAGGGGCTGGCTCTGGCGGGCGGCGGCAAGGGCGAACTGCTGGCGCTCGATCTGGCCACCGGCCAGCCGCGCTGGAAAGTGGCGCTGTCGAGCGAGGTGACCGGTCAGTTGCGGGTACACGCCGACACGGTGATCGCGCGTACCGGCGACGGCCGCGTGCATGGCCTCGCCGCGGCAGACGGCAGCCGCAAGTGGCTGTACAGCCGCAACTTGCCGGCCCTGAGCCTGCGCGGATCGGGCGGCATGGCCGTGCGCGACGACGTGCTCTACGCCGGGTTTCCCGGCGGCAAGCTGGTTGCGCTCAACACCGCCAACGGCGCCCAGTTGTGGGAAGCCACGGTGGCGCTGCCGCGCGGCGCGACCGAACTCGAACGGGTGGCCGACGTGATGGGCAATCCGGTGGTGGACGAGCGGCAGGTGTGCGCCGTCGCCTATCAGGGCCGGGTGGCCTGTTTCGACCGCCGCAACGGCGCGCCGCTGTGGGCGCGCGACACCTCCAGCAACAGCGGACTGGCGATGGACGATCGCAATGTCTACGTCACCGACGACAAGGACGCCGTGACCGCCTACGACAAGACCAGCGGCCGTGCCGGCTGGCGCCAGGATAAGCTGGCGCGCCGCCAAGTGACCGCGCCGCTGGCGCTGGGCGCCTGGGTGGTGGTGGCCGACGGCGAAGGGGTGGTGCACGTGCTGTCGGCCGACGACGGCAGCTTCGTTGCGCGCGCCCGGGTCGACAGCGGCGTGCGTACCGCGCCGGTCGACATCGGGCCGGGCTTCGCGGTGCAGACGGCCAAGGGCACGGTGGTCGCTTTCAGGCTCAAGTGAGTCCCTGGACAACGATTGTTCACAGGGAGGACGCGGAGGACGCAGAGGAAAACCTCTAATAAACCTAAAAAAAGCAGTTGAACCACAAAGATATGTCCCGAAGGAACGGCATCCCTTGGGACACGGGGAACACAGAGGAAAAACAAGCCGTTGAGACAGTGCGGGTTCAAACCCATCGGGTGAGCGCGCAAAAGCCTCTAAGGCTTCGATTCCTTCGTTCTTTTGTGTCTTTGTGGTAAATGAATTGCCATTTTCAGGATAAAACCTCCGTGTCCTCTGCGTTCTCCTTGTAAATTTTATGGACTCGATTTCGCACTAATGCTTCCCACCCTGGTTCTGGTCGGCCGGCCCAACGTCGGCAAGTCCACCCTGTTCAACCGCCTCACCGGCACGCGCGACGCCCTGGTGCACGACATGCCGGGGATGACGCGCGACCGCCATTACGGACGCGGGCGCATCGGCGGCAAGCCCTATCTGGTGGTCGACACCGGCGGTCTCGAACCGGTGGCCAAGGAGGGCATCATGGCCGAAATGGCGCGCCAGACGCTGCAGGCCATCGACGAGGCCGACGCCATCATCTTCATGGTCGATGCGCGCAGCGGCCTCACGCCGCAGGACAAGGTGATCGCCGACCGCCTGCGCCGGGCGACGTGCCCGGTGCTGCTGGCGGTCAACAAGGCCGAGGGCATGAACCGCGCGGTGGTGACCGCCGAATTCCACGAACTGGGACTGGGCGAGCCGCTGGCGATTTCGGGCGCGCACGGCGACGGCATTGCCGACCTAGTCGCCGAGGCGCTGGCGCCGTTCCCCGAAGAGGAAGAACAAACCGACGAGTTCGGCATCCCCAAGATCGCGCTGGTGGGCCGTCCCAACGTCGGCAAGTCGACCCTGGTCAACGCGCTGGTGGGCGAGGAACGGGTGATCGCGTTCGACCAGCCGGGCACCACGCGCGATTCGATCTACGTCGAGTTCGAGCGCGACG
>JAMCVR010000060.1:0-2035 GCA_023475455.1 Thermoplasmatota archaeon | reverse complement strand
CGACGACTACAAGCGCTACCTGGAAAGCAGCTTCCGCAAGGCGTTCAAGCTGCAGGGCACGCCGCTCAGAATCCAGATCAAGGAAGATGCGGGCAAGAATCCGTTCGAGGGAAAGAAGCGCGCGCCGCTCACCGAGAGCGAGGCGACGCGCATGCGGCGCAAGAAGCGGGTGCGGCGCAAGGTCTACGGCAGCGACTGAGCGCAGCGCTCAGTCGAGCCAGCGCACCAGATAGAAGAGCTTGAATCCCTCGGAGGAACGCGACGGGCCGCTGGCGATGGCCGCGTGGCGACTCTTGGCAGGATCGGCGTGCGCCCGCGCCTCGTTCTCGCTGGCGTAGACCTCGACCACGCCCTCGGGGAAGCGTTTGCGGGTCTTGCCGGAAGGCGAATAAATCACCACCGCCGAGGTGCCGACGACCTTCGATTCGACATCGGTGAACAGGCTGGTGGCTTGCGGCATGGCTGTCTCGAAAGATGCTTCACTCAACGCGAAGCATCAATGGGTCTTTTTCGGAATGCTGCCGATCTTGACGGCGTGGCTGGTGGGCGTCTCGTCGATGAAACGGGGACGCTCATCCAGGGTGCGGCCGGTCAGCTTGGCGAGTTCGGTTTCGCGGCTGGAAATCACCACCAGGCAATCCTTGATGCCGAGGATGGTGGCCTCGGTCAAGGGGCTGGGGTTGCCGTCGCGCGGCGCGGTGTCGCGCACGATGGAAGTGAGGGTCTTGCGCATCATGCGCATGAGGCGCTGCTCGTCGTGCAGGGCTTTTTCGTTCATGGGGATACTCCGGAAACCAGCAAAGATTCAACATTGTCGGCGCCGGCCCCGGCTTCGTCAACGCAAGCCCCTGGCGAGCAAGGGGATAAAAAGCCTGACTGGGGGCATAAGCAGAATGATCTGCCGCCGCGATACCGCTGATTTATGCTTGCCACCAGAGGAGAACCGGCATGCCAGACCCGAACACCCCCGAACCCAGCGAAATCCGCGAAATCCGCATCAATCCCGTCGTGCCGAGCGAATCGGTGCTGGTGGCCACGGCGCGCAGCATGCGACCGAAAAAGGCCGAGGAACTGGCGCCGCGCGACACCCGCAAGCACGTCGAAACCTGTCCCTTCTGCCGCGGCAACGAGCACAAGACGCCGCCTGAGATTCTGGCGTGGCCCGCGACCGGCGACTGGCAGATCCGCATGGTCGAGAATCTCTATCCGGTGCTGGGCGACGACCGCGAACAGGCCGGCTTCAGCTTTGGCCTGCAGCAGACCATCGACGGCTACGGCCGCCACGAGGTCATCATCGACCATCACGAGCATGGCATCGCCCTGCACGAGATGGCCGAATCGCACCTGGCGGCGCTGTTCGGCGTCTACCGGACGCGCATGCGCCAGCTGTTCGAGTCGGACGAGCGGCTGAAGTACGTGCTGGTGTTCAAGAACTTCGGCCCGGCGGCGGGGGCGTCGATTCCGCACACCCACAGCCAGGTGATCGCGATGCCGGTGGTGCCGGAAAACGTCGACGCCGAGGTGAGGAACAGCGCCGCGCACTACGCCAAGCACCACCACTGCATCTTCTGCGCGCTGATCGACGAGGCGCTGACCTTCGAGGCGACGATCTACGCCCGCAACTCGGGCGCGGTGCGGCGCAGGATCAGCGTCGGCCAGTACGTGGTCGAGCGCGGCGAGAAGTTCATCGCCATCAAGCCGTTTGCCAGCCGCTACGAGTGGGAGGTGCACATCCTGCCGCTGGCGCACCAGGCCGATTTTCTCGACGTTCGCGGCGAGGACCTGGCCGATCTGGCGCGGGTGATGAAGCGCACCATGGCGCGGCTGGACGCCGTCATCGGCGGCGCGCAGTACAACTTCTTCCTGCACTCGGTGCCGCATGGCGTGCCGCACGACAAGGCTTGCGACGCTGGGCGACGACCGCGAACAGGCCGGCTTCAGCTTTGGCCTGCAGCAGACCATCGACGGCTACGGCCGCCACGAGGTCATCATCGACCATCACGAGCATGGCATCGCCCTGCACGAGATGGCCGAA
>JAMCVR010000015.1 GCA_023475455.1 Thermoplasmatota archaeon | reverse complement strand
CAATTCATCGAACTGACGGTGACTTGTCACCTTCTGGCCGTCAGGGGTTTTGATCAAGGCACACAAGGCGCTTATATCAGGCATCCCGAGCAAACCCTGCCTTAAAAGTCGTTGTGCGGCTTCCTGCAGCCAATCAGGTTGGTTCAGCAGCCACTTGCGTATCTCGTAATAAATTTCTTCCACAACATACCCTTTGGAATAATCAATCATCAATTCCGTTTTCGCCATACGAAACGCTATCAACATGATGCGGTGTGTGTATCAGGCGTCCATTCCACTGCTAGTTGTAGCTGTTGAAAGAAGATTCATTGCCGACACATGATCCTATGTGATCTGACTACTTAGTCTGGCAAACCTGTATTTCTATGCATCAGCACATGCCCAGTACCATCTGCATTGCCTTTTCAAGCCGACCCCGGCTGGCTGCTCTTATCTGATGCAGCCCAATTTCCCGTGCCATGGCAGTAATCACACCTTCTCCCAAAGAGCCATCCGACATCACCTTCTTCGCCAGTGCCCCCAGTTCCGGCATGCAGATTTCATCCACCGTCCTGGCCGCATCCTCTGCCGGCCACCGAAACACGATGGGCCCATCCGGGTTTTGCCCCGCCGGCCAGTAGAACGCCCCGACATCCTCCCGGGTCGTTTTGAATTGCCCGGCGGCCAGCGCTTCGACCCGCTCGCGGATTCGCGATCCGGTGCGTTGCCAGCCGTGCGCTCTGGCGATGCGGCGGGCGAGCACCGCATCGAGTACCGGGCCTTCGATCTCGACAACATGGGCAATCATGCGGGCAAGGGTCGGAGTGTAGGCCACATCGAAAAAGGCATCGGCGTTCGCGCCATCCACTACGGACAGGGGATCGGCCTCGATGAAGACCGCAGTCGACATGGCTGAGGTGTCGGGAATGTTCCTGGCATAGACCACGGCGGTTTCCTGGGGCTGGACCGCGCCGGATTGCAGTCCGGCTGGTGATGAATCGGCGGCGCGGTCGCTGCCGTCTTCGCCGTGTTGCGTTCTGGCTTCATCGGCCATGGCCTTGGCGATGGCTTCTTCTGCCGCCAGACGCGCGGTTTCCTTCTCGGCTGCTTCGGCACGTTTCACCCGGCTGGTTTCCAGCAAGACCCGCAGCTTGGCGTCGAGTTTTTCCAGGCTGGCTGCTCTTATCTGATGCAGCCCAATTTCCCGTGCCATGGCAGTAATCACACCTTCTCCCAAAGAGCCATCCGACATCACCTTCTTCGCCAGTGCCCCCAGTTCCGGCATGCAGATTTCATCCACCGTCCTGGCCGCATCCTCTGCCGGCCACCGAAACACGATGGGCCCATCCGGGTTTTGCCCCGCCGGCCAGTAGAACGCCCCGACATCCTCCCGGGTCGTTTTGAATTGCCCGGCGGCCAGCGCTTCGACCCGCTCGCGGATTCGCGATCCGGTGCGTTGCCAGCCGTGCGCTCTGGCGATGCGGCGGGCGAGCACCGCATCGAGTACCGGGCCTTCGATCTCGACAACATGGGCAATCATGCGGGCAAGGGTCGGAGTGTAGGCCACATCGAAAAAGGCATCGGCGTTCGCGCCATCCACTACGGACAGGGGATCGGCCTCGATGAAGACCGCAGTCGACATGGCTGAGGTGTCGGGAATGTTCCTGGCATAGACCACGGCGGTTTCCTGGGGCTGGACCGCGCCGGATTGCAGTCCGGCTGGTGATGAATCGGCGGCGCGGTCGCTGCCGTCTTCGCCGTGTTGCGTTCTGGCTTCATCGGCCATGGCCTTGGCGATGGCTTCTTCTGCCGCCAGACGCGCGGTTTCCTTCTCGGCTGCTTCGGCACGTTTCACCCGGCTGGTTTCCAGCAAGACCCGCAGCTTGGCGTCGAGTTTTTCCAGGGTGCCGGCGGCGTCGATCCACCAGTCTGTCGACCAGACCCGCTGGATGTCCCAGCCCAGGCCGCGCAGTACCTGCTCCCGAAGTTTGTCGCGGTCGCGAGCGGTGGCCGAGCGGTGGTAGGTGGCGCCGTCGCATTCGATGCCACACAGATACACGCCCTGGGCGTCCGGGTGGACGACGGCCAAGTCGATGCGGAAGGCCGAGGCGCCGATCTGGGTGTGCAATTGCCAACCCTTCCTGGCGAGGGCGGCGGCAACCGCCTCTTCGAACGGACTGTCGAAACCACCCCGGCTGCCTGAATGGGCTTCGGCCAGGGCGCGCGTGCCGCGTTCGGCGAATTCGAGGAAGAGTTTGAGATCGCGCACGCCCATGGCCTGGGTGCGCGCAAGGTCCATTTGTTCGGCCTTGAGGCTGGAAAACACGCGCAGTTCGTGGCGGGCGCGGGTGATCGCGACGTTCAGGCGGCGTTCTCCGCCGGTCCGGTTCATCGGACCGAAATTCATCGAGACCGCGCCGTGCACATCCGGGCCGTAGGTGATGGAGAAGTACATGATGTCGCGCTCGTCGCCCTGAACGCTTTCCAGGTTCTTGACGAACACGGGCTCCAGTTCGATATCCGAGAACCAGGGTTCGATGGACGGATCCTTGCGCCGCTCTTCGTCCAGCAAGTCTTCGATGAGTCCCTGTTGTTCGGTGTTGAAGGTGACCACGCCGATGGTCAGTTTCGACTCGCGAAAGCCCGGCGACTTGAGGCGACCGACCATGTCGGCGACCAGTGCGCGGGCTTCGGCTTTGTTGATGCGCGCGCCGCCTTTTTCATAAACGCCGTTGACGGGGTGGAAGCTGACTGCCCGATCTTCGGTGACGGGGGAGGGGAAAGTCACCAGCGAGCCGCCGTAATAACGATGGTTGGAAAAAGCGATCAGACTTTCGTTGCGGCTGCGGTAGTGCCAGGCCAGATTCATGGTGGGCAGGCTGGCGCCCAGGCATTCGTCGAGGATGCTTTCCAGGTCGCTTTCGACATCTTCGTCGTCCAGATCGGACTCGGCCCGGTCGAAGAAATTGGTGGGAGGCAGTTGCTTGGGGTCGCCCACCATGACCACCTGTTTGCCGCGCGCGATGGCGCCGACGGCGTCCCAAACCGGGATCTGGGAAGCTTCGTCGAAGACCACCACATCGAAGCTCGTGCTGTCGGCGGCCAGATACTGGGCGATCGACAAGGGGCTCATGAGCAGGCAGGGCGTCAGCTTGGACAACGCACCTGGAATACTGGTCATCAGTTCGCGCAACGGCATGTGGCGCTTCTTTTTATTCATCTCGTGGCGCAGGATGCCCCACTCGGAGTTGCGGGTGACATCGTCCTGACTCGGCATGTCGGCACAGAGTCGCGCCCTGATCCAGTCGCGGGTCAGCGCGGTGAAGCGCTCGTCCAGCGCCCGGAAGTCAGCGATGCGCTTTTCGTGCTCGGCCGACACGAAGGTACGGATGACGGGTTCCACATCCACCACGGCATTGAGCCACCAGCGGCTGTAATCGGTTTCAAACGCGCGGCGCACTTTGCCTTCGACTACCGTTCCGTTCTCGATGCCGGCAACCAATGCACCCAGACCCAGCACCATGGCCTGGCCGCTGACCTTGCGCCAGGCACACCAGGCGTGCAGCCGGCTTTCGGCACGGATGATCGCCTCGCAGCGCTGCATGAGATCGTCGAGGGTCTGCTCGCCGAACTCGGTCTTGGCCACCTCGGAAAACCCACCCGCCGAGGCCAGGCGGTCGATGGCAGGTTGCAGGGCGCCCCAGGCCTGTAGATAGGTGTCGCCGGTCGCCGCAATGGGGCCGCCGGGTTCCAGTAGCGCGTTGCCAGCACCGATGAGCCGATCCAGCGCAGCCTTGATGGTCCCGATTTCTTCCGGTGTGCTGGCGAGGTTCGAAACGGCGGCGGCCATGGCGGACTGAAACTTCAATGCCTTGTCCACTTCCGTGGCACGGGTCTTCAAGCCATTCCACAGTCCCGCCGTGATGTCCGGCAGGTCGGCGTAGGCAACGAGCCGCTGCTCGACCGCGGCCCGCTGTCGCAAGCGCTGGTAATCCGCAGCCAGAGTGTGGCCGCAATCCCCCGCCGCCACGGTGTCGTGTTCGCCGGTCAGCGCGCCGGACTCTCGCAGGGTTTGCATGGTCTCCTGGAAACGCAATGCCGCAGCCAGTGCTTCGGATCGCGTCGCCCGGCCAGCCCATAGCGATTCGGTAGCTGCGCCGAGGTATTCCAACTCCGCCAACTGGCTGTCCAGCGCGCGCAGCGTCCGGAGCCTCGCCAATTCCGTGGCGAGGCGCTCGCTGCAACGGCCGTCGGCAATCGGTTCGAAGCCGGTGTCTTCCCACGGCTGTTCGTTTTTCACAGCGCCGAGCGCCAACTGGAAACGCAGGGCGCAACGAACCAGATCGGGCTTGGTCTTCAGGCCGGCCCAGAGGCCCTCCGTGTCGGTGCCCGGCTCCAACGCCACAACTTGCACACGCAAGGCGCGGATTTCGACCCAGGCGCGCAGATCCCTGGCGACATCCGGCTCGCCTTCCCCGGTCACCACGGCGTCGAATTCCTTGCGGATCTTGTGTTTCGCCAACCAGGAGAGCGGCCAGATGGCCTTCTCGGCCTTGGTCCAGTCACGCTGGAGCTGGTTCACGTTCAGTTGTTCGATCTGCTCGCTGTAGCGCACGGAAAGCCGTTTCGTCTCCCGGTCGATGCTTTCCAGCAGCGTCAAGCCCTTTTCGAGTTCCTGCACTATCGCCATAGGCCAGGCTTGGCCCACTTGGGCATACGTTTCCTGGCGGCTCGCCAGCAACTGCAGGCCACGCTTGCAGGCTGCAAGTACCGAATCAGGCCAGGGTGGCGAAAGCGCCGCGCTATGCACCTGATGCTCGGCCAATAGGGCCAGCGCTTCTTGCAATCGGTCAGCCAGGGTTTTTGCGTCGGGCCGCAATACGAATCGCCAATCCCGCCCGGCGGTCTGGGGTAAGGTTTTAGCCAGAACAGCCAACGCACCACGGGTACGCCGGTTGAGCGACAGCCCCGGCAATCCGACAGCCTCGGTGAAGCGATCGCTGGCCTGCGCCACGCCTTGTACGACAGGAATCGCTTTTCTCGCAGCGTCGATCAGGGTCTGCTGCCAGCTTGGGGACCAGTCGTCGTGGCCAACGGCGGCGAGTGGATGCGTCTGTAGCGCGTCCCGTCCCACGGCCTGGGCGTTGACCTCCAGCCGGTCGACTACTTCGCGCAGCGCTTCCATAGCGGCAGCATCATGGATATTCGGCCCGCTCCAGGACAGCCCCAAGGCCGGCATATCCTCGCCATCGACGACACGCCCAATGGCTTCGAAGATGGTCATGCCGTTGCCATGACGTTGGTGTAGGCGTTCGACGTAGCCGTTGAGTTGGTCACGCAGAATTCGTAAACGCTTCGCCTCCATGCGCCAAGCCTCCGGATCGACCGCCCCGCTTGCCTCCCAAGCTTTTTCCAGTTGCGCCAGCACATCGAGTTTGCGGGCCTTGCTGGAGTGCAGCTCCAGGCAGAAATCGCCCAGGCCGACTTCGCGAAGCCGGCGGTAAACGACATCCAACGCCGCGATCTTTTCCGAAACGAACAACACCCGTTTGTCTTCAGCAAGGCATTGGGCGATGAGGTTGGAGATGGTCTGGCTCTTGCCTGTGCCGGGCGGTCCGACAAGGACGAAGTCCTTGCCGCGCGCGGCGGCAATCCGACAGCCTCGGTGAAGCGATCGCTGGCCTGCGCCACGCCTTGTACGACAGGAATCGCTTTTCTCGCAGCGTCGATCAGGGTCTGCTGCCAGCTTGGGGACCAGTCGTCGTGGCCAACGGCGGCGAGTGGATGCGTCTGTAGCGCGTCCCGTCCCACGGCCTGGGCGTTGACCTCCAGCCGGTCGACTACTTCGCGCAGCGCTTCCATAGCGGCAGCATCATGGATATTCGGCCCGCTCCAGGACAGCCCCAAGGCCGGCATATCCTCGCCATCGACGACACGCCCAATGGCTTCGAAGATGGTCATGCCGTTGCCATGACGTTGGTGTAGGCGTTCGACGTAGCCGTTGAGTTGGTCACGCAGAATTCGTAAACGCTTCGCCTCCATGCGCCAAGCCTCCGGATCGACCGCCCCGCTTGCCTCCCAAGCTTTTTCCAGTTGCGCCAGCACATCGAGTTTGCGGGCCTTGCTGGAGTGCAGCTCCAGGCAGAAATCGCCCAGGCCGACTTCGCGAAGCCGGCGGTAAACGACATCCAACGCCGCGATCTTTTCCGAAACGAACAACACCCGTTTGTCTTCAGCAAGGCATTGGGCGATGAGGTTGGAGATGGTCTGGCTCTTGCCTGTGCCGGGCGGTCCGACAAGGACGAAGTCCTTGCCGCGCGCGGCGGCCATGACAGCAGAGAGCTGGGAGGAGTCGGCGGGCAAGGGGCAAAAGGTCCGTTCGGGCGGCAGTTCACTATCGAGCCGCCTCAGATTCGGGAATGCAAGTTCGGACGGATAGCTTTCGCGCGGCGTGTCGATCAGGTGGCGAACCACCGGGTTCTCGCGCAGTTGCTCGGTGCGCTCGGTCAAGTCCTTCCACATCAGGTATTTGGCGAAGGAGAACATGGCCAGTACGACATCTTCCGTGACCTCCCAGCCCTCGATGTCCTTGATCGCGTGGGAGACCCGCTTCCAGATGCCGGCCACGTCCAGCCCGGCATCGTCCTTGGGGAGCTCTCCATCGGCCACGCCCAGATTCAGCTTGAAATCCTGACGCAGCATCTCGATCAGCGTGGGATTGAAGCGGGGTTCGTCGTCATGGAGGGTCAGACTGAAGCCAGAACGCACGCTCTGGCGGGTCAGGTTCACCGGAACCAGAATCAGCGGCGCACGATACCGTTTCCCGGACTTGTCATCGCGCGTCCAGGAAAGAAAGCCGAGGGCCAGAAACAAGGTGTTCGCCCCGCCTTCCTGCAAGGTAGCGCGGGCTGCGCGATACAGTTCCACGAACCGCGCATCCAGTTCGTCCTGAGGCAAGTCCACGAACACTTCGCGACGCTGCAAAGCCTCGCGCGCATGTTCCCTCCGCACGTTCTCGCGCTCGCGATGTTCATGGATCGCCTGATTCCGCGGGTCGGCGCCGTCCATCAATTCGGGTCGGGCAAGCAGGCGCACCGCCTGCCCCTCGGACAGCATATCCTCCAGAGCGCCCGGGTCTGGCGCCTCCAGTTTGATCGCCTTCTTTCCGCCTCGAAAGCTCAAGAGGTTGTTGCGCAGGGAGAGATCCAGCAATTTGCGTTGCCAACGTGCCAGCCGGTCTTTGGGGTTCAACGTGGCGGGATCCTGCTCGGCTATGGCATCGTCCTCGGGTAGATCGGGCGCTTCGTCGAATACCGGCTCGATGACTGGAGTGGGCTCTGCAGTTTGAGACGTCGAAGGCGCTTCCGCACTGGCCAGCGGCTTGATCCGCTGCAAGCGCGCCCGGCGTATGTCCACAGCCAATTCGAAAGCCTCTTCGTTCTCCTCGGCAATCTGCTGTGCGCCGAGTTGTACTGCGTAGGAGAAGCTTGGCACCGGCCGGTGCGTGGCCACGGTGGTTTCGAAGAGCACCAGTTCCTTGAGCTTGATCCGTTTACGCAAGGCGGTGATGTCGTCCACCACCGAGGTGGAGAATTCTTCGTTCTTGAGCCACACGCCAGCAAACGCATGCCCCTTGGTGAAGACCAGCAGCGGATTCAACCCTGCCTGTTCGATCGCCGAGCAAAAGAGCAGCGCAAGATCGAGGCAGGTCGCCAGGCCCGACTCGGCAATTTGCCCCGGCCCGCGCACCTTTTGTCCGGCATGCTCGAAGCTGGCCGGCGGCAGCGCATAGTCCAGGCCCATCGCCACCACGGCGCTCCAGAGTCCAGAAGTCAAATCCCAGGCGCGTTTCGAGCAGCATCTCGATCAGCGTGGGATTGAAGCGGGGTTCGTCGTCATGGAGGGTCAGACTGAAGCCAGAACGCACGCTCTGGCGGGTCAGGTTCACCGGAACCAGAATCAGCGGCGCACGATACCGTTTCCCGGACTTGTCATCGCGCGTCCAGGAAAGAAAGCCGAGGGCCAGAAACAAGGTGTTCGCCCCGCCTTCCTGCAAGGTAGCGCGGGCTGCGCGATACAGTTCCACGAACCGCGCATCCAGTTCGTCCTGAGGCAAGTCCACGAACACTTCGCGACGCTGCAAAGCCTCGCGCGCATGTTCCCTCCGCACGTTCTCGCGCTCGCGATGTTCATGGATCGCCTGATTCCGCGGGTCGGCGCCGTCCATCAATTCGGGTCGGGCAAGCAGGCGCACCGCCTGCCCCTCGGACAGCATATCCTCCAGAGCGCCCGGGTCTGGCGCCTCCAGTTTGATCGCCTTCTTTCCGCCTCGAAAGCTCAAGAGGTTGTTGCGCAGGGAGAGATCCAGCAATTTGCGTTGCCAACGTGCCAGCCGGTCTTTGGGGTTCAACGTGGCGGGATCCTGCTCGGCTATGGCATCGTCCTCGGGTAGATCGGGCGCTTCGTCGAATACCGGCTCGATGACTGGAGTGGGCTCTGCAGTTTGAGACGTCGAAGGCGCTTCCGCACTGGCCAGCGGCTTGATCCGCTGCAAGCGCGCCCGGCGTATGTCCACAGCCAATTCGAAAGCCTCTTCGTTCTCCTCGGCAATCTGCTGTGCGCCGAGTTGTACTGCGTAGGAGAAGCTTGGCACCGGCCGGTGCGTGGCCACGGTGGTTTCGAAGAGCACCAGTTCCTTGAGCTTGATCCGTTTACGCAAGGCGGTGATGTCGTCCACCACCGAGGTGGAGAATTCTTCGTTCTTGAGCCACACGCCAGCAAACGCATGCCCCTTGGTGAAGACCAGCAGCGGATTCAACCCTGCCTGTTCGATCGCCGAGCAAAAGAGCAGCGCAAGATCGAGGCAGGTCGCCAGGCCCGACTCGGCAATTTGCCCCGGCCCGCGCACCTTTTGTCCGGCATGCTCGAAGCTGGCCGGCGGCAGCGCATAGTCCAGGCCCATCGCCACCACGGCGCTCCAGAGTCCAGAAGTCAAATCCCAGGCGCGTTTCGAGCCACCCGTGTAGCCATCCAATGCCGGGTTCTTGCCATGCTTGCGGAGTACCTCGGCGGTCTGCTTCAGTACACGCTCGACTGCGGGCTCGTTGGGCTGCACGAACGCAGCGACCATGTCAGGAAGGTGCGATAGCCCACCCCACTGGTTTCGTGGCAGGAGTTCCACGGTCTGCTCGTGCCAAGCCAGCTCATCGCCGCTTTCGCCACGCTGGCGCAACACCAGGGAAACAGTTGCTGCTTCGGCTTCCGTCAGCCGTGACAGCAGGGCGCCATCGAGCTGTACATCGAGATCGGGGATATGGCAGCTTTGGCCGGCATTGACGGAGTCGATATGCCAATGCCTGGTTTTCAGGAAGGCGGGGGTTGATTCAATACGAAGATCGAGTTCAGCCAAGTTCTCGGACGTATCGTTGATGACGCTCAACTCCCGCAGTATCGGGACAGCATTCTGAAAATCAGCCAGATTGAGCTTCGCGCCTAATGCGGCGGTAATGGTCAGAAGTGGCTTCTTGGATTCTGATTCCTCAAGCGGCTCGGTGTCGTTCATTTTCCTATCCCTGTCTGAACCAGAATTGGGCCCTTGGCTCATTCTGGAAAATGTCGGCACTCATTCTTGCATTAGCGTCCACGAACGCATAGTGTCACGCCTGATTTACCGATCAGAAGCCGGTTTCTAATCCGAGACCTGATGGTATGAGCCGCATGAGCCAGTCGTCATTCAAGACGATGACTTGCCGACCAAGCCAGTCCGATGGCTAGCCGCATCAGGAAATACAGATAGGTCAGAATCTCTTTTCTTCATACACCACCAATGACCGCTCACGGGTCGGTTGCTGCCGAAGTTACGCACGTATCCCAACGGCTGCAATGGCCGATTATGTAGACCACCTGATTATGTGGAGTTGCCACGGTGAATTATCTCGGAAGCCATGTACCGAGCGGCTTTTCCAAAGTAATTGGTTGTACGAGATCGTCATAATTTCTGGGGTTTGACGACTGCCTGAAGAGGCAAGATCGGTCGTTGATTTCCTGTGGAGGCGCATAAAGACTGGCAGTACCACGATGATTGGCCTCTGAATGTCACCTCGACTACATTTCCACATGCTTGGTGGCTTGTGGATTATGTTGACCGTAGCCTTGTCGTCCTCCGCACCAGCTAAGGTCTCAGGGTAAGCGCAGAGCATTAAGTCCACATAATCGAGGGGTCTACATAATCGGCCTTATGTGGAGCTCCACATAAGGCCGAGTACCTGCCACCCACCTAGCCGGCATTGAATGGCCGAAGCTGATTCACTCCCACCATTTAGTTTCAATCTGAGCGACCGGTATCCGGCAAAGTACGACCTTCTATTCACGAAATAATATGATGCACCGGCAGCTTGCTCATCTGCCATTCGCCTGTCTTCGCATCGTACTGGGACGCGGTGAAAGCATGCCAGTCGGCGTCGTCCAGCTTCGGATGGTCGGCGCGATAGTAATAGCCGGGCCACCGGGTTTCCTGCCGGAACAGGGTGTGCCGGGTGACGGCCTCTGCGGTCAACACGCGGTGGTGGAGTTCCCAGGCGCGTTGCAGCTGGTGCAGGCTGTCTGCGCCGACATGGTTCAGATCCTCCTTCAGCATGTGCAAGAGCACGAGGCCGCGGTTGAGCAAGGGTTCGCTGGTCACATAAAACATGCTGACGCCGCCGACGTACTCGTCCATGATCTTCTCCAGCCGCTGCAAGCCATGCAGCGGCGAGATGTAGCCGGGCGCGACCGACCCGGCGACGATCTCGTTCCGGCCGAGCTCAAAGGTTTCCAGCGGCCGGAATATCTCGTGCCTGAGCCGCTCGACCTGCTGCTCGTCCACCTGCGGGGGCGCGCCGGCGTGATCCAGCACATATTTCACCGCCGCCTTGCCGGCGATTCGCCCTTCGGTGAACGAGCCGGACGAGAACTTGTGCGCAGAGCCGCCAATGGTGTCCCCGGCGCCGAACAGCCCCTCGACCGTGGTCATCCGGTTGTAGCCCCACTGGTAGTCCGCCGGGGCGCAGTCCTCCGGCCCGCTCGCCCAAGCGCCCGAGCAGGTGGCGTGCGACCCCATGACGTAGGGTTCGGAAGTGATCAACTCGGACGGTGTCTCCTTGGGGTCGATGTTCTGCGACGCCCAGACGACCGCCTGGCCGATGGTCATGTCGAGAAAATCCTCCCAGCCGATGTCCTCCTTTTCCTTGGTATCGATCGCTTCCTGGGTATGCATCAGGATGGGCCCCTTGCCCGCCTTGACCTCCTGCAGCAGCGCATGATTGCGCAGGCAGGTCGGCAGCGGCGTGACGTCGGCGTACTTGCCGACCATGGATTTGATCTCGTCCATCCACGAGGCCTCGAAGCGCTCGCCGTAGGCGTTGGTGACAAAGGTCTTGAGCAGCAGGAACCAGGCGCCCACCGGCCCGTAGCCATCCTTGAAGCGGGCCAGCACGATGCGGTTTTCCAGCTGGATCATTTTCGCGCCGGCCTCCAGCAGCAGCGCGTACGCCGAGGCGCTGCTCCAGGGGGCGTACCAGGTGCGCCCCATCCCCTCGCCCACCGACCGCGGCCGGAAAACGTGCGACGCCCCGCCGGCGGCGTTGATCACGGCCTTGGCGCGGAACACGTAAAAGCTGCCGTCCCGCACATCGAAGCCGACCGCGCCGGCGACCCGGTTGGGACGCGTCGCGTCCATCAGGAGATGGGTCACCATGATGCGGTTGAACACCTCGGCCGACTTTTTGGCGGCCTCGGCGACGATCGGCTTGTAGCTCTCGCCGTGGATCATGATCTGCCACTTGCCTTCCCGCAGATAGCGGCCGGTCTCCGGCTTCTTCATGATCGGCAGGCCCCATTCCTCGAACTTGTGCACCGTCGAGTCGACGTGGCGCGCGATGTCGTAGATCAGGTCCTCCCGCACCAGGCCCATCAGGTCGCCGCGCGCGTAGCGCACGAAATCCTCCGGCTGGTTTTCATTCCACTGCATGCCCATGTAGCAGTTGATCGCCGACAGGCCGTGGGCGACGGCGCCGCTGCGGTCGATGTGGGCCTTTTCGGCGACGACGATCTTCAGGTCGCGCCCCCAGTAGCGGGATTCGTACGCCGCGCCGCAGCCGCCGAAGCCGCCGCCGATGACCAGGATGTCGGCATCGACGAACTTGATCTTGCGCGAGGCTCGCAGGCTCATGGCGTTGCTCCTGTTGGGAGCCGGGGCAGCCGGTCGACCTTGAGCGCCTCCGGTTCGTGCGCCAGCATCGGTGAGTCGAGCGTGCTCATGTCGGGCGGCGCATAGTCGGCGGGCGCCTGGATCGACCCCCATGGCGTGGTCCGGATCGGAAACTGGAATTCCTTCAGTCGGCCGTCGCGGTAGCGGATCTTCCAGAAGACGGTCGCCAGCCCGGTGTCGCGATGGACCCGCACGCTGTGCCCGAGCGGATTGAAATCCGCATAGCCGCGGACGTCGATGGCGTGCTGCGGACACGCCTTCACGCACGAGTAGCATTCCCAGCAGAAATTGGGCTCGATGTTGAACGCTCTCCGATACACCGGATCGATGTGCATGATGTCCGACGGGCAAATATTCACGCATTCTCCGCAGCCGTCGCACCGCCCCATGTAAACGAAGGTCGGCATGGCGATTCCTCAGATCTGGTGGCGGCGTGCCGCCGCCGGAAGGTCGGAGGAGCCGTCTTCCTGCTGCACCCGCCGCTCGAACGCCATCACCGGCTTGTAGAACATGTGGGCGAACTTGGACCAGGGGACGGAAACAAAGAGCAGCGTGGTGAACAGGAGGTAGAGGCCGAAGACCAGCCGGGTCGCCGTCGGGTTCCCCGCCATCGCCACGAGTTCGAACAGGAGCGCAAAGGTGACGCTCGCAAGCAGCGAGACGATGAACAGATCGGCGCGCACCAGGCGCCAGGGGGGCTGGCCGTCGTGGACCACGTTGACCCTGAGAAAGAAGAAAAACCAGTAGCCGCCGATGAGCACCATCACGGCGCCGAGGTTCCACAGGACTGGCCAGGCGGCCGGCGTACCCGGATCGGCGGGGTAGGCGAATACCATCACGACGGTCGTGACGAGATAGAGCACGAAGCCATAGAACATCAGGACATGCGAAACCCTTCTGTTCCGGTTGCAGAACTCGCCAAACGTCGCCACGTCGTGAGCGAGGGTGCTCGAAGCCGACCGCGCCGGCGACCCGGTTGGGACGCGTCGCGTCCATCAGGAGATGGGTCACCATGATGCGGTTGAACACCTCGGCCGACTTTTTGGCGGCCTCGGCGACGATCGGCTTGTAGCTCTCGCCGTGGATCATGATCTGCCACTTGCCTTCCCGCAGATAGCGGCCGGTCTCCGGCTTCTTCATGATCGGCAGGCCCCATTCCTCGAACTTGTGCACCGTCGAGTCGACGTGGCGCGCGATGTCGTAGATCAGGTCCTCCCGCACCAGGCCCATCAGGTCGCCGCGCGCGTAGCGCACGAAATCCTCCGGCTGGTTTTCATTCCACTGCATGCCCATGTAGCAGTTGATCGCCGACAGGCCGTGGGCGACGGCGCCGCTGCGGTCGATGTGGGCCTTTTCGGCGACGACGATCTTCAGGTCGCGCCCCCAGTAGCGGGATTCGTACGCCGCGCCGCAGCCGCCGAAGCCGCCGCCGATGACCAGGATGTCGGCATCGACGAACTTGATCTTGCGCGAGGCTCGCAGGCTCATGGCGTTGCTCCTGTTGGGAGCCGGGGCAGCCGGTCGACCTTGAGCGCCTCCGGTTCGTGCGCCAGCATCGGTGAGTCGAGCGTGCTCATGTCGGGCGGCGCATAGTCGGCGGGCGCCTGGATCGACCCCCATGGCGTGGTCCGGATCGGAAACTGGAATTCCTTCAGTCGGCCGTCGCGGTAGCGGATCTTCCAGAAGACGGTCGCCAGCCCGGTGTCGCGATGGACCCGCACGCTGTGCCCGAGCGGATTGAAATCCGCATAGCCGCGGACGTCGATGGCGTGCTGCGGACACGCCTTCACGCACGAGTAGCATTCCCAGCAGAAATTGGGCTCGATGTTGAACGCTCTCCGATACACCGGATCGATGTGCATGATGTCCGACGGGCAAATATTCACGCATTCTCCGCAGCCGTCGCACCGCCCCATGTAAACGAAGGTCGGCATGGCGATTCCTCAGATCTGGTGGCGGCGTGCCGCCGCCGGAAGGTCGGAGGAGCCGTCTTCCTGCTGCACCCGCCGCTCGAACGCCATCACCGGCTTGTAGAACATGTGGGCGAACTTGGACCAGGGGACGGAAACAAAGAGCAGCGTGGTGAACAGGAGGTAGAGGCCGAAGACCAGCCGGGTCGCCGTCGGGTTCCCCGCCATCGCCACGAGTTCGAACAGGAGCGCAAAGGTGACGCTCGCAAGCAGCGAGACGATGAACAGATCGGCGCGCACCAGGCGCCAGGGGGGCTGGCCGTCGTGGACCACGTTGACCCTGAGAAAGAAGAAAAACCAGTAGCCGCCGATGAGCACCATCACGGCGCCGAGGTTCCACAGGACTGGCCAGGCGGCCGGCGTACCCGGATCGGCGGGGTAGGCGAATACCATCACGACGGTCGTGACGAGATAGAGCACGAAGCCATAGAACATCAGGACATGCGAAACCCTTCTGTTCCGGTTGCAGAACTCGCCAAACGTCGCCACGTCGTGAGCGAGGGTGCGTGCCGCGATGGAAGCCCTGTCCGCGCCGCTGAGCTTGCGCGTTGCGGCCGCTCTGGACTGCTTCCTCTGCTGTATGAAGAACTGCGCACTGCGTTTGTGATAAAGGTCGAATGCCGTTCCCGCAACAACCGCCAGAACCATCAGGACGAGGTAGACCTGCATGAAGATCGGGGGCAGAAAATCTGTCACCGGAATGAACGGATTGACAGTGAACATCATGACCTCCCATGCCAGCCAGAATGGTAGAGACACCTTGTCATGCGGGCGAAGGCTGCGTTTCGAGGAGCAGGGTTGCCTGGAACATCAGTCCCTGCGTCAGACGCCAGAAACGCAGATCGCCTAACTCACGCTAGCACTTATAATGGCCATGTCAATTCGCCCACGAGGCAGGCGTTGGCGCACGAATGGCCGTAATGGCCGACAACTGAATGTTCTGGGTCCGTCTCGACGGTCGCTTCGGCGTCGACCCTAAAACCGAACACCCTCAAAAAGTGGCGGAAGGGAGCGGGAGTCGAACCCACCCGGGAGCGGCTGACGCCCCCAACCGGATTTGAAGTCCGGCCGCACCACCAGGCACGCTTCCCTTCCATTTGAACCTTGATTCCTCAACTGACCGTTTCACGCAGCCTGTTCCGCCCTGCCGAACAGGTCCGGATTGCGCAGCCGGTGGGCTTCGCGCACGCGGCGCGTGTAGCCCATCCGGTCGAAGAATTCCAGCACCTGGACCGCGCGCTTGCGGCTGAGACCGCTGCGGTCGCGGAACTCGGCGGCACGCGTCTCCCCCCTGGCATGCTCCAGTTCCTGCACCAGCGCCGCCAGCCGGGCCACGGCCTCCGGCAGATAAAACAGGTCGCGCACCACCTGGTAGAGCGTACCCTGGCGCGCCAGCTTCTGCAGCAGGCGGCGCATCGTCGCCTCGTCCTTGCCGCTCATTCTGGCCAGGTCGCGCACCCAGGGCGGGTCGAAGGGCGACTCAGCGAGCCAGGGGCGGATGCGCTGGGTGAGCGCTTCCTCTTCGCGGGTGAGCGCGACGCGGTGCGTCGGCAGATGCAGCCACGGCCCGCTGCGCTGCAGCGTACCCGCCGCCAGCAGTGCGTCGGTCAGCGCGGCGAAAACGGCGGCCGGCAGGCTGGGCAGGAACATGCGCCGGGCGCGGGCGGCGTCGGGGCCCAGTTCGTCGGGAAAGCGTTCGTGGAAGCCGGCCAGATCGGCGCGCAGCGTGTCCTGCAGGCTCTGCCAGTGCGCAGCGGGAAACGCCCAGGTCTCGTGGCCGGCGCGCACCCGCGTGCTGTGGGGCGGCAGGTGTGTGGCGAGGTCGGTTCTGTTCCAGTGTACGGCGAGGCGGTCGAGGTCGAACCCGCGCAGATCGAGCAACTGGCGCAGGCGCCGGGCGGGGTCGGGAATATCCAGCGCCGCGAGTTCCGCCAGCCGCGACGCCGTCTTGCGCCGGCGCGCCGGCGCGTCGGGATCGAGCACCCTGCCGCCGCCCAGCGTGTGGCGCGCGTCGGCGGCGCGCAGGATGAAACGGTCGCCGTGGAGCGCGCCGAGCGGACGGTCGGCGACCAGCTGTGCCAAGGCGCTTTCGCCCGGCGCCAGGTTCTCCCCTTCCAGCAGCGCCACCCGCGCCATGACGTGCGCCGCCCCCAGGTGCAGGTGGACCGGTGCCCAGTGCGTCAGCGCAGCCGACGCCTGTGGCGACAGCGTCAGCCGCGCGTCGAAGCGCGCGGTGGGCGCGTGCAGGCGCGGCGCCACGATCCAGTCGCCGCGCGCGATTTCGTCCTTGCCCGCGCCGGCCAGGTTGAGCGCGCAGCGCTGCCCGGCCTGCCCCGTCTGCGCCGGCCGGTTCATCACGTGCAGGCTGCGCAGGCGCACCGGCCTGCCGGATGGCGTCACCAGCAGCTCGTCGCCCGCCTCGACGCGGCCGGCGAAGACGGTGCCGGTGACGATCGTTCCCGCGCCCTTCAGCGTGAAACTGCGGTCGACCGCCAGGCGGAACCCGCCTTCCGCGCCCGCCTGCGGCATCGCCTGCGCGGCGGCGTGCAGATGCGCGCGCAGGGCATCGACGCCCCGCCCGCCCGTCGCCGAAACCGGAAATACCGGCATGCCGGCGAGCGCCGTTTCGGCCAACAATCGAACCAGCTCGCGCTCGACTTCGGCGACGCGTACGGGCTCGACGCGGTCGATCTTGGTCAGCGCCACCGCACCGCGTTCGATGCCCAGCAGGTCGAGGATGTTGAGGTGCTCGCGCGTCTGCGGCATCACGCCGTCGTCGGCCGCCACCACCAGCAGGGCGAAGTCGATTCCCGCCGCGCCGGCGAGCATGGTGTGGATGAAGCGCTCGTGGCCGGGCACGTCGACGAAGCCCAGCACGCCGCCCGCGGGCAACGGCTGGTAAGCGTAGCCCAGCTCGATGGAAATGCCGCGCAGCTTCTCGGCGGCGAGGCGGTCGGTGTCGACGCCGGTGAGCGCGTGCACCAGCGTGGTCTTGCCGTGGTCGATGTGCCCGGCGGTGCCGACGATCATGGCGTGCCCACTCCGGGAAGCTGCGTGCAGAAGGCGGCCTCATCGTCGAGGCAGCGCAGATCGAGCCGCAATGCGCCGTCCGCGATGCGGCCGATCACCGGCACCGGCAAGCCGCGCTGCGCGGCTTCGATGGCGTGCAGCACGCCGCTTTTCCGCGTGGCAGGCCGCACCGCCAGCGCCCAGCTCGGCAGCCTGTCGACCGGAAGCGAGCCGCTGCCGATCTGCGACAGCGCCGGCTCGACGGCCACGCGCACCGGCCAGGCGGCAAGCGCCTGCCGCATGGCCGGCAGCAGACGCTCGGCCTGCGCCCGAATGTCGTCCGGCGGCCGGGTGAGCAGGCGCAGGGTCGTCAGCCGTTCAGCCAGGCGGTCGGGATCGCGGTACAGGCGCAGCACGGCTTCCAATGCTGCCAGCGTGAGCTTGCCCACGCGCAATGCGCGCTTCAGCGGGTTCTTGCGGATGCGCTGGATCAGCTCGTGCCGCCCCACCAGGATGCCGGCCTGCGGCCCCCCCAGGAGCTTGTCGCCGCTGAAGCTGACGAGGTCGGCCCCCGCCGCCAGCGATTCCTGCGGCGTCGGCTCGCGCGGCAGGCCGAAGCGCGCCAGATCGGCGAGCGTGCCGCTGCCGAGGTCGACCACGAAGGGCAGGCCGTTCGCATGGGCCAACTGCGCCAGTTCGCTTTCCGGCACGCTGGCGGTGAAGCCCTGAATGGCGTAGTTGCTGGTGTGCACCTTCATCAGCATGGCGCTGCGCGGGCCGATGGCGTCGGCAAAGTCGCGCAGATGGGTGCGGTTGGTGGTGCCCACCTCGACCAGCCTGGCGCCGGCGCGGCCCATGATGTCGGGCACGCGGAAGGCGCCGCCGATCTCCACCAGTTCGCCGCGCGAGACGATCACCTGTTTCCTCGGCGCCAGGGTGTTCAACAGCAGGAACACCGCCGCCGCGTTGTTGTTGACCACGGTGGCCGCTTCGGCGCCGGTGAGTTCGCACAAGAGGTCGTTGACGAGGTCGTCGCGGTCGCCGCGCCCGCCGGTTTCGAGGTCGTATTCCAGTGCGCAGGGATGGCGCGCCGCCATGACCAGGGCGTCCACCGCCTCGCCCGGCAGCGGCGCGCGGCCGAGGTTGGTGTGCAGCACGGTGCCGGTGAGATTGAAGACCCGCCGCAGGCGCGGTGCATGCTGCTGTGCCAGGTGCGCGGCGAGATGCGTCGCCAGCGCAGGTTCGGTGTAATCGACCAGGCCGCCATGACGTGCGGCCTGGCGGGCTCGGTCGAGCACGCTGCGCAGACCGGCGAGTACCGGTTCGCGGCCGTATTCGGCGAGCAGGGGCGCAACGGCGGTCCAGTTGAGGACGCGGTCGATCGAAGGCGGACGGGCCTGGACGCTATGCACGATAGACGATCCCTTTTGGGTTGACGAAACAGCCGCGTGGCGCAGCAGAGTCTTTTTATAGCTGACCCTGAATCAGATACCAGTTGATTCCGCTTTTGGCATATCCGGTTTCGTCCATCAGCCAATCGAGCGCCAGGGTGGCGAGGTCGTCGGCGACCGGGTCGGTCAGCGGGTCTTTATCCTGCTGCATGATTTTCAGGTAGGTCCGGCACTCGGGGCAGCTTTCGGCGCGCCATGACCAGGGCGTCCACCGCCTCGCCCGGCAGCGGCGCGCGGCCGAGGTTGGTGTGCAGCACGGTGCCGGTGAGATTGAAGACCCGCCGCAGGCGCGGTGCATGCTGCTGTGCCAGGTGCGCGGCGAGATGCGTCGCCAGCGCAGGTTCGGTGTAATCGACCAGGCCGCCATGACGTGCGGCCTGGCGGGCTCGGTCGAGCACGCTGCGCAGACCGGCGAGTACCGGTTCGCGGCCGTATTCGGCGAGCAGGGGCGCAACGGCGGTCCAGTTGAGGACGCGGTCGATCGAAGGCGGACGGGCCTGGACGCTATGCACGATAGACGATCCCTTTTGGGTTGACGAAACAGCCGCGTGGCGCAGCAGAGTCTTTTTATAGCTGACCCTGAATCAGATACCAGTTGATTCCGCTTTTGGCATATCCGGTTTCGTCCATCAGCCAATCGAGCGCCAGGGTGGCGAGGTCGTCGGCGACCGGGTCGGTCAGCGGGTCTTTATCCTGCTGCATGATTTTCAGGTAGGTCCGGCACTCGGGGCAGCTTTCGGCGCGCACCACGTTGTCGCCGCCCTCCACATGGCAGTAAACGATGCCGCGGGTGTTGTCGCAGTTGCTGCACTTGGCGCGCACCACATGCCATTCCGACGCGCATAGTCCGCAATGCAGGTAGCGCAGGCCATTCCCGGCACCGCCGATGCGCACCACCGAACTGACGGGATGCGAGCCGCATACCGGGCACAGGTTGGGATGCTCGGGCCGCGCCACCTGGGCGGGGTCGAGCTGGCGGGCGAGATGGACCCAGTGCACCTGCAGGGCGGCTCCGATCACCGGCGCCGCAGCCGCGTCCAGATGCGGCATCTCCCCTTCGAGCAGCCGCCCGGCCTGCTCGTCGACCCACGCGTCCGGCTGGTCCAGGATCCGCTGCAGCGCCGCCTGGCCCGCCTGGGGCAGGCCAGGTTGAACCGTCCGCGCCAGTTCGCGCGCCGTCTCGTGCCAGCCGTCCGGCCGGGCAAGCCCGGCGGGCGCCAGCGGCGGCATCGCGTATTCGCGGCACTGCGCCAGGGTTTCGGGGCTGGGAAGCTGCGCCGCAGGGCCGGCGTCCAGGCTTGCCTGCTGCGCCCGCGCAAGCCGGGCGACAAAACGCAGGTATTCGCCCAGGGGATGGTGCCCGGCCAGTTGCTCCAGCCGCCGGGCGCGCGTCAGAAACAGGTCGGCGTGCGGCAGCCGCAGTTCGGGAATGCTGCCGGCCGCCGCTTCGATCTGGCCGGGTTGTAGGAGCGTGGGGGTCATGCGCGATCGGATTTCATCGTGAGGTTTCTCGCCTGGTTTATTGATCCGTAACGGAAAGGCATGATTATTTTCCGGTCATTTCACGGTACCAGGCGCGGTGGTGATGTCTGGCCCAGGCGGCAGATACCGTGCCGCGCGTCATGGCCCGGATCGTGCCCTTGACCCAGATCGCCGCATAGACGTGCACGACGATGCCCAGGATCATGATCCAGGCGGCCAGTGCGTGCACCACCACGGCCACGCGCATGAGCCAGACGGGGAAGAACGGCGCGAACCACGGTTGCCAGATGGCGATGCCGGAAACCAGCAGCACGGGAATGCTGATCACCATGACCCAGAACAGGTATTTTTGCCCGGCGTTGTACTTGCCGGGTTCGGGCAGGCCCTCGTCGCGGTTGCACATCACGTCGCCGATGCGCTTCATCCATTGGCGGTCGGCCGGCGTGATCCGGTTGAAGCGCCAGAACCGGATGGCCATGCCGATAAAAAACAGGAACATCACCGTGCCGATGAAGGGGTGCAGGATGCGGGTCCAGGGACCGCCGCCGAACAGGTGCACGAAAAAGAAGAATGCCGGGTGGAACAGCGCCAGTCCCGACAGGGCGGCGAGAACGAAGGTGATGGCCACCACCCAGTGGCTGGTGCGTTCGCTGGCGGTGTAGCGTTGTATCAGCTTGCTCATGATTGCTCCTCTTCTTCCTCTACTTCCTTGGGACCGGCCGTGACGTAATGGAAGAAGCCGGCAAAAACCGCCAGCCCGACGCCGAAACTCATCAGCGGCTTGGCAATGCCCTTCCACAGGCCGACCAGCGGGCTGATGCCCGGATCCTTCGGCAGGTTCGCATACAGCTCCGGCTGGTCGCCGTGCTGCAGTACGTACATCACGTGGGTGCCGCCGACGCCTGGCGGGTCGTACAGCGCGGCATTGCCGTAGCCGCGTTCCTTGAGGTCGGCGATGCGGCCTTCGGCGTGGCGGATCATGTCCACCTTGGAGCCGAATACGATGGCGCCGGTCGGGCAGGTCTTCACGCAGGCCGGCTCCAGCCCCACCGCCACGCGGTCGGAACACAGCGTGCACTTGTAGGCCTTGCTGTCCTTCTTCGAGATGCGCGGAATGTTGAAGGGGCAGCCGGCGAGGCAGTAGCCGCAGCCGATGCAGTTTTCCTCATGGAAATCGACGATGCCGTTGGCGTATTGCACGATCGCCCCCGGCGACGGGCAGGCCTTGAGGCACCCCGGATCGGCGCAGTGCATGCAGCCGTCCTTGCGGATCAGCCATTCCAGGCGGCCCTGCTGCACTTCCACTTCGGAGAAGCGCATCACCGTCCACGACTGGTCGGTGAGGTCCATGGGGTTGTCGTATACGCCCAGGTTATTGCCGACCTCGTCGCGCAGATCGTTCCACTGCATGCAGGCCACCTGGCAGGCCTTGCAGCCGATGCACCTGGAAATGTCGATCAGCTTGGCGACCGGGATGACCGCCTCGGCACGAACGTTCGGAGAAGGCGTGGTGGTGGCGGAACGGGCTTTGATGTCGAGCGATTGCAGTGCCATGGTCGTCTCCTAAATTTTCTCGACGTCGACCAGGAATGCCTTGAACTCCGGCGTCTGGGTGTTGGCATCGCCCACGAAAGGGGTCAGGGTATTGGTGAGGTAGCCGTTTTTCGCCACGCCCTTGAAGCCCCAGTGGATGGGAATCCCCACGGTATGGGTTTTTTGGCCGCCCACGGTCAGCGCCGCCAGGCGCCGGGTCACCACGGCCACCGCGACGATGAATCCGCGGTTCGATTTCACCCGCACATGGTCGCCGGACTTGATGCCCTTCTCCTTCGCCAGTTCCTCGCCGATCTCCACGAACTGTTCCGGCTGCACGATGGCCGCGGACAACGTGTGCTTGGTCCAGAAGTGGAAATGCTCGGTAAGCCGGTAGGTGGTGGCGACGAACGGAAACTTGTCGGCTTTGCCGAAGCTTGCCCAGTCGCCCTTGAACACCCGCGCCGCCGGGCTGGCCCGCACCACCGGGTTGTCCGGGAACAGCGGGTTGTTCGCCAGCGGCGACTCGAAGGGCTCGTAGTGCTCGGGGAAAGGCCCGTCGTTCATCTTGTCCACCGCGAAGAAACGCGCCACGCCTTCGGGATTCATGATGAAGGGATTCATTCCCTCCTCCGGCGCCGAATCCGGCTTGAAGTCGGGGATGTCCGAGCCCGTCCACTTGCCCGCGCCCGCATCCCATGCGATCAGCTTGCGCGTCGGGTCGTAGGGCTTGCCGGACGGGTCGCAGGAAGCGCGGTTGTAAAGGATGCGCCGGTTGGCCGGCCAGGCGAAGGCCCAGTTCAGGGTCTGGCCGATGCCGAAGGGATCGGCATTGTCGCGCCGCGCCATCAGGTTGCCCTTCTCGCTCCAGGCGCCGGAAAAGATCCAGCAGCCGCAGGCGGTGGAGCCGTCGTCGCGCAGCTCGGCAAAGCCGTTGAGCTGTTCGCCGGCCTTGACCAGCACCCTGGCCGGATCCTTGGGGTCGGTCACATCCTTCAGCGCCTTGCCGGAAAACTCCTTCGCCAGTTCTTCCGGCGAGGGGAAATCCGGGCGCCGGTGCTTCCAGTTCAGGTTGAGGACGGGGTCGGGGAAGGCGCCGCCTTCCTTCTTGTACAGCTCGCGGATCCCGAGGAAGATGCCGGC
>JAMCVR010000213.1:2380-4993 GCA_023475455.1 Thermoplasmatota archaeon | reverse complement strand
CCTGCAATTGTCCCGCCCGCTCGCGGCTCTGAAACCACCAGATCGCGCCTTTCTTCACCGCCAAGTCGCCAGGCTGGCCGGCCAGCAGCCGCATCGCCACCTGCCCCAGCGTCGGCTGATGGGCGGCATCGGCATCGGTTCTGGGGAGGCCGCGCGCAGCCAGGCGGTAGCGTGCCGCGTGCAATTGCTCGGCCGGCACCTCGATGGTGCCGTCGGCGGCGGACAGGCGATAGGGAATGTCGAGCTGGTCGAGCGCGGCGATGACTTCGCCGCCGGAACGGTCGGACAGCTGCGTATAGAGCACGCGATAGACCGGCGGGTTGAACCACAGATAGGCGGCGGCCAGCGCGGCCAGGGGCAACAGAACCAGCAGGGCAAGCATGAAGCGGCGCAACGCGCTCGCCTCCGCGATCATCTCGCGCAGACTGCTCAGCCAACCCGGCACTGCACACACCTCGTCTGCGTGGTCGGGTTCAGCTGGATCGCTTCATGCTGGATGGGCTGAATGTTCACACGGCGATTATCCCGGATAATTCATCGGGGTGCGAGATGATGGCGAGTGGGTTTGCGGGATCACAACCAGTCAGGCGTGGCCACGGCGCGCAATACCACCTGCAATTGTCCCGCCCGCTCGCGGCTCTGAAACCACCAGATCGCGCCTTTCTTCACCGCCAAGTCGCCAGGCTGGCCGGCCAGCAGCCGCATCGCCACCTGCCCCAGCGTCGGCTGATGGGCGGCGATCAGCACCGGACAGGCCGCATCCGGCCAGCCTGCCGCGGCCAGCACGTCTTCCGCACGGGCGCCCGGCGCCAGTGCAGGCACCTGCTCGTATTCGCGTCCCAGCGCCTGCGCGGTTTGCAGGGTGCGGGTCGCGGGGCTCACCAGAATCCTGACGTCCTGCGGCAGCCGCGGATTGAGCCAGTCGGCCATGCGCGCCGCCTGCTTGCGGCCCTTGTCGGTGAGTTCTCGATCGAGGTCAGGAAGGGTGTCCCCCGCCTCGGCGTGTCGCCACAAAATCAGTTCCATCCGGTCCACCTCAAACAAATATCCATCTCGAATGCGGGTCGGCCCGCCCTACCAGTACGCCTTCAATTTCAGGAACGCGCGCGCATGCCGGGCGCTCTCGCCGTTCGCCGCCTCCGCCTGTTTCGCCGCCAGCCAGCCGAGCGCGAAATCCCCCATCGGCCCCGACTCCACCTGCGACGCCGTCAGCAGGCCCCACGCAACATGGGCATCGTTGGCGCGCCCCAGGCTGTCCTGCGCGTTGCGAAGCACGCGCAGGTAACGGCCCTGCCGGCGTTTATGTCCTTCAGGGGGCGCGCCGAACAGCGACTGAAAAAACTCGGCCGCATAACGCTGGCGCTTGATGGCGATGCGCAGGGCGTGGCGCTGCGCCGACGCCAGCTTGCCGAAATTTCGCGCGCTGCGGACGATGGGGCGGTGCCCCTTTTGCAGCGCCCGGCGCGCCCATGCGTCGAGCGGCGACAACTGGACGGAACGCTGTTCTTCCGGGACAGAACGCCAGCCGCGCTGCAGCAGCCAGCGCTGCATCGCCAGCAGCCAGGCACCCGGACGCGCCTGCGTCAGCGCTTCCCGCATCGCCACACGCACCTCGGTGCGGCGCCGCTCCAGCGCCTGCAAGCCGCGCTGCCAGGCGTCGGCATCCGGGTAGCGCGGCGCAATCGCCGGCAGGGTTTCGCCGCACAGCACGTCCCAGTCGCGCGCCGGACCGAGTGCGGCGGCCAGCGTACGCAAGCCGTCCAGCAGTTCGTCCGGCGGCACGCACGCCTTGCGATATAACCGCAGCGCCGCCCGCAGCCGCCGCAGCGCCACCCGCGCCTGGTGCACGTACTCGATATCATCAATCGGTTTGGGCCCAGCATTCGCCCCCTCCCCCGCAAGCGGGAGATAACCAGCGACTTGCCCGCTTGCGGGCTTAGTCGAATGGCTAGTAGTTCCATCAGGGTTGGGGAGAGGGAATAGCACGCCCGGCAGATTGGCCTGGAACTGCGCCAGGCAGGCCTGGCAGATCGCGGCAAAGCCGTCTTCCACGCTCATGCCGTCGTCCAGCACCAGCGGCGCGGCCGTGGCCGGGGCAGCCGCCACCCCATGCGCCAGGCGCACGCCGCGCTCGGCCTTGCTGACGTCGAACGGCAGGCAGTCGAACGCACCGGCCCACTCCAGCGCCAGCGCGAACAGCGCGTCCGGCTGGCCGGCCTTCAGTTCGAGTTCGATCTCGCAGATCGGCTGGCTGTGCTCGCCGGCGCGCACCTCGCCCACGTCCAGCGCCACCTCGATTCGCGCCCCACCCTTGCCCTTGAGCAGCCAGGCGGTGCGGTTGAAATGGGTTTCAAACACTGGCACGAGTTGCGCGCGCAGCGCCTCCGGCACGCAGGCCAGCGCATCGGCCGGAAACCGCCCCCAGTCCGGGCTGCCGCGGGCGACCGCCATTTCGTATTCGGCGCGCCGCGACAGCCCGCCCTGCCGCTCGCCTTCGGTTTTGAGCGTCTGCATCCAGCGCCGGCCCGCCCGCCGCACTCTCAATGCGACACCCTGCGCGCTCAAGGCAAAGTCCGGCGTGTCGAAATAACGGGTGTGCAATGCCTGCTGCAC
>JAMCVR010000213.1:0-1745 GCA_023475455.1 Thermoplasmatota archaeon | reverse complement strand
AAGCCTCAACTTCGCGGTCGAGCTGTCCGGGCGCGACGCTTTCGGCCGCAATTCCGGCGCCGCCGTGGTGCAGGCGCCGCGCGCGCTGCCGCGCGTCATCCGAATGCCGGAAGAGATCGCCGGCTGCGAATACGGCTTCGTGTTCCTGTCGTCGATCCTGCACGCCCACGTCGGCGAGCTGTTCGCCGGGATGACGGTGCAGGGCTGCTACCAGTTCCGCGTCACCCGCAACTCCGACCTCTTCGTCGACGACGAGGAAACCAAGAACCTGCGCCAGGCGCTGCAGGGCGAACTGCCGCAGCGGCATTTCGGCGCCGCGGTGCGGCTGGAGGTGGCCGACAACTGCTCGGCGTCGATGGCGGCCTTCCTGCTGGAGCAGTTCGAGCTCGACGCCGACGACCTCTACCAGGAACACGGCCCGGTCAACCTGGTGCGCCTGATGCAGGTGCCCGACTGGGTCGACCGTCCCGAGCTGAAGTTCGCCCCCTTCGTCCCCGCCCTGCCGGCGCGGCTGGCCAAGCAGGACGACATCTTTGCGCACATCCGCAAGAACGATGTGCTGCTGCACCACCCGTTCGAATCCTTCCAGCCGGTGATCGACTTCATCGAGCAGGCCGCAGCCGACCCCAACGTCGTCGCCATGCGGCAGACGGTCTACCGCACCGGCACCGACTCCAAGCTGATGCAGGCGCTGATCCGCGCCGCGCAGTCGGGCAAGGAAGTCACCGTGGTGGTCGAGCTGATGGCGCGCTTCGACGAGGAGGCCAACATCAACTGGGCCGCCAGGCTGGAAGAGGTCGGCGCCCACGTCGTCTACGGCGTGGTCGGCCACAAGACCCACGCCAAGCTGGCGCTGGTCATCCGCCGCGAAGAGGGCGAGTTGCGCCGCTACGCGCACCTGGGCACCGGCAACTACCACGCCCGCACCGCGCGGATGTATACCGACTTCGGCCTGCTGACCGCCGACGAGGCCATCACCGCCGACGTCGGCAGCCTGTTCACCCAGATCACCGGCCTGGGCAAGGCCGGCAAGCTCAAGCGCCTGTGGCAGTCGCCGTTCACCCTGCACAGCGAAGTCATCGCCGCGATCAACCGCGAGGCCGAACTGGCCGCCTCCGGCAAGTCCGCCGCCATTGTCGCCAAGATGAACGCGCTGCTGGAACCGCAGGTCATCGCGGCGCTCTACGCCGCCTCGCAGGCCGGGGTGAAGATCGACCTCATCATCCGCGGCGTGTGCGCGCTGCGCCCCGGCATCGCCGGGCTGTCGGACAACATCCGGGTGCGCTCGGTGGTCGGGCGCTTCCTCGAACACACGCGCATCTTCTATTTCAGGAACGAGGGCGACGAGCAGGTGTACCTGTCGAGTGCCGACTGGATGGACCGCAACTTTTTCCGCCGCATCGAAACCGGCTTCCCCATCCTCAATCCCAAGCTGAAAAAGCGCGTGATCGCAGAGGGGCTGAAGCCCTACCTGCGCGACAACGTGCAGGCCTGGGACATGCTGCCCGACGGCAGCTACCGCCGCCGCACCCCGCGCCGCGCCCAGCCCTACAGCGCGCAGGCCGAACTGCTGGCGCTGCTGACCAGACAGAAATAATCCGCAGCCACGTCATTCCGGCGCAGGCCGGGGTGAAGATCGACCTCATCATCCGCGGCGTGTGCGCGCTGCGCCCCGGCATCGCCGGGCTGTCGGACAACATCCGGGTGCGCTCGGTGGTCGGGCGCTTCCTCGAACACACGCGCAT
>JAMCVR010000250.1 GCA_023475455.1 Thermoplasmatota archaeon | reverse complement strand
GCGCCGCGCCGTACATGTGCGGCAGGTAGTCGCGCGCGTCGCGGTCGAGCGTGACGCAGAAGGGGTGGATGCCGGTGCGCGCCGCCTCCAGCAGCGCCATGCGCGTGTCCTCGATGCCGTACTGGCCGCGGTAGACGTCGAAATAATCGTCCGGGCGGCCGTCCGACAGCGTCACCAGCACGCGGGTCCTGGCCTCGACCCGGTTCAAGAGCCGGGTCATGTGGCGCAGCGCAAAGCCCATGCGCGTGTACTCCTGCGGGCGGATGCCGGCGATGCGCGCCTTCACCTCGTCACCGTAGCGTTCGTCGAAGGTTTTGATGCGGAACAGTTCGCACCTTTTTCGGGTGGTGCCGGAAAAGCCGTAGATGGCGTAGCGGTCGCCCAGCAGTTCCAGCGCCTCGCACAAGAGGATCAGCGCCTCGCGCTCAGCCTCGTTGATCCAGCCCTTGGTCGAGCCGCTCATGTCGACCAGAAACGCCACCGCGATGTTGCGCTCGGCGCGGTGCAGGCGCACGAACAGGCGGTCGCTCATCTCGCGGCCGTCGCGGGCGTCGGCAAGCGCCTCGATCAGCGCGTCGAGATCGATTTCGTCGCCCTGGGTCTGGCGCTTGTCGAGACGGTTCTCGTCGCGCAAGGCCTCGAACTTCCGGCGCAGGTGCTTGACCACCCCGGTATATTTGTCGAGCGTGTCGCGGTAAAAGCTGTCGTGGACCGGGGCGACGGTTTTTTCCCGCATCACACACCAGTTCTTGCGGTAATGCTGGCGGCCATGGTCCCACTCGGGATACAGCTCGGCGCCTTTCTCGTGGTAGGTGCCGTGCCACACGGCATCGGGGTCCTCGGGCTGGTCGAACACCTGATTTGGGTCGTATTCGCCGTCGCCCGCCGGGGTGAGGTATTCCGGGGGAATCTCGCCGAAGTCGAGGTAGACCGAGGTGAGCAGCTGCTTGACAGTGTCGGGTGGGGCAAGGGGGGCGCCGTCGAGGGTGACCTCGAAGTCGAGCCGGCCGTTTTCGTCGCGCGTCTCGATGTCCAACTCGGCTGGGGCTTCGGAGGCGGCCTGCGGGTCGGCTTGCGCGGCCTGGTGTTCCTCCAGCAGCTCGGCGAGCTTGATGCGCAGCCGCGCCTTTTCCTTGTCCAGCCGGGCGGCGCGGGCGGCGGCGATCGCCTCCGGGCGCAGGCAGCCCTGGTCGCTCCACTGCGGGCAGTCGGCCTCGTCGTAGGCGGCGCCGAGCAGGGCGAGGCTGTCGTCCGACGTGGCCTGGTCTGAAGCCAGCGACGTCTCGAACCGCCGCCAGCCTGGCGGCAGCGGGGGATCGAGTTGGGCGCGCAGGCGCTGCATCTGGCGGTGCAGGCCCGGCAGTTCGCGCGCGATGCGCGCGGTGAGCCGCAGCGTCTCCAGTGCGTACAGGCGGGTGAGCGCGCGTTCGGGGTCGGCGTAGCCGGCGGCGATGCCGGCATGGTCGATGCGCAGGCTGCCGAAGCGGGTTTGCGCCCACAGCAATGCAACAGTAGCCTTGGCGAGCTGGAAGTTGTCGTCCAGATTCGGCAGGGCGGCGATCCGCGGCGGCAGCACGATGCGCTCGCCGTCGGTCCAGGCGGCGTCGCCTTCCTCGATGCGCAGCCGCCGGCCGGAGAGGCCGCAGACGAAATTGCCGAGCACCGGCGCGATGTCCTCGAACAGCGCGCCGGCCGCGTCGTTCCGATGCTGCGCGTCGTCGAAGCTGTCGACCTCTTCCATCACCCTGAGCGCGGTCTGCAACCCGGTGCGGTCGAACACGTCGCAGGCATGCACCGCCCAGGCTTCCAGCAGGCGCCGCTCCATGCGCGGCAGCAGCGCCGGCGCACGGCGGCCGAACTGCCAGGCGAGCGTGATGTGGGTGGAGGCGATGCGGCGGATCCAGCCGAGGATGAAGTCCTGCTCGTCGCGCGTCAGCGCGCCGAGTTCGGCTGCAAGTTGCTCGACTTTGAAATAGGTGAATTCGGTTTCCAGCCAGACGTGGAGGCTGGCCTCCATCTCGACTGCCGATAACGGCGGTTGCGCCATCAGAAAATGGACGAGGAGAGTTCCTGGATCGCCTTCAGCATGTCGGCATCGTCGGTGACCGCCTGCGCGACCGCCGATTTGCACGCGGTGACCGGGCTGACGCCGTCGGCGATCAGCTTGCCCGCATGCACCAGCAGCCGCGTGGACGCGCCTTCCTCCAGCCCGCTGCCTTTGAGGTTGCGCGTCATTTGCGCGAAGCGCACCAGGCTGTCGGCGACCACTTCGGAGACGCCGGACTCGGTGGCGACGATGCGGCGTTCGAGTTCGGCCGACGGGTAATCGAATTCCAGCGCGACGAAACGCTGCCGGGTCGACTGCTTCAAATCCTTCAGCACGCTCTGGTAGCCGGGGTTGTAGGAAATCGCGAGGCAGAATTCGGGCGGGGCCTCCACCATCTGGCCGAGCTTTTCCATCGGCAGGGTGCGGCGGTCGTCGGCCAGCGGATGGATCACCACCATGGTGTCCTTGCGCGCCTCGACGATTTCATCGAGGTAGCAGATGCCGCCTGCGCGCACCGCTCGGGTCAGCGGTCCGTCGACCCACACGGTTTCGCCGCCCTTCACCAGATAGCGCCCCACCAGGTCGGACGCGGTGAGGTCGTCGTGGCACGATACGGTGATGAGCGGCCGCTTCAGCCGCCACGCCATGTGTTCCATGAAACGCGTCTTGCCGCAGCCGGTGGGGCCTTTCAGCAGCACCGGGATCTGTTGCCGCCAGGCAGCTTCGAACAACTGGATTTCGTCGCCGACCGCTTCGTAATACGGCTCTTTTTCGATCAGGTGGTGCGCGGGGTCGAGGGTGCGGGCGTTCATGGTCTGGGTGGTTTTTCAGAAACAGCCGGATTGCTGTTTTTTGCGTTCGAGGTCCTTGACCTCAAGATTCCACGCGTCCATCTGTTCCTGCGTATAGCCCTTGCGGCGCGCCTGGTCCATCTTGTCGAACACGCGGCCCAGCTTGTCGGTCAGCGCGTCGCACCGGCGCGCCGAGGCACGTGCAGCGGGCTTGCCGGTGGTACGCCGGGTTTCGAGACTAATCGGTGCTGGCGCGTTCGCGCTGGCTGCCGGCTTGGCTGCGGCAGGTTTGGCTGGTTGCGTCTGCACGGGCTGTGCGCGTACCGGATCGGGCAGCGGCGGGGGATCGATCTCCACCGCGCGGGTTTCCCGTGCGTTGCGGCAGGGCAGGTTGGAATAGGTGATCCTGCCCTCCGCGTCGATGCACTTGTTGAGCGTGGCCTGCGCCGAGGCACCTGCGGGGAGCAGGGCCGTCAACGCGAGCAGGACAAGTACGAGCAAACGCATGTGAGCTCAGTGTTCGCCTGAATACTTGTCGTCTTCCAGTTCCATCTTCTTCTGGAATTCGGCTTCCTTTTCCTGCTTGGCTAAAGCGCGCCGCCGTGCCAGGCGCTTCTCGTAGGCATCCGGCCGTTCCTCGACGAATTTCTCGCCGAACAGCGCGTGGCGCAGGAAGTTGAGGCCGAAGTCGAGCAGGGCCTCGTCGTCGGCGATCAGCGTCGCCATGACCTCGACCGGGATGTCGTAGGTGTCGTTGAAACTCGGGCTCATGACGAAGGCGCGGAAACGGTCGACGTCGTAGCTCGCCATGAAGAACAGCTGGTTGGAAACCGGCGTCGGTTTGCCGATGGCGGGGCCGGCCGACTTGCGCTTGAGCACCAGCTGGCGCCAGGGGTGCGCCTTCTCGTCGTATTCGGCCACACCCTGTTCTCGGCGGTACTCTTCGATGGTCTGCGTCTTGTCCTCGAAGTGGCCGAGGCAGTGCGGTTCTTTCACCATGGCATACGCGCTGCGGTCGACGTATTCGTCCGAGCGGCGCATGGTCAATAGGGCCACCGGGTAGTAGCGGCAGGCGGTCGGGCGGTCTTCGTAGACGCCGCAGCCTTCGGGGGTCATGAACTGGCAGGCGGTGCCGCCCTCGACCGGCTTCAACTTGACGCCGGGCATGCCGTCCTTGTCCATCTCGAACGGCACCGAGTACTGGTTGAGAAATTCGCCGGACGACATGTCCAGGCGTTTTTTCAGCCGCAGGATGTCGTAGGGCGTCAGCGGGATGTCGATGTTGCTGCAGCAGGCGTTCCAGCACTTGACGTTGCGATGGCAACGGAACCGCAGCGTCGCGTCTTCCGTCAGCATGACGGGTTTGACCGGACTGCCCGCGAAGGGGGAGTCTTCGATCATGTCCTTGAATTCGGCTTCGTTCATGGTTCAACCTCGTGGGGCTTGGCCCCTTACTTCAAAAAATAATCAACACACAGTCGGGGGTGCGTAGGGCATACGATTCCGCACGTGCTTTAGCGTGTAGCGGATCGGAGTCCTTTAGGGTACGCGCTTTCGGCCGGATGCTGAACAACCTTGCTTGCCTTGCCGGTATTGAAACCGGAAAAAAACCGGGCGCCTGATGGCGCCCGGTTTTAAAGGGCGCCGTTTTAACACAGCGGCGCCCGGAGTTCACTGCAAAATTAACGGATTAGTGCGCAGCGGGTTTGAACAGCTTGGACTTGTCGACCAGATCCACGTGGGCGCGCTTGAAGCAGTTCCACTGTTTGGAGTTCTTGTCGTACACCGAGTTCACGAAGCAGTGCCAATTTTCCTCATCGACAAAGTTCTTGTCCATGCGGTAGTAGAAGCCGGGGTAACGGCTTTCTTCGCGGAACTGGATGTGCTTCATGTGGGCTTCCGCCGTCAGGATACGGTGGTAGTTTTCCCACGCGCGGAGCAGTTCGTGCAGGTCCTTCGCACGCATCTTCTCGGCGTCTTCCTTCAGCATGTTCAGCTTGTCCTCGGCCACGCCCAGCATGTTGGCATTGGTCGTGTAGTAGGTCGCGACGCCGGCCACGTACTCGTCCATGACCGGGGTAACGGCTTTCTTCGCGGAACTGGATGTGCTTCATGTGGGCTTCCGCCGTCAGGATACGGTGGTAGTTTTCCCACGC
>JAMCVR010000128.1:18148-22980 GCA_023475455.1 Thermoplasmatota archaeon | reverse complement strand
CGTAACGATCAGCACGATGGGGCCGTGGGCATAATCGTCCGAGTTCCACAGACCGTGCGCCAGCATCCAGTAGGTGGGCGCATACAGCACCAGCAGGCCGAGGATGATCGGCCACCAGGCTTTAAGGGGCGCCAGGGCGTCGAGCGCGGAAGTGGAGGGGGCAAGCGTAGCCATGCGTTCAGTCCAGTACGACGGCGCCGACGGCTTGCGCGCCGGTGAGGGTGATTTTTTCTTTCAGTTCAGCCAGCGGCGCCAGGCGGCTGACATTGCGGCGGGCGGCGATGAGCATGCCGCCGGCGCGCGCCGCGACCAGCAGAAAATCCGATCCGAGCTGCGACGGCGCGGTGTCCAGCAGGATGGTATCGTAGCGGATTTCCAGCCCGGACAGCAATGCGCCGAACGATGGCCGCGCCAGCAGTTCGGCCGGGTTGGGCGGGGGCGAACCGGCGGGCAGCACGGACAGCGTCTGGAACGGCTTGATGGTATGCACCTGCGGCGCGGGCACGCGCTCGGCCAGGATGTCGGACAGACCCATGCCCTTGCCCAGGTTGAAAATCCTGTGCTGGCGCGGCTGCCGCATGTTGGCGTCGATCAGCAGCACCTTGCGCCCCATTTGCGCAAACAGCACCGCCAGGTTGGCGGCCAGGTAGCTCGCGCCTTCGTCGGCGCGCGCGCTGCCGATCGCCAGCGTCTTGCGGCCGTCGTGGAACCAGCGCAGCAGCAGTTCGGAACGCACCGAACGCAGCGCTTCGGCCTCCTTGCCGTAGGGCGCGGTGGCGGCGGTGAGCTCGGGGCTGAGGCGGGCCTCGGCGGCGGGAATGGTGGGATACTCGAACTGGTGCGACAAGGCCTGCCGGATGTCGGCCTCGCTCACCAGGCCAAGCTTTTGCGCGGCCTCGCCGAAGCGCAGGTTCTGTTCCTGCTGCAGTTTGAGCACGCGCTCCATATCCTGCGGCTTGAGCTTGCCGGCGTCCTGCAGCAGCTTGCCGATGTGGGCTTCGGCACGGATGGCGGCCGCCGCTTCGACGATGCTGCTTTGTTCGCTGGTGCTGGTGAGTGAATTCATGGGTAAACCTCGGCTTATGCGGAGTGGGGTACGGTTGTTCCGGTACGAATAAAGTTTGCCGTCACACCGGTGGAAGCCGGTGTCCAGTTTCTCGCAAACGCTGGATTCCGGCCTGCGCCGGAATGACTGGACAAACCCCGATCCTTGTCATTGCGAGCGAAGCGCGGCAATCCAGCGCATGGGGTCAATCGGGCATTTCTGGATTGCCACGTCGCTATGCTCGCAATGACGGACAAGGGATTTTCGGGCCGAGTCATCGTGTTCAAGCCATCGCAGGGCGGCTGCGGCGGAACATGCGGCGCAGGATTTCCAGGCGGCCTTTCTTCGTGACCTCGGCCAGCACCGGAATGCCCAGGGTGGCGACGATGTCCTGTCCGGAACGTACACGGCGATCCAGCAGTTCGATCAAAAAACCCAGGCTTACGCCCAGCAGGGTGCCCAGGAACAGCGAGAGCAGAATATTCAGGATGACGCGCGGCTTGGAAGGCTCGGTGGGGGCAACGGCCGGGTTCAGCACCGCGATGTCGGTCTGCGTGGACTGCGCTTCCATGCGGCTCTGGCCGTAGCGCTGCAGGGCGGAATCGTAGATGCGCTGGGCGTTTTCCAGGTCGCGCGCCAGCAGCGTGGCTTCCTCACGCTGCTGTTTCAGTTCCAGCACGTCGGCGCGCGCGCTGCCGATCGCCAGCGTCTTGCGGCCGTCGTGGAACCAGCGCAGCAGCAGTTCGGAACGCACCGAACGCAGCGCTTCGGCCTCCTTGCCGTAGGGCGCGGTGGCGGCGGTGAGCTCGGGGCTGAGGCGGGCCTCGGCGGCGGGAATGGTGGGATACTCGAACTGGTGCGACAAGGCCTGCCGGATGTCGGCCTCGCTCACCAGGCCAAGCTTTTGCGCGGCCTCGCCGAAGCGCAGGTTCTGTTCCTGCTGCAGTTTGAGCACGCGCTCCATATCCTGCGGCTTGAGCTTGCCGGCGTCCTGCAGCAGCTTGCCGATGTGGGCTTCGGCACGGATGGCGGCCGCCGCTTCGACGATGCTGCTTTGTTCGCTGGTGCTGGTGAGTGAATTCATGGGTAAACCTCGGCTTATGCGGAGTGGGGTACGGTTGTTCCGGTACGAATAAAGTTTGCCGTCACACCGGTGGAAGCCGGTGTCCAGTTTCTCGCAAACGCTGGATTCCGGCCTGCGCCGGAATGACTGGACAAACCCCGATCCTTGTCATTGCGAGCGAAGCGCGGCAATCCAGCGCATGGGGTCAATCGGGCATTTCTGGATTGCCACGTCGCTATGCTCGCAATGACGGACAAGGGATTTTCGGGCCGAGTCATCGTGTTCAAGCCATCGCAGGGCGGCTGCGGCGGAACATGCGGCGCAGGATTTCCAGGCGGCCTTTCTTCGTGACCTCGGCCAGCACCGGAATGCCCAGGGTGGCGACGATGTCCTGTCCGGAACGTACACGGCGATCCAGCAGTTCGATCAAAAAACCCAGGCTTACGCCCAGCAGGGTGCCCAGGAACAGCGAGAGCAGAATATTCAGGATGACGCGCGGCTTGGAAGGCTCGGTGGGGGCAACGGCCGGGTTCAGCACCGCGATGTCGGTCTGCGTGGACTGCGCTTCCATGCGGCTCTGGCCGTAGCGCTGCAGGGCGGAATCGTAGATGCGCTGGGCGTTTTCCAGGTCGCGCGCCAGCAGCGTGGCTTCCTCACGCTGCTGTTTCAGTTCCAGCACTTTGGCTTTTTGTTTGGCGAATGCACCGCTCAGTTCGTTGTAGCGTTGGCGCGCCGCGCCGGCGGTTGCGCCCACGCCGCGCGTGGCGGTGCCGAGTTCGGCGGCGAGTTTCGTCTTGTAGCTGTTCACCTCGGCCTGCAGGCGAATAAAGTCGGGATGGTTGGCCCCCACCCGATTGGCCAGCTCGGCCAGCCGGCCTTCGCCCTGCGCCACCTGGGCCTTGAGATTTTGCACCACGGGGTTGTTGATGACTTCGGGCAGGCTGGCGCTGTCGCGCGTGCGCGAGCTGGCATCGAACAACGCCGATTGCGCAGCCACCATCTGCCCGGCCAGGTCGGCCATGCGGCGAATGCACCGCTCAGTTCGTTGTAGCGTTGGCGCGCCGCGCCGGCGGTTGCGCCCACGCCGCGCGTGGCGGTGCCGAGTTCGGCGGCGAGTTTCGTCTTGTAGCTGTTCACCTCGGCCTGCAGGCGAATAAAGTCGGGATGGTTGGCCCCCACCCGATTGGCCAGCTCGGCCAGCCGGCCTTCGCCCTGCGCCACCTGGGCCTTGAGATTTTGCACCACGGGGTTGTTGATGACTTCGGGCAGGCTGGCGCTGTCGCGCGTGCGCGAGCTGGCATCGAACAACGCCGATTGCGCAGCCACCATCTGCCCGGCCAGGTCGGCCATGCGGCGGGTTTCGACGTCCAGCCTTTCCTCGGATTCGACCAGGCCTTTTTCGCGCTGATAGGCAGTGAGCTTCTGCTGGGCCTGATCGAGGTTCGCGCGCAGCTGAACGATCTGCTGGTCGAACCAGGCGGCGGTCTGCTTGGCCGGCTCCACGCGCAGGTCGAGGTTGGTTTCGATGTAGGCCTTGGCGAAGGCGTTGGCCACGATCGCGGCGAATCGGGGATCGGAACCGGTGAAGCCGATGGAAATGACACTGGATTCGCGCGAGGGTTCGGCGTCGATCTTTTGCAGCAGCAGCTTGGCCAGCCACTCCTCGATCGTGCCCTCGCCTTCGGTCGCCTGCATGAACTGCTCGCGGGTGGCCGGATTCTCTGCCAGCTTCAGATCACGCACCACGCGGTTCGCCACCTGGCTGCTGTTGATGATGTCGATCTGCGTGGCCATGTAGCCTGGGAACATCTGCGACGGCAGCAACTGGCCGGTTATCGCATCCTTGCTCTTGGAATCGATGATCAGCGTGGTGGTCGCCGTGTATTCCCTGGGCAGCAGCAGGCTGACTGCCGCGGTGGCGGCAACCGTGAGCAACAGCACGCCGAGGATGACCCACTTGCGGGCGTTCAGAATCAGCAGGAATTGGGTGAAGTTCATGGCGGGTATCTCTTTAGGGTTGCGCTGACTTGATCGTCACCCCGGCGAACGCCGGGGTCCAGTTTCGCTGATTGACCGGATTCCGGCCTGCGCCGGAATGACGAACCGGGTTTTTCGGTGTCTCCTCAAAACAGGCTTTCCTTGACGTAGATCACGTCGTCTTTTTTCACCGGGTCGGCCAACCGGGTGTCCAGCTGCTGCATGACGCCGCTGGCGTCGCGGCGCAGGATCTGGATGCCTTTCTGGGTGCCACGCGCGGTGACGCCGCCGCCCAGCGACAGGGCCTGCACCACGCTCATGTTCCGTTCCAGGCGGAAGGCGCCGGGGCGCTGCACTTCGCCGTAGATGTAGAACATCGGCTGGCGCGCCACATTGATGATGTCGCCGTCCTGAACCAGTTCGTTGCTGGCCTCGCCGCCCGGCCTGAACAGGGCGATCACGTCGATTTCACGGTATTCGGGCTTGCCGTCGCGGGTGCGCACCAGAGTGAGGGTGTCGGCGCCGTCGGCAACGATGCCGCCGGCCAGCGCCAGCGCATCGGTCACGCGGCTGACTTTTTCCAGGATGAACTTGCCCGGCCGGTTGACCCGTCCCAGCACCGAAATCTGCTGGCTGCGGTATTGCAGGACGTTGAGGGTGACGAAGGGTTCGAGGATGAAACCGCCCTTGCTCAGGCGCTTGGCGATTTCGGTTTCGCCCTGGGCAGGGGTACTGCCCGCCAGCTTG
>JAMCVR010000128.1:11307-17594 GCA_023475455.1 Thermoplasmatota archaeon | reverse complement strand
TAATCGTTGACAGGGATATTGGATTCCCGACGTCCTGCCTGCACGCCGACATCGATGGTGGCCATGCGGAGCGGGGCGTAGCTCAGCGACAGCGAACCGCTGAGGGTGTCCTCGTCACGCTGGGGCGTGCCCGGCAAAATAAAGCCGGTATCGCCCTCGAATGAGCGGTTCTCGAAACTGGCGCTGGCGCGCAAGGTGACCCTGGAGGTGGCCAGCCAGGCTGCGCCCAGGCGGGTTCCGGCGCTGAGCTGGTAGCTGGCGTTGACGTCGTCGGAGTTCGCAATCTCGCGGTAGAGCGCCCAGTTCAGCGCGGTTTTGCCGCTGGGGAAATAGTCCGCCGACAGACGCCCCGCCAAACCGGAAAAATTGCGTTGCGACAGGGTGTCGTTCTCGCGCTGGACATAGCCGAGCCTGGCGTGGGCGATCAGCTTGCCGCTCATGTTCCAGTCGCCCAGCAGGTTGTATTCGGTCAAGGTATAGGCGCGATCCGCGAACAGACCTGCCGAACGGTTGGGGTATTCACCCTCCACCCTGCGCAGCTGGCCGCGCAGCTTGCTGCCCTTGGGCGTGGTGTAGCCCAGGGTGGCATATGCGCTGATGTCCTCGTAATCGGATGACGCCCGCTGCGTTGTGCTGTTGGTCGACGAAGCGGTAGCCGCGCCCAGTCCCGCATGCCAGCGCGGATGAAACTGCCACTCGGCGTTGGCGAAGCGGTTTTTCCGGGTGACCTGGTTGTTGATCAGCAGGCCGACCAGATCGCTGAAACTGCTTTGCGCCACGCTTTCGGTGGCGCCGACCTGGCCCGACCAGTGATTGCCCAACCGCCAGTTCCATTTCAACTGATGATCCGACCCGTCGTAATCCAGCTGGGGGTTGCGCGAATAGCGCACCAGGCTCTTGCTGGCGCTGGCGATGACGCGCTGGCGGCCGGGCTGCCAGTCCGCGTTCACCCCGGCGCTCAGCACGCCGTACTGGTCGGACAGGTGCGGCACCAATGCATATTCGCTCCCGGCGAGGCGAAACAGATTGCTGTCGTAATAGCGCGTGTAGGAGACGAACGGCTGGAAGGTATCGCCCTCCTTCGCCTGCGCGGGCACGGCCGGCAGCGCGGTCAGCGCCAAAACAGCAAAGCCGCGTAGGGTGGGCGCAGCCCACACGGGTCGGCGGCATAGTTCGTCATTCCGGCAGAAGCCGGAATCCAGCAAATCAAGCCGACTGGACACCGGCTTGCGCCGGTGTGACGGACTCAAGGTGCCCCAAAGACGCCTCACCAGAAACTCCACCGGCCGGTGGCCACCACGTACGCGCCCAGCGCGCCGTTGGTGACGGCATGCGCGACGATCGGCGCCCACAGGTTGCGCGTGCGGATGTACAGCCAGCCGTAGGCCAGGCCGGCGATCAGCCCGGCCAGCCATTGCAGGTGTGCGACGGCGAACAGCGCGCTGGCGATGAGCAGCGCCCTGAGGCCGATCCGCGCCGGGTTCAGACTCAGGAAATCGGGCTGCCGCACCCAGCGCTGCAGGAACGAGCGCCAGAACAGTTCTTCCATGACCGGCACCACCAGCGCGGCGCCGGCGATGCGGAAGGCGACCAGCAGCCAGTCGATGCGGCCGGCCTCGTCGGTGGGGTCGTAGCCCTCGCCCGCCTCGCCCATCAGCATCCAGCCGGCGTCGAGATTGACCCACAGCACCAGCACCGCGACCCCCACCCCGACCGACAGCAGCAGGTGCCTCGCCGGCAGGCCGTACGACCCGAGTTCGGCGTAATGGCGCCACAGCACCGCCAGAGCCAGCGCCACCAGCCCGGCCTTCACCGGATACAGCCAGCGCACGTCGAAGTCCGGCACCCATCCGGGCAACAGGCCTTCCACCGCAAGCAGGGCGATATACAGTCCGAACGGCAGGCTGCGTACGAAAATGGGAGACATAACGAAACAGGCGCGGCTTGTCGCCGCGCCCGTCAGATCACTTCAGACCGGAAATGCCTTTGCTGATCGCATCGGCGTCGGCAGCGGGCGCAGCGTCCGTTGCCGGGGCAGCAGGCCTGGCAGGTGTCGCAGCCGCCGGAGCCGCCTCTTCCTTGCCGGCATCGGCAAACTCGCCCACGTATTCGATCTTGGCTGCGGCCTTCAACGCATCCAGTTCGGCCTTGGCGGCCTTCTGGCGTGCCTGCGTCTGCAGCAACCGCACAATCGCCGGCCTGGCCTGCTCCAGCGTCACCGGCTGCGTCTGCGAATCGGCCAGCACGATCACCAGCAGGCCGTCCGGCGCGTTCACCACCATCGCCTGGCCTTTCGGCATTTCAGCCAGGCGAGGCAGGATCTCCAGCGGCAGCTGCTCGGCCGGCTTTACGCCCTGCGCGGCTTTCACCGGATGATTCTCAGCCTTCAGCCATGTGCCGAAATCGTTCAGGTTTTTGGATGCCGCCAACTGGGTGCGGATCGCATCCTGCTTGTCCTTCGGCGCCTTGATCGAGATTTCCTGCAGGCGATAAATCTTGCGCCTGGCAAACAGTTCCGGGTGCCTGTTGAAATAATCCGTCACCTCGGCCTCGGCCGGCTCAGCCGGCGTGCCCAGCTTGCGGCTCATATAAGCCTCGGCCAGGATCTGGCGCCGCGCCGCATCGAGCGCCTGCACCACCAAGGGATCGCGATCCAGCCTGTCTTCCAGCGCCTTCTGCACCACCACTTCCTGATCGACCAGATTGCGCGCCACCCGCAGCGAAGCCGCCCTGGATTGTTCCTTGTCGAGATTGGGAATGCGCTGCAGCGCGTAGTTCACCTGATGCACCGTCAATTCGGTGCCGTTGACCCTGGCCGCCACCTGGGTGGGGTTCTTCTCGCCCGTCGCCGCGTCGTCCTTCCCGTCGCCACAGCCTGCCACCAGCGCAGCGGCCAGCAACGGCAGATACAGCTTCCTGAATCCTTGCATTTTCGACTTCCTCATAATCCGGATGACCGGAAATTATGTGGTACGAATGTTACAGTAAGCGCACTGCCGGTTAGCCCGAAGACAGGAAGCATGCCGGACGCCCGAATGGGTGAAAATTTGAATGCGGGGGGGCGATTGGGCAGGCGGTTGGCCCCTCGAAAAAAGCCGGTTGTGAGGCGGCTCCAAAATCGGCCGGACCGCGTTGACCATAAATTCCTCACCACAGAGACACAGAATGTAGATCAAGGGGGGCGGAGCGTGGTTGTTGCCGCTTTAGCGGCTTTACAACCACGGCCTATCCCTTGCGGGTGCAGCCCGCGCGGAGCGGCGGCGGGCGGCGCCCACCCGCTCTTCCATCCGCCTTTCCGGTGCACGCCGGAATGACGTCCTCCTTGCAGCTTGCGACTTTTAGTACGCGTTCTGGTCGCGCCAGACGACGGCAAGCGTCTTGCCGATGATCATGAGGTCGAACACCAGCGACCAGTTGCGCATGTAGTCGATGTCGTACTGGATGCGGGCGCGCATCTTGTCGAGGGTTTCGGTTTCGCCGCGCAGGCCGTTGACCTGCGCCCAGCCGGTGATGCCGGGCTTGACCTTGTGGCGCAGCATGTAGCCCTTGATGAGCTTGCGGTATTGCTCGTTGTGGGCGACGGCGTGGGGACGCGGGCCGACGACGCTCATGCGGCCCTGCAGGACGTTGATGAACTGCGGCAGTTCGTCGAGCGAGGTGCGGCGGATGAAGGCGCCGAAGGGGGTGATGCGGGTGTCGCGGCGGCTGGCCTGGTTGATGGTTCCGCCGTCCTCGCAGACGGTCATGGAGCGGAATTTGTAGATGAGGATTTCCTGGCCGTCGAGGCCGTAGCGGCGCTGCTTGAAGATGACGGGGCCGGGCGAGGAGATCTTGACGCCGATGGCGAGCACCAGCAGAAGCGGCCAGATCATGAGCAGGATGAGGCTGGCGATGACGACGTCGCTGATGCGCTTGCCGATGCCGCTGACGCCGAGGGTGGGGGTTTCGGTCAGCGCGACGACGGGCATGCCGTGAATGTGGTCGACCCGCGCCTGGATGAGGTCGGAAACGAAGATGTCGGGGACGAAATAGACCGAGGCGGTGGTGTCGCGCAGGGCGTCGAGCAGGCTCAGGGTGCGCGGCTGCGAGGCCATGGGCAGGGTGATGTAGACGAGGTCGATGCCGCTGCGGTTGACGTAGCCGGGGATGTCGTCGAGCCGGCCGAGCAGCCCTTTGGGATCGACGAGTTGGGTGCGCCCGATTTCGCGGTCGTCGAAGAAGCCGGCGACGTCGACGCCGAGCGCGCGGTCGTCGGCAAAGCGCCCGCGCAGCTCGGTGCCCAGGTGGCCGGCGCCGACGATGATGGCGCGGCGGCGCCCGCCTTCCAGCAGCAGCAGGCGCGGCAGGATCTTGCGCACGATGCGGTGCGCGACGTACATGGCAACCGGGGTGGCGAGCATCCACGCCATCACCAGATCGGGCGGAAACCAGTCGAGATAGCCGGTGGAATAGCCGAACAGCAGGATCAGCCCGGACAGGAAGAACCACGGCATGACGACTTCGTTCCAGAAGGCGCGCAGGGTGACCTCGGGCCACTTGCCGGGGAAGGTGAGGGTAAAAACGATGAGGGCGAGGATGGGATACGGCCCGCGGAAGGGTTCGCCGAAATACAGCGCGCAGCCGATCAGCACCAGCACGGCCACGAAGGGGTCGAGCAGGATTTTGGTCAGCGATACGACGGAAAGCTGCTGCCGGAACAGCCACTGGTTATGGTTTGTCATCGCTCCATGGGATCGTGTCGATGCGGGTTTCCAGACGGCCCGTGGCAGGCGCATTATCGATTTGAACCGCCGGCCAAATGCAGGACGGGCCTGCCGCATCTGCATTATCAGTCGGGCAAGGTTGTCGGAATATGACAGCGCAGGATCGGGGTCACACCGGATCGCCCGCATCGCGAGACCTGCCTCCACAATCCACGTACAACCGGCCCATATGACGCCCATTCATCCGGCATCCCTATTGCCGTAACCGGAACCGGCGTGGCCGCGCCGACGGTGGGGGCGCTCGACGAGGCCGAAGCCGCCGCGCGGCTGCAACGCGAAGGGGCGCAGGTGCTGTCCGTCCCCGCTGCGGCCACCCCGACCCTGCCCCGCTGGAGGGCGCGGCACGGCGCCGTGCTATGCTGAACGCCATTTGGGAGAGATGGCGTGCTCAAGATTCTGCTGCTGATTGCGATTGGTTTTGTGGTGCTGGCGCTGTTCCGCGCCGAAATACAGCGCGCAGCCGATCAGCACCAGCACGGCCACGAAGGGGTCGAGCAGGATTTTGGTCAGCGATACGACGGAAAGCTGCTGCCGGAACAGCCACTGGTTATGGTTTGTCATCGCTCCATGGGATCGTGTCGATGCGGGTTTCCAGACGGCCCGTGGCAGGCGCATTATCGATTTGAACCGCCGGCCAAATGCAGGACGGGCCTGCCGCATCTGCATTATCAGTCGGGCAAGGTTGTCGGAATATGACAGCGCAGGATCGGGGTCACACCGGATCGCCCGCATCGCGAGACCTGCCTCCACAATCCACGTACAACCGGCCCATATGACGCCCATTCATCCGGCATCCCTATTGCCGTAACCGGAACCGGCGTGGCCGCGCCGACGGTGGGGGCGCTCGACGAGGCCGAAGCCGCCGCGCGGCTGCAACGCGAAGGGGCGCAGGTGCTGTCCGTCCCCGCTGCGGCCACCCCGACCCTGCCCCGCTGGAGGGCGCGGCACGGCGCCGTGCTATGCTGAACGCCATTTGGGAGAGATGGCGTGCTCAAGATTCTGCTGCTGATTGCGATTGGTTTTGTGGTGCTGGCGCTGTTCCGCGCCTATCAGCGCTCGCTCGGCAAACCGTCCGCGTCCGCGCGCGAAGATGTGGTCGAGGACATGGTGAAATGCGCGCATTGCGGTGTCAATCTGCCGCGCGGCGAAGCGATTTTTTCTGGCGGCGATTTCTTCTGCACCCCCGAACACAAGCAGCTCGGCAAAAAATGAACCTGAATTCCTCACCACAGAGGCACAGAGGCACAGAGAAAGACAAGAAATCCCCGCATTTGGCCAGTCACCCGACAGGTGACAGGGCATCGCGATGTAAGTCTTTGTTTTTTCCTCCGTGCCTCTGTGCCTCTGTGGTTCAAATGCGGTTTTCAGGATGAACGCAGCGGCAACGTCGATGCCGCGCCCTGCCACGCCGGGCTATTACGCGTCGCACTGGCGCAGCCTCGATTACTTCAACCTGTATCGCCTGACCCTGGCGCTGGCGCTGGTGTTCAGCAGCCTGCTGTTCGGTGAATCGGACCTGTTCCG
>JAMCVR010000128.1:6683-11067 GCA_023475455.1 Thermoplasmatota archaeon | reverse complement strand
GAGCCTGCTGTATGCGGCGATCGCATCGATTGCCGTGTTGTTGCAGCACGGCCTCAGCATTCTGGGCGGCAGTCAGCGGCCGGACAGTTTTTTTCAGGTCGGCATATTGTGCGCGGGCTATTTTGCCATCGGCTGGCTGGCGCACGCGCTGACGCAACGCGCGCTGCGTTCGGAAATACTGGCGCAGCGACAGGCCGACGAACTGGCGTTGCTGAACCGCATCAACGCGCTGGCGATCGAAAACTCGCCCGACGGCCTCTTGGCCGTGCGCGGCGACGGCGTCGTGCGCCACGCCAGTCCGCGCGCACTGGCGCTGCTCGGCGTCACCGTGCCGGTCACGCCCGGCGTCACCCGGCTGGATGCCTGCGCGCCCGACCTGGCGCGCCTGGCGCAGCAGCTGCGTCCCGGTTCGGCGCCCACCCTGAGTACGCCGGCCGCGCAGGTGCGGGTGCGCTGCATTCCGCTGGCGACGCCGGACAACAGCCGGGTGCTGGTGCTGGAAGACCGGAGCCAGGCCGAGCAGGCGGCGCAGCGGTTGAAGCTGGCGGCGCTGGGCCGGCTCACCGCCAACATCGCGCACGAAATCCGCAACCCGCTGTCGGCGATCAGCCACGCGGCGCAGCTGCTGCGCGAGGATGCGCACAACGCCGCCCAAACCCGGCTGACCGGAATCATCGAAAACAACGCACGGCGGCTCGACCGGCTGGTGGAAGACGTGCTGTCGCTCAACCGGCGCGACCGTCTCAACCCGGTCAGCTTCAATGCCGCGACGCTCGGTGTCCTGATCGACGAATTGCGCCAGACTGAAGAAATCCCGGCGGACGCCGTCATAGTCAGCATGACCGAGCCTCTGCATTTTCAATTCGACCCCGACCACCTGCGCCAGATCGTGTGGAACCTGCTGCGCAACGCCTGGCGCTTCAGCCGCAAGCAGGCAGGCAGCATCCGCATCGGCGCCCGGATGGCGGGCGACAGCGTGCAGCTCGACATCGGGGACGACGGGCCGGGGCTGGCGCCGGAACACCGCAGCAAGCTGTTCGAGCCCTTTTTCACCACGGACGCGCAGGGCACCGGACTCGGACTGTTCCTCGCGCGCGAGCTGGCCGCAGCCAATCGCGCCGGGCTCGCCTACGTGCCGGGTACGGATGGCGCCCGCTTCCGCCTCAGCCTGCGCGGGAGCGAATGAACATGACCACAAGCCCGCGCATTCTGCTGGTGGACGACGAGCCCGACCTGCTCGATCTGATGGAGTTGACGCTGATCAGGATGGGGCTGGAAACCGACCGGGCGACGAGCGTGGCGGAGGCGCAAACCCGGCTGGCGCAGACGCATTACGATCTGTGCCTCACCGACATGCGGCTGGGCGACGGCGAAGGACTGGACGTAGTGGGCGCCGCCAGCGCACTGCCGGTGCCGGTGCCGGTGGCGGTCATCACGGCGTACGGCAATGCCGGCAACGCGGTGGCGGCGCTGAAGGCCGGGGCATTCGACTATCTGGCGAAGCCAGTGGCGCTCGACCAGCTGCGCACGCTGATCAAATCCGCGCTGAAAATTCCCGAAGCCGCGCCGGCTGACGGCCCGACACGCGAACTGATCGGCCAGTCCGCCGCGATGCGGGATATCCGCACGCGCATTGCCAAGCTTGCGCGCACCCAGGCGCCGGTGCACATCGCCGGCGAGTCGGGCAGCGGCAAGGAACTCGCCGCGCGGCTGATCCATCGGCTGGGCAACCGCGCCGACAAGCCCTTCGTCGCGGTCAACTGCGGCGCGATTCCCGAGACCCTGATGGAAAGCGAATTTTTCGGCTATCGTAAAGGCGCGTTCACCGGCGCCGACGCCGACCGCGACGGGTTTTTCCAGGCGGCCGACGGAGGCACGCTGTTTCTCGACGAGGTAGCCGATCTGCCGCTGTCGATGCAGGTCAAGCTGCTGCGCGTGCTGCAGGAAAAAAAGGTGCGAAAGGTCGGCGCCACCGCGGAGGAGCAGCTCGACGTACGCATCGTCAGCGCAACGCACCAGAATCTCGCCGCGCTGGTGGAGGCCGGACGCTTCCGCCAGGACCTGTATTACCGCCTCAACGTGCTCGATCTGGTGATGCCCAGCCTGCGCGACCGCATCGAGGACATCCCCGACATGGCGCGCTTCCTGCTCGACAAGCTCGGCGGCGACGGCGTCAAACTGGATCGCGACGCCGGGAACGCGCTGTGCGCCTACGCTTTCCCCGGCAACGTGCGCGAGCTCGAAAACATCCTGGAGCGCGCGCTGGCGCTGTGCGAAGACCGGCATATCAGCGCCGCCGACCTCAACCTGGCCCCCGCCCTGCCCCCGGCCGACGCCGCAACCGGCAGCAAATACCCGCTGCAGGATTACCTCGACCAGATGGAACGCACCGCCATCCTGGAAGCGCTGGAGCAGACGCGCCACAACAAAACCGCCGCGGCGCGCGTGCTCGGGGTGACTTTCCGCAGCCTGCGCTATCGGTTGGAGCGCCTGGGAATCGAATAACCTATCCATCGCAGGTCGGGGGCTTCGGGTACTCGGTTTTTACACGCTGTAATCGCTTCACGCTCGCGGGCTTTAATTTCTTCGATTACTTTTTTCTTGCGCCCCTCTTCACGTTGGAACCAAGAATCAAGCGCTACCGCTGCGCTTTTCTCCCGCCGCATGGTTTCGGCAGCCGCGTCATCCCACCTTCGGCGTTCGATGTCGTCATTCATAAGCTGCTGGTACTTCCTGCTGTCCGCCACGCACTCAGCCACAGCAGCGGGGCTACGCAAATCGTCGATCAAACCCTGCCGGTCAGTGTAGTAGAGCCGTGCGTAGCCAATTTTTTCGGCCGCATCGAATTCGCCAAACGCATAGACCACCCATGGGATCGCAGCGATCAACCACAAGCGTTTCAGCCCTCGCACCCAATTCAGTTTAGACCTCACGCCGCGATTTCCTTGATGGATTCCGTTGCTCTGTTGCGCAGTTCCAGCCTTCCGCCCCGGCTTCCGCATGTATCCACCCACGCCTGCATCATGCGGTGGCCTTCCTATCCAGTCGATCCCGCGTCAGTTTCACTGTCGCCGTGAAGCCTATCGCCTGCGCGTAACGTGACAGCGTGCGCAGCGAAGGCAGCGTCCGGCCGCTTTCCATCCGGGCGATGACAGATTGCTTGGTGCCCATGCGCTCCGCGACTTCGATCTGCGTCAGCCCGGCCTTCAGGCGAGCAGCGATAAGTTCGTGCGCAATGGAAAATTCGTCTTCCAGCGCCGCATAGGCTTCGCGGGTTGCCTTGTCCTTCAACAGCCCGGCTTTGACTTCCGACAGGGTTTTCATAGTTCCAACTCCTTCAAGCGCGCCAGCGCGGTTTCAATCGCCCGCCGGGGCGTCGCCTGGGTTTTCTTCACAAACACATGCAGCACCACCAACCGCTGCCCTGTAGCTGCCACATACACAGCCCGCGCGATACCGTCCTTGCCGCTCATGCGCATTTCCCACAGCTTGCTTTCCAGCGGACGCACATGGGGCAGTCCTACCTTTTGCGGGCCGAAGGCTTCCAGCAGTTCAGCCACGCGCAGGAAACGCGCCTTCAAATCCACTGGCAGCAACGCCAGTTCCTTTTCAGCAGCTTCGATCAGGTGAACTTGCCAAGTCATGATTATATCTTTTTTGCTATACGTCAAGCTGTCCGGCCATGGAGGGGTATCACTTCCCCACCGGTTTCCAGCGCATCGCAAGTGTCTGCCCACGCCTGCATCATCCTGCGCCGCTCGGGCAGATGTTGCGCGCGGGCATAGGCGGCAATCGTGCCGTTTGCTTCCTTGTGGTCTAGCTGGCGCTCCATCGCCTCGAAGCTCCAGCCCTGCTCGCTCAGGATCGAGCGCGCGGACGCCCGGAAGCCGTGCGCGCATTGCCGCCCCTGATAACCCAGGTTGTTGAGCATCTTGCCGACGCTGTTCTCGCTGATGACCTCGTTTTCGCCGTAGCCCTTCGCCTTTGGAAACAGGTACGGCGTGTGCCCGGACAGGTCGCGCAGTTCTTCCAGCAGGACAATGACCTGGCTCGACAGCGGCACGATATGCGCCGGCAAGGTCTTGCCGACCTTCATCCGGTGCGCGGGTACTTTCCACTCGCGCGCCTTGAAGTCGATTTCCTCCCAACGGGCAAAGCGGAATTCCTGCGACCGCACGAAGGTCAACATGGCGAAGTACAGGGCGAACCGGGTAATCGGCTCGAAACGGTCAGCCGCGCGCACCACGCGCAGGAATTCGCCGAATTCGCGCCGCTCGGTAATGGCTGGCCGGTGGGTGGTGGCGGGCTTGCTCATCGCCCCCAGCAGGTGCGCCGCCGGGTTGTCTTCGGCCCGGCCAGTCGCCACCGCGTAGCGGAATATCTG
>JAMCVR010000128.1:3074-6247 GCA_023475455.1 Thermoplasmatota archaeon | reverse complement strand
TAAAGCCCACCGCCATCGGCCATCTTGTAGGGCTTGTCTGTGGCCATGCCGGTCGGCGTAACGCCAGGCTTGGCCTTCTTGATCGCGGGGTCGGAAGCGACATGGACGGGGTAGGGGTATCTAGCCCAGGGGTAGCCTACCTACCCCCACACATACCCCCACAAATTGCGTATTTCCATGCTATGCGATGTTACGGGACGGCACAAGAGAAAACCCGCAATCCGTTGAAAGATGCGGGTTTTAGTTACTTCATGATGCTTGGTGATATGTGTTAGTGGTGCCGCTTGTCGGATTCGAACTGACGACCTACCGCTTACAAGGCGATAATTAAACTCCGATGTAACCATCATCCTTGCTGGATTCGAGATAATTAAATATGATTACGGGGACAAAACGGGGACACCAAGGGGCAGAAAATGGCGACTTTCGCGCAAAGGGAATCCGGCTGGTGGCAAGCGAAGATCCGCATGCGGGGGCAGCCGCTGGCATCCAAGACATTCCCGACGCGAGCGCTCGCGGAAGCCTGGGCGAAAGTGACCGAAGCGGCGATGCTGCGGGGGCACTACATCGCCCGCGACGACGCCGAAAAAACCACGCTGCACGATTTGATAGAGCGCTACCGCTCGGACGTGCTGCCTACCAAACGCGGCAAGCACTTCGCTCCCTCTCTCAACGTACTCGATGAGAAGCTGGGCAAGCTGGCGCTCTCTGCGATCACCAGCAAGCGCGTCGCCGCGTTCCGTGATGAGAGAACGAAAGCCGGACTGTCGGCCAGCACGGTCAAGAAAGAAATCAACCTCCTCTCGAAGCTGATCGACCTCGCCGGCAAAGAGTGGGGGATCGCGCTGGCGGCGAATCCGTGCGCGATGGTCACAAGGCCGACAGAAAACAACGCCAGAGACCGCAGGTTACAGCCGGATGAGGAAAGGTATCTACTGGCCTCCTGCGGGGGGGCTGTGACCCGTCTTGCGCGTCTAGCGCTTGAGACGGCTGCACGCCTGGGCGAGTTGCTGGCGCTGCGGTGGGTAGACGTGGATCTCGGCCGTCGGGTAATGCTGCTGCGCGGCATCGACGGCCGGGGAACGAAGAACGGTGACGCCGTGCGCGCCGTGCCGCTGTCCAGCGCAGCCGTTTCCGTGTTCGATGAACTAAAAGACCTACCCCGCTCGATTGATGGTCGGGTGTTCTACCAGTGGAAAGCCTCGGACAGCTTCAGTAAGACCTGGGTTCGGGTCGTTGCTCGCGCCCGCGCCGCATACCTTGGAGACTGCGCCGCCGCCGGCAGGGAGCCGGACGGGGCATTTCTGGTAGACCTACGGTTTCATGATCTGCGCCACGAAGCCGTCTCGCGACTGTTTGAGCGCGGCGTGTTTGACAGCATGGAAGTCGCCAGCATCACCGGGCATAAAACGATTGCGATGTTGAAACGATACACCCACTTACGGCCCGAAGATCTGGCGAAGAAACTGGGATAGAACTGGTGCCCCCGAAAGGAATCGAACCCTCGACCTTCTGATTACAAATCAGCTGCTCTACCAACTGAGCTACAGGGGCAAGGCACGAATTTTACACCAGCCCACCTTCGGACGGTTCGCGAAAATGTCAGGCGTGAGCGTGGTTTTCGGGTTCGACGGAAAGCCTCATGCCCACTGACTTCAACACCGCCAGCAGGGTTTTGAGGGTTGGATTCCCCTTGGGGGACAGCGAACGATAAAGCGCCTCGCGGCTAATGCCTGCCTGCTCAGCAACCGCACCAAGCCCACCATAAGCCTCTGCAACGGCGCGAAGTGCGAGCAGCCCGGCAGCTCTGTTGTTGGGGTCGTCCAGCTCTTCCATCGCCGCTTTGAGATAGGCGATTGCAAGCTCACGATCTGCCCGTAATTCTTCGATTTCCGCATCGTGATGAGAGACGGATGCAGTATGCGTCTTTCTCATGTGTTTCTCCGTTTCCAGTCCGACCAGTAGACTTTTGCCTGTTTGATGTCGCTTGATTGAGAGCCTTTGTCGCCTCCGCACAATAGCAGCACCAATTCGTTACCATGCCTGGCGCAGTAAAGCCTGTATCCGGCGCCTATGTCTATCCGCAATTCCAGGACACCTTCACCCACCGCTTTGCAATCACCAAAAATCCCAGCCTCCAATCGCCGAATGCGCGTGCGCGTCGAAGCTTGGGCTATCTTGTCGCGCATCGAGGTCAACCATTCCGTAACTGGCACACGACCGTCTTCTTGTTGATACCGGCGGACTTCAATCATGAAATTATTGTAGCTTATAAATCACAAACATCAAAGCAGCAGGCCGCGTCGTCGCTATTGATAATCCGCATAATCATGAACGGCAGATTTCGGGTCTAATCGTCGAATCTCGCCTCGTCGGCAGCATCGACGAACTCGGCGAGATGCGGAATCAGCGCCGCGACTCGCGCCGCATCGCCGGTCTGCGCTTCCCGTAGCAGCCAGGCGAGCATGATTTCAGTCGCAAGCTCGGGCTGTGAGTGCAGCGCGATCCAGCCGTTGCCGTCGTACTCGTCCAGCAGCACGCGCCCGCAGTCGAGCACGGTGAGCGGGCCCGCGCCGGGGTCGTGCGATTCGAGCCAAGCGGCGGGGTCAATGCCGTTTCTCAAGCGTGACCTCCTTCCTCTCCTGCTCACTCTGCCGCTTCTCGATGGGGTGCGCCTTGGCATAGTCGTTGTACGACTTCACGCTGTCTTCCATCATGGGTAGGCCCAAGGTCGCGCCCAGGGCGAGCCCCACAAGACCGACCAGGCGGGCGATCCAGCGCCAGATCAGATTGCCCAGATTCCAACCAATGGAGCCGCCGAGGCCGTACCCGAAACCGCGTTTGATGTAAGTCCACATGCCCACGTTTATTTCCTTTCTTAGTTCTCGATGCACGAATCCCGCGCCAGGTAAAGGCTGCGATACTGCCCGGCGTGCCGGCACCAGCCCACGCCATCAAGAAGCGCGATCACGTCGGACGTGTCCAGGTGTTTGCAGTTGCGGCAGGTCTGCTTTTTGGAAGCTCCGGGGTGTGGGGCTGGCCCCACGGTCTTTGTGCTGGTGATTGGTTGCGTGGTCATGTCCGTCCCCCTGGGTGTGAGTTGAATCTGCTTTTCGGAGCCGCTCGCCCTGGGGCTTCCGGGTGCCATTCGGTCGGGGTTTCGGCGGGTAGCA
>JAMCVR010000128.1:0-2798 GCA_023475455.1 Thermoplasmatota archaeon | reverse complement strand
GCTTGCCACACGGCCGCCGCGCGCAACTGCCGGAAAGCCTCAACGTCAACCCGCCACGCTGCGCACAGCAGCCGCACGGACACGCCCGTCGCGTACCCAGCGAAGTACCACATGACGCGCAGGAAGGCCCAGGACAGGCGCAGAGCGCCCAAAACGCCCGCGACGACCATTTCTATCAAAAGGTATTGCATAGCGCCTCCAAGCGATTACGGACAATTGCAACCGTCGCCGTGCGTGTAGCTGTGCCCGCACACACTGCACCACGCCCGCCGCGTCGCCGCGCGGCTCGGCGGAATCTCTTTGCCGAGCTGTACGCGTAGCGCGTAGCGATACGCGGCGAGAGCGATAAGAGCCGGCGGCTCGATGCCGTAGGCATCGGCGACGCGGCGCACCCGGTCTGCATCGTCGGGGTGCAATTCGATCTGGAAAACTACCTTGCTCATAATTGCCTCGCTGGATTGCGGTAGTTTCAGCATCTCACCCCCCGCTGAAAACCGTATTCTGCACCCGTGCCCGCGAGGGCGCGGGCAGGGGCTCGCCTTGTCTAGCCGCCGCTGGGCGGCTTAACCTGTGGCGTCGTGCCCGTCGGCTTGGGCTTGATGGCAGCGATCCGGCTCATGATTGCCCCGCCGACGCCGCCCATGCCCGCCCCACCGCCGCCGATCATCGCTGCAGCAATGTCGTCTGCCCGAAACAGCATGAAGCCGACGAACACAATCACGGCAGTCGAGGCCATGAAGCCGCCAAATTGCGCGGCGATCTCGGCGTACCACGGCAACGACGGGTCGCGCGCCATTGCGAGCATTTGATCGCTGTAATCCCCGATCACGCCGGCGGCGAGCACCGCGATTGTGACGCCGACGACGACGGCGACGCCTTGCGAAAGCATGAAGGTGAGCCAGTTCCGCGCGAGGTGGGAAAGCGGCTGGAAGGGCATCCACGCGACAAGCAAGGGACCAAAGATCACGCCGACCTGCAAGGCCAACAGCGGCCCGTATAGCGCGAATACGAGGGCCATGCTCACGATGAGCGCAACCCCGAAAAGCAGCATCTCGAAAAACGCCTCGGTGAGCGAGGAGAGAATCGCGCCCCCAATGCTTTCCTCGCTCGTGATGAAGTCGCGCACCTTTTCCCATGTGCTGCGGCCATCGACCTTCCGGGTGTTCGGGAACATCGCTTGCGAGAGCTTCGTGATCGCGCCTTTCACCGCCTCCGGCCCGCTGCCGCTGCCGTCAACAGCTAGAATCGGAGCGGTCAGTTCTTTTGAGAAAAAATCGGTGAACGTCTTCATGTAGCCGTTCCATCCGAACAGGAGCGTCAGCGGAATGATCAGTACCAGCCCGGCGCGCGTCAGCCGCGCCAGGGCGTCGGAGACGCCACCGAGCCACCAGTCATAGACGGCGTACATGAGGCTCATCACAACCGAGAGCGCGAGGAATGTTTTGCCGAGCGGCACAAAAGCATCGCTCATCGCCGCCGCGCGCTCGATGAGCGGCGACAGCAGGCCGGAAATATCACCGAGTGCCATGATTACCTCATCACGATCAGTTGATAGAGAAGGTAGAGCCAGCAAAGCGCCGAAAACGGCGCGAGCAGCGTCAAACCGGGGTATTGGCGCGAGAAATAGACCGCAAACGCCCGCCAGTCGAACCCCCCGCCGCTCTCGTCGTTTGCCGGGTCAAGCCCGGCCTGCTGGCGGCGGGCGACAGCGGCGATCAGCTCGGCCCGCTCATGCTCGCCGCGCGCGACGAGGCGGGCGACAAGATCCACGGTTTTGTTGTCGGTGCTCATGCTCACCCCTCATTTCACAATCTGCAGCTCAAAAGGCAGCTTGATTCCCGCGTCCGGCGTCCGTGCGGCACGTTCGCGCGCGGCCCGCATCTCACGCTCGCGGTCTGCGGCATTCCCTTTCTCGATCTCAGCTTGCCGCGCGGCTTCTGCCGCGTTCGCGTTCGCCGTGGCGATCGAGCTGGAGATGTCCGTGAGCGTGGCCTGCATCTTCAAGTTCTGGCTGGCGAGCGTCTGGATGCCGCCGACGTTGGAATCGATGCCCTTCACGATCTCGGCCTGCCGCTGAACGTCCTTCGAGGTCTCGGCCAGGCGCTTCAACTTTGCCTGTTCCTGCTCGTAGGTCTGCTGGTAGACCCCGCCGTACTTGTACGCCGCTTCGGCTTTCATGCGCAGCAGTTGCTGCGGCGAGACGTTGAGACGCTGGCCGTCGCTCTGCGCCTGGCGCAGCACGTTTTCAGCGTCACGGTAGACCCCGGTGGCCTGCGACATGACCCGGTACGCATCGGCCATCGCCTGTACTTTCTCGACGGGCAGTCCGCCCATCGCCTCGTTGACGACGCTCTCCGGCAGCTGGCGAAGCATCTGCATCGTGCTTTGCGCCGTCATGAGTGTGTTCGAGGTCGTGTTCACCGCCTCGCCAACCTGCTGCACAAGCTCCATGTTGTTCATGATCTGCGTCCACTCGGTCGCGCCGCCCGTCATGCCGCCGCCGGCGTAGGCGGGGGCGGAGAGGGCGAGGCTGAGGGCAGTGGTGAGAGTGAGGGGCTTCATTTCCGACTCCTGAGCAAGCGCGCGCGGTCGAGGATGTTCATGTTGTCGTGCTGTCGGCACTTTCCCGTAGCCTCGACCGCTTCGAGCAGGTTGCGCCAGCGCGACGGGCGGAATCGATGCCCTTCACGATCTCGGCCTGCCGCTGAACGTCCTTCGAGGTCTCGGCCAGGCGCTTCAACTTTGCCTGTTCCTGCTCGTAGGTCTGCTGGTAGACCCCGCCGTACTTGTACGCCGCT
>JAMCVR010000021.1 GCA_023475455.1 Thermoplasmatota archaeon | reverse complement strand
ATACGCGATGGACGTGGCCGACGCCTGCCATGCGCGCGGCATCAGGACCGTGGCGGTGACCGCCGGCTACATGCACGACGAGGCGCGCCGCGAGTTCTATTCGAAAATGGACGCGGCCAACGTCGATCTCAAGGCCTTCACCGAGGAGTTCTACGTCAAGCTGACCGGCGCGCATCTGCAGCCGGTGCTCGACACGCTGACCTATCTGAAGCGCGAGACGAACGTCTGGTTCGAGATCACCACGCTGCTGATCCCCGGCCACAACGACTCCGACGCCGAAATCGAGGCGATGAGCCAGTGGATTATGCGCGAGCTCGGGCCCGACGTGCCGCTGCATTTTTCCGCCTTCCATCCCGACTGGAAGATGATGGACGTGCCGCCGACGCCGGCCTCCACGCTCACCCGCGCGCGCGACATCGCGCTGCAGGCCGGCCTGCATTACGTCTACACCGGCAACGTGCACGACCCCGCCGGCGGCACCACGTCCTGCCCGAGCTGCCACGAGCCGCTGATCGTGCGCGACTGGTACCGCATCGACCAGTACAGTGTCACGCCCGACGGTCATTGCCCGCACTGCGGCACCGCCATCGCCGGCCGCTTCGGGGCGTTCAGCCACCCCTTCGGCAACCGCCGCATCCCGATTGCCATGCACCGGGAGGATCGGGTATGAGCACGTCCACCTTGGCCCATATCCCTGCCGGCGGCGCCACCATCGAAGGCATGCTGGAGATTCCCGAGCGTGCCGTCGGCCTGGTGCTGTTCGCCCACGGGAGCGGTTCGTCGCGCCACTCGCCGCGCAACAACTACGTGGCCGGCGTGCTGCGCGCAGCCGGCGTCGGCACCCTGCTGATGGACCTGCTGACCCCCGAGGAGGACCGCGACTATTCCCGCCGCTTCGATATCGGACTGCTGACGCAGCGCCTGCTGGAGGCGGCGCGCTGGATCGGCACGCAGGACGTCACCCGGCACTTGCCGCTCGGTTTTTTTGGCGCCAGCACAGGCGCAGCGGCCGCGCTGGAGGCCGCGGCAGCGCTGGGCGACCAGGCGCGTGCCGTGGTCTCGCGCGGCGGTCGCCCCGACCTCGCCAGCGAGCAGGCGCTGCTGAAGGTGGCCGCACCGACGCTGCTGCTGGTAGGCGGCTACGACGACGGGGTGATCGATCTCAACCAGCTGGCCTTCGACAGGCTGCGCTGCGAAAAGGAACTGGTAATCGTGCCCGGCGCCACCCACCTGTTCGAGGAGCCCGGTACGCTGGAGGCGGTGGCGACGCGGGCGGCGGGGTGGTTCGCGGAGCATCTGCCGGTATCGTCACCCCGGCGAACGCCGGGGTGACCCGCGCGCTCGCCGCCTGCCGGCGGCCGTGGCATGATGGATCGCATGCCACCGGATCAAGCGCAAGCCAACGCCGTTTTCGTCGCCCGCGGCCTCACCAAGGTCTACCGCATGGGCGAGGTCGAGGTGCATGCGCTGCGCGGCATCGACCTTACGCTCTATCGCGGCGAACTGGTGGTGCTGCTCGGCCCTTCGGGCAGCGGCAAGTCGACGCTCTTGAACATCCTTGGCGGGCTCGATGCGCCCACCGGCGGCGAGGTGCGTTATCTCGACCACATGCTGACCGGGGCATCCGAGGCCGAACTCACCCGCTTCCGCCGTGAGCACGTCGGCTTCGTGTTCCAGTTCTACAACCTGATTCCCAGCCTCACCGCGCGCGAGAACGTCGCCGCGGTGACCGAGATCTCGGCTGCGCCGATGCGCCCGGAAGACGCGCTTGGCCTGGTCGGGCTGGGCAACCGGCTCGACCATTTCCCGGCGCAGCTTTCCGGCGGCGAGCAGCAGCGCGTGGCGATCGCCCGCGCCGTCGCCAAGAACCCGGCGGTGCTGCTGTGCGACGAGCCCACCGGCGCGCTCGACTCGGCCACCGGCGTGGTGGTGCTCGAGGCGCTGGAAAAAATCAATCGCGAACTCGGCACGCTCACCGTGCTGATCACCCACAACGCAGGCATCGCCGACATGGCCGACCGGGTGATCCGCCTGTCCGACGGGCGGATCGCCGAAGAGCACCGCAACGCCCACAAGCGCGCGGCGCATGAACTGAGCTGGTAGCCCCATGCCCGCGCCGCACAGGCAGGACTTGCCCGCGCGTCTCTGGCAGCAGCCGCTGGCTGAACTTCTCGCCATGCTCGGCACCCGGCCGGAAGGTCTGGACGAAGCCGAAGCTGCCGCGCGTCTGGTCCGCGTCGGCCCGAATCTTTTGCATCCCCGTGCCGAACGCGCCCTGCTGCTGGAGTTTCTCGCGCACTTCCGCAATCCGCTGGTGCTGGTGTTGCTGGCGGCGAGCGCGATTGCCGGCTTCCTCGGCGATGTGCGCAGCTTCGCCGTCATTGGCGCCATCGTGCTGATGAGCGTGACGCTCGACTTCGTGCAGGAATATCGCGCCGGCCGGGCCGCCGAGCATCTGAAGCGCCAGGTTGCCCTGCGCGCCAGCGTGCTGCGCGGCGGCGCGGCGCGGGAGGTGGCCGTGGCCGACCTGGTTCCCGGCGACGTGGTGCTGCTCGCGGCCGGCGATCTGGTTCCCGCCGACGGCCGGGTGCTGGAGGCGCGCGACCTGTTCGTGAACCAGGCGCTGCTCACCGGGGAGTCCTACCCGGTGGAAAAACATGCGGCGGACATCGGTCCGGACCAAAGTTCGGGCGGCGACATCGCAGCGGCGACCAACGCCGTTTTCATGGGCACCTCGATCATCAGCGGTTCCGCCCGGGTCGTGCTGGCGCACACGGGGTCGGACACCGCGCTGGGGCAGATCGCCGACACCCTCGCCCGGCGGCCGCCGAGCACGGCTTTCGAGCGCGGCACCCAGGCCTTCGGCAATCTGATTCTGCGCCTGACCCTGCTGCTGGTGCTGTTCGTGCTGCTGGTGAACGCGCTGTTCCATCGCCCGTTGCTGGAGTCCTTTCTGTTTGCGGTGGCCCTTGCAGTGGGGTTGACGCCGGAGTTGCTGCCGATGGTGGTGTCGGTCACGCTGTCGCAGGGCGCCATGCGGCTGGCGCGTCGCCGGGTCATCGTCAAGCGGTTGTCGGCCGTGCAGGATCTGGGCGGCATCGACGTGCTGTGCACCGACAAGACCGGCACCCTCACCGAAGGCCGCATCCGGCTCGAACGACATGTGGACGCCGCCGGTGAAGACAGCAGTCGGGTGCTGGAGCTCGCCTATCTCAACAGTTATTTCGAAACCGGCATCCGCAGCCCGCTCGACGACGCCATCCTCGCCCACCGCCACATCGACGTCGGCGCCTGGCGCAAGATCGACGAGGTTCCGTTCGATTTCGAGCGGCGGCGGGTATCGGTATTGCTGGAGCAGGGTGGAGCGCGCACCCTGGTTGCCAAGGGTGCGCCGGAAGACATCCTGCGCCTGTGCACCGGCTACGAAGCCGATGGCCGACAACGTCCGCTGGACGCGGCCACGCGCGCCCGTATCCAGGCCTTGTTCGAATCGCTGAGCCGCGACGGCTTCCGCGTTCTCGGCATCGCCTGGCGCAGCGAGCCGCCGGAGCATGCCCATGCCGTCCTCGGCGACGAGGCGGAACTGGTGTTCTGCGGCTTCGCCGCCTTCCTCGACCCGCCCAAGGCGAGCGCCGCGCCGGCCCTCGCCGCGCTGGCGCAGGACGGCATTGCGCTCAAGATCGTGAGCGGGGACAACGAATTGGTCACCCGCTACATCTGCGCGCAGCTTGGCGTGGCCGTCAGCGGCGTGCTCACCGGCGGCGAGATTGCGCAGCTCGACGAACCGGCACTGCAGGCGCTGGTGCAGGAAGCCAACCTGTTCTGCCGCGTCACGCCGGCGCAGAAAACGCGCATCCTGGGCGCATTGCGGGCGCGCGGTCACGTGGTCGGGTTTCTGGGAGACGGCGTCAACGACGCGCCCGCGCTGCACACGGCGGACGTGGGCATCTCGGTCGACAGCGCGGTGGACGTGGCCAAGGAAGCGGCCGACCTGATCCTGCTGGAGCATGACCTGCAGGTGCTGCATGACGGCGTGCGGGAAGGGCGGCGCACTTTCGGCAACGTCACCAAATACATCATGATGGGCACCAGCTCCAATTTCGGGAACATGTTCAGCATGGCCGGCGCCACGCTGCTGCTGCCGTTCCTGCCCATGCTGCCGATCCAGATTCTGCTCAACAACTTTCTCTACGACCTGTCCGAGATCGCCATTCCGCTCGACCGCGTCGATGAGGAGACGCTGGCGAAACCGCGCGTTTGGGACATGGGCTTCATCCGCAACTTCATGCTCACCTTGGGGCCGGTGAGTTCCGCGTTCGATTTCCTGACCTTCTACCTGCTGCTCGAAGTCTTCCATGCGGGCGAGGCGCTGTTTCACACCGGCTGGTTCGTCGAATCGGTGGTGACCCAGGTGCTGGTGATTTTCGTCATCCGCACCCGCGGCAACCCGTTCGCGAGCCGGCCGCATCCTGCGCTGATCCTGCTGTCTCTGCTGGTGGTCGCAACGGCGATCGCGCTGCCCTTCATGCCTCTGGGCCCGCACCTGGGGTTCGTTCCGCTGCCCCCGGCGTTCTATGCCGTGCTCGCCGGCGTCGCCCCCGTCTACCTGTTCGCTGTCTACGTGATGAAGCGCGTGTTTTACCGGAGGTGGGACGCGCGAGCGACAGAAGCGCCATGAACGCCCTCGACCGCAAACTCTTTCGCGATCTCTGGCACCTGCGCGGCCAGGTGCTGGCCATCGCCGCGGTGATCACGGGCGGCGTCGCCACCATGGTGATGTCGCTCTCCACCTACGATTCGCTGGTCACCACGCGCGACCGCTTCTACGCCGAATACCGCTTCGCCGAGGTGTTCGCCAGCCTCAAGCGCGCGCCCGAGCCGGTGGCCGAACGGCTCGCCGCGATCCCCGGCGTGGAGCGGCTGGAGACGCGAGTGAAGGCCGGGGTGAAGCTGGAGGTGGCGGGCTTTTCCGACCCCGTCACCGGCCAGCTGCTGTCGCTGCCGGACGCCGGCGAGGCGCAGCTCAACCGGCTGCATCTCAAGCGCGGGCGCACGGTGCGGCCCTGGAGCACGGACGAGGTGGTGCTGTCCGACACCTTCGCCGATGCGCACCGCTTTCAGCCGGGCGATACGCTCGCCGCCATCATCAACGGCAAGCGCAAACCGCTGGTTGTGGTCGGCGTCGCGGTGTCGCCGGAATACGTCTACCAGATCGCGCCCGGCGCCATGTTTCCCGATTTCAAGCGCTACGGCGTGTTGTGGATGGGGCGCAATGCCCTGGCAGCGGCCTACGACATGGAGGGCGCGTTCAACCAGGTCAGCCTGACGCTGGCGCGCGGCGCCCGCGACCAGGACGTGATCGACCGCGTCGACGCCATCCTGGGCCCCTACGGCAGCACCGGCGCCTATGGCCGGCGCGATCAGTTCTCCAACCGCTTCCTCAGCGAGGAACTGAAGCAGCTGCGGACCATGGCGACCATTTTCCCGGCCATCTTTCTGGGGGTGGCGGCCTTCCTGCTCAACGTGGTGCTGAGCCGGCTGGTCGCGCTGCAGCGCGACCAGATCGCCATCCTCAAGGCCTTCGGCCATTCCTATCTGGCGATCGGCGCGCACTACGTCAAGCTGGTGCTGCTGATGGCGGTGCTGGGGGTGGCGGGCGGGGTGGCGCTCGGCGCCTGGTTCGGCCAGGGACTCTCCGGCGTCTACATGGAGACGACGTTCCGCTTTCCCTATCTCGACTACCGGCTCGATGCCGGGGTGATCCTGATCGCCCTCGGGATCAGCGCCGTCGCGGCGGTCAGCGGCACGCTGTTTTCGGTCGCGCGCGCCGTCCGGCTGCCGCCGGCCGAGGGCATGCGGCCGGAGATGCCGGTGGCCTACCGCGCCACCCTGGTCGAGCGCATCGGCCTGCAGCGCTGGTTCGCCGCGCCGACGCGCATGATCCTGCGCCACATCGAGCGGCGCCCGCTGAAGTCGCTGCTGACGGTGCTCGGCATCGCCTGCGCCTGCGGGCTGATGATGGTGGGCAACTACCAGAAGGGCGCGATCGACTTCATGGTCGACGTGCAGTTCCGCCAGGCCGCGCGCGAGGACCTGGCGCTCGCCTTCATCGAGCCCACTTCGGGCCGCGCGCTGCACGAGCTGGCCGCGCTGCCGGGCGTCGATTTCGTCGAAGGCTTTCGCGACGTGCCGGCGATCCTGCGATTCGGCCAATACCGTCACCGCGGCGCGATCTTCGGCATCCAGCCGGAAGGCCGGCTGCACCGCTCGCTCGACCGCAACCTGCGGCCGGTGGCGCTGCCGCCCGGCGGCGTGGTGCTGACCGACCACCTGGCGACCAACATCCTGCACGTGAAGCCGGGCGATATGCTGACGCTGGAGGTGCTGGAAGGCAGCCGCCCGGTGCGGCAGGTGCCGGTGCTCGGCATCACCCGGCAGTTTCTCGGCGTCTCGGCCTACATGCAGCAGGAATCGCTCAATGCGCTGATGCGCGAGGGCAATACGGTGTCGGGCGCCTACCTGGCGGTGCAGCCGGAGGCGGAGCAGAAACTCTACGCCCGCCTGCACGAGCGCCCGCGCGTGCTCGGCCTGGTCGCCAACGCGGCGGCGATCCAGAGCCTCTACGCCACCATCGGCGAGTTCATCCTGTTCTACAACCTGGTGGCCACGCTGCTCGCCGGCGCGATCGGCTTCGGGGTGGTCTACAACAGCGCGCGCATCAGCCTGTCCGAGCGCGGCCGCGAACTCGCCAGCCTGCGCGTGCTGGGCTTCACCCGCGGCGAGATCGCCTATATCCTGCTGGGAGAACTGGCGCTCCTGACGCTGGCGGCGATTCCGGTCGGCTTCGCGGTCGGCGTCGGGCTGGTCGGCATCCTGGTGGTGGCGTTCCAGAGCGAGCTCTACCGGCTGCCGCTGATCCTCACCCCGGAAAACTACGCCATGGGCGCAACCGTCGTCATCGTTTCCGCGCTCTTGTCCGGCCTGCTGCTGTGGCGGCGCCTCGGCCGGCTGGACCTGGTGGCGGTATTGAAAACACGCGAATAAGGCAGACGGACAGGCATGCAGTTACGCGCAAAAATCGGAATGCTCGCCACTGCGGCGCTGGTGATCGCGGGCCTCGTCGCCGGTTTCCTGCCGCGCGCGGTTCCGGTGGATATAGCCGGGGTGACGCGCGGCCCGCTCGCGGTGACGGTGGAGGAGGAAGGCAAGACCCGTGTCAGCGAGCGCTACCAGGTGTCTGCGCCGGTGGCGGGCTACGTTCGTCGCATCGATCTCAAGGCGGGCGATGCCGTCGCCGCCGGGCAGGTGATCGCGGTGATCGAGCCGGCGCGCCCGGTGGCGCTCGATCCGCGCACCCGCGCGCAGGCTCAGGCCCAGGCGAGCGCCGCCCGGGCCGCGTTCGCCGCCGCGCAGGAAAACGCCCGCGCCGCCCGTGCCGCCGCGCAGCTGGCGCGACAGGAGCGCACCCGCGCCGAATTGCTGCGGCAGTCGAATTTCCTCGCCGCGCAGGCGCTCGACGCTGCCCGCACCGCAGAAACCCGCGCCCGTGCCGTCGAGCAGGCTGCGCTGCACGCGGTCGGGGTGGCGCGCTTTGAACTGGAGATGGCGCGCGCTGCCGTTGCCAGCGCCGCCCGCCTGCAGGCCGGCGGCGCGGCCGAGCAGGTGCGGGTGCGCGCGCCGGTGGCCGCGAGGGTGCTGAAGCTGCTGCACGAAAGCGAGGGCGCGGTCGCGGCCGGTCAGCCGCTGCTCGAGATCGGCGACCCCGCCAGCCTCGAAGTCGAGGTCGAAGCGCTGTCGACCCACGCGGTGAAGATCGCACCCGGATCGAAGGTGATCCTCGACCGCTGGGGCGGCGAGCGGCCGGTCGAAGGCACGGTGCGCGTGGTCGAGCCGAGCGGCTTCACCAAGATTTCCGCGCTCGGCGTCGAGGAGCAGCGGGTGCGCGTCATCGTCGATTTCGCCTCGCCGCGCGAGGCGTGGGCGCGGCTCGGAGACGGCTACCGGGTGGAGGCGCGCTTCGTGCTGTGGGAAGGGCAGGACGTCCTGCAGGTGCCGACCAGCGCCCTGTTCCGCGAGGGCAAGGGCTGGGCGGCGTTCGTGCTGGACGGCCGGCGCGCGCGCCTGACGCCGGTCGAAATCGGCCAGCGCGCCGGGCTCGCCACCCAGGTGGTGTCCGGACTCAAGGCCGGCGACCGGGTGGTGGCGCATCCGGACGAAACGATTAAGGACGGGGTGCGGGTGAAGCCGCGCTGAATGCGGAGTCATTCCGGCTTTCAACCTGAATTCCTCACCATAGAGGCACAGAGAACATCGAGAAAATAATCGGTCATGCACTTTTGCCGATTGCGGTTTTCAGGTTCAAAGAACCGGGTACCGGCGTTCGCCGGCGTGACGGCTTACCGGGTGAGATTAAATTCGCGCCAGCCCTAGCCGATGGCAGCGGCTATCGGCGAAAATGGCGCTTTTGGCGATTTTCCTACACTCCCATGCTTGATATCCAACTGTTGCGCAAGGATGCAACCCTTGTCGCCGAGCGCCTGGCTGCGCGCGGCTTTACCCTCGACACGGCGCGCTTCGAGGCGCTGGAATCCGAACGCAAGACGATCCAGACCCGCACCCAGGACGCGCAAAACCGCCGCAACAGCCTGTCCAGGCAGATCGGCATGATGAAGGGGAAGGGCGAGGACACCGCGGCGGCGATGGCCGAGGTGGCCGGGCTGGGCGACGCGCTGAAACAGATGGAAGCGCGGCTGGCTGCCCTGCAGACGGAAATCAACGATTTCCTGATGGGGGTGCCGAACCTGCCGCACGAATCGGTGGCGGTCGGCAAGGACGAAACCGCCAACGTCGAGGTGAGTCGCTGGGGCACGCCGCGCAGCTTCGGCTTTGCGGTGCGCGACCATGTCGATATCGGCGAAGGGCTGGGCCAGCTCGACTTCGCGGCGGCGGTAAAAATCACCGGCAGCCGCTTCACTGTCATGAAGGGGCCGCTGGCGCGGCTGCACCGGGCGCTGGCGCAGTTCATGCTCGACGTGCACACGCGCGAACATGGCTATACGGAAGTCTATGTGCCCTACCTGGTGAATGCCGATTCGCTGCGCGGCACCGGGAATTTACCGAAGTTCGAGGAAGATTTGTTTCAGGTGCCGCGACCGGATGCCGACAAGCTGTACCTGATTCCCACGGCCGAAGTGCCGGTGACCAACCTGCTGCGCGACGAGATCGTCGCAGCCGAAGCGCTGCCGCTGAAATTCGTGGCCCACACCCCGTGCTTCCGTTCGGAAGCCGGCTCCTACGGCCGCGACACGCGCGGCATGATCCGCCAGCACCAGTTCGACAAGGTGGAACTGGTGCAGATGGTGAAGCCGGAGGATTCCTACGCCGCGCTGGAAAGCCTGACTGCCGACGCCGAGGCGATCCTGCGGAAGCTCGGCCTGCCGTACCGCAAGATGGCCCTGTGCAGCGGCGACATGGGCTTCTCGGCGGCCAAGACCTACGACCTCGAAGTGTGGCTGCCGGCGCAGAACACCTACCGCGAGATCTCCTCATGCTCCAATTTCGAGGCTTTCCAGGCGCGCCGCATGCAGGCGCGCTTCCGCAGCGGCCAGGGCAAGCCGGAACCGCTGCACACGCGCGAACATGGCTATACGGAAGTCTATGTGCCCTACCTGGTGAATGCCGATTCGCTGCGCGGCACCGGGAATTTACCGAAGTTCGAGGAAGATTTGTTTCAGGTGCCGCGACCGGATGCCGACAAGCTGTACCTGATTCCCACGGCCGAAGTGCCGGTGACCAACCTGCTGCGCGACGAGATCGTCGCAGCCGAAGCGCTGCCGCTGAAATTCGTGGCCCACACCCCGTGCTTCCGTTCGGAAGCCGGCTCCTACGGCCGCGACACGCGCGGCATGATCCGCCAGCACCAGTTCGACAAGGTGGAACTGGTGCAGATGGTGAAGCCGGAGGATTCCTACGCCGCGCTGGAAAGCCTGACTGCCGACGCCGAGGCGATCCTGCGGAAGCTCGGCCTGCCGTACCGCAAGATGGCCCTGTGCAGCGGCGACATGGGCTTCTCGGCGGCCAAGACCTACGACCTCGAAGTGTGGCTGCCGGCGCAGAACACCTACCGCGAGATCTCCTCATGCTCCAATTTCGAGGCTTTCCAGGCGCGCCGCATGCAGGCGCGCTTCCGCAGCGGCCAGGGCAAGCCGGAACCGCTGCACACGCTGAACGGTTCGGGGCTGGCGGTGGGGCGCACGCTGGTGGCGATCATCGAGAACTACCAGAACGCCGACGGCAGCGTGACCGTGCCGGAAGCGCTGCGGCCGTGGATGGGCGGGCTGGAGCGGCTGAGTGCCGCCTGAGCCGGTCAGCCCTGGATATCCGGGATGGCTTCGTCGAGTCCCAGATTGATCAGCGGGTTGTATTCGGGTTCCAGCCGCAGCAGGATGTCGTAGTAGTTGCGGATGTTCTCGGCAAAATGCAGCGCCTCGGCGCCGCGCGCGTAGCCGTATTTCATCACTCCTGAATACGTCCCGCGGCTCAAATAGGGCAGCGCTTCCTTGACGTCGGCCCAACTGTCGGGATTGCCGCCGCGCGCCTGTGCGATGCGGCGCGCATCTTCCATGTGTCCCTGCCCCTGGTTGTAGGCGGCCAGCGCCAGCCAGGTGCGGTCGGGTTCGGGGATGCGGGCGGGCAGGCTGTCCTTCATCAGCGCCAGGTAACGTGCGCCGCCCAGGATGCTCTGGCGCGCATTGAGGCGATCCGCGACGCCCATGCGATCGGCAGTCTGCCCGGTCAGCATCATCAGGCCGCGCACGCCGGTCGGCGAGGTGGCGAACGCGTTCCACTGCGATTCCTGATAGCCGATCGCAGCCAGCAATCGCCAGTCGATGCCGGTGAGCGTCTGCGCTTCGTGAAAGTGTCGGCGCAGCTCGGGCAGCCGCAGCGGGCGGCGCTGCAGGATGCCGAGGACGTCGCTGCTGTCCAATTGTCTGACGTGGCCGAAGTAGCGCTCGTAAATGCGCTTGATGGTGCCGTCCTTGTGCGCCTGTTCGACAAAGCGCGCCAGCGCATTGCGCAGCGCCTGCGAACTGCGGGGGGGAAGCGCCCACACGATTTTTTGCGTGTCGCCGACGTCGAACGCCACGGCGAGGCCGGGATAGACGTTGCGCATCGGATCGAAGTCCATGCCGTTGATGACCACCGCGTCGTAATGGCCCGCCTGCAGTTGCGCCAGCAGCTCCTCCGGCCAGACGTTCTCCAGCGCCGCCCAGGCGAAGCCGGGATGCTTGCGCTTCTGGCGCATCAGGATGGGGGTGTGGCCCGAACCGATGATCAGCGCCAGCTTCTTGCCAGCCAGGTCGGCCATGCTGCGCGGCCGCCTGTCGCTGGTGCGGTGCACGATATGAATCGGGGTCTCGAACAGCACGGGTCCGGCGATCAGGTGGCGGTCCTTGACCACGGCCTGCGGCAAGGCCGCCGCCGCCATGTGGATGCGATGGCGGTCGAGCAGTTCGAACAGCGTGTCGGGGCGGTTTTTTTCTATCCAGTTGAGCGACCAGTTCTGCGACTGGCCGAAAGCCTGGATCAGATCGTGCTCGAACCCCGCGGGCTCGCCGTTGGCGGCGACGTAATAGGAAGCCGGGTTGTTGCGTGTTCCCACCCACAACTCGCCGCTGGTTTCCGGGGGCGGTACCGGGCGGCTGCAGGCAGCCAATGCCAGACTCAGCACGAGCGCGGCGACTCTCCCGATACCCGCCAATTTTCTTGTGATCGGCATGGGCACAGTCTGACCGACTGTGAAATTTTCGTCCAGCAAACGGTCCGACTCGGTTACAATACGCGCCGCCGGAGAGGTGGCAGAGTGGTCGAATGTACCTGACTCGAAATCAGGCGTAGGTGCAAGCCTACCGTGGGTTCGAATCCCACCCTCTCCGCCATTGATTCCAGGCTGTTGCATTCCCGGCGGCTTATTAAATTCCAAGCAGGTCTCTTGCGCTTTCCACCCGGGCGAACGCCTGACCCCCGACCAGCGGATGGATCGCGATCGGCGCAAAGTGCTCGTCAAACCCATACGCCCATGCCGGCCGGTCTTGTTCGACCGCGTTCGGCAAGCCGGCTGATTCAGCCCGGCTGGACGGGCATCGGCCCTGTCGAGTCCGGGCCGGTCCGTGGGCGTGTGCGCGGAAATGCCGCTTCCGCTTCGTGCTAGACTGCCTTAAAATTTGGGGCGAGCATGGCCGAGGAGACAGATCTTTCGCGTACCGAACCGGCGAGTCCGCGGCGCCTGCAACAGGCGCGCAGCGCGGGCGATGTGCCGCGTTCCGCCGAACTGACGGCGTGGGTGGTGCTGCTGGCGGCGCTGGGCGGGTTGGGCCGGCTGGCGCCGCGCCTGGCGGATGCCTTGCAGGCGCTGACCGAGGCGGCCTTCGTTCATGCCTCGCACCCTTTATCCCCGGTTTTGCTTGAGGCGGCGCAGGCTGTGCTGTGGGCGGTATTGCCTGTGCTGGTCGCCCTTTTCGTCGCCGCGCTGGTGGCGCCGATGCTGCTCTCGGGCTGGGTGTACGCACCGCGGGCGACGCAGGTCGACCTCACGCGCGCCCATCCTTTCAAACCCCTTACCCGGCTGTTTTCCGCCGATTCCTTATACGACGGATTGCTGGCGCTGCTGAAGCTGGCGCTCGCCGTCGCTGCGGTCGGCTGGGCGCTGGCGAATGGCTGGCCGGAACTGCAAGGGCTGGTCGACGGCGAGATGAATGCCGCGCTCGGTGCAACCGCCGCCTGGGTGGGGCGCGGCGTGCTGGCCTTGGCGGCGGCACTCGCCGTGGCGGCGGCACTCGACGCAGGCTGGCGCTGGTGGCGCTATCTGCGTCGGCATGCGATGACCTGGCAGGAGGTGCTGGCCGAGGCGCGCGAAGCCGAGGCGCATCCGGAAGTGCGCGCGCAGTTGCGCTTCCGCTTCGTGCTAGACTGCCTTAAAATTTGGGGCGAGCATGGCCGAGGAGACAGATCTTTCGCGTACCGAACCGGCGAGTCCGCGGCGCCTGCAACAGGCGCGCAGCGCGGGCGATGTGCCGCGTTCCGCCGAACTGACGGCGTGGGTGGTGCTGCTGGCGGCGCTGGGCGGGTTGGGCCGGCTGGCGCCGCGCCTGGCGGATGCCTTGCAGGCGCTGACCGAGGCGGCCTTCGTTCATGCCTCGCACCCTTTATCCCCGGTTTTGCTTGAGGCGGCGCAGGCTGTGCTGTGGGCGGTATTGCCTGTGCTGGTCGCCCTTTTCGTCGCCGCGCTGGTGGCGCCGATGCTGCTCTCGGGCTGGGTGTACGCACCGCGGGCGACGCAGGTCGACCTCACGCGCGCCCATCCTTTCAAACCCCTTACCCGGCTGTTTTCCGCCGATTCCTTATACGACGGATTGCTGGCGCTGCTGAAGCTGGCGCTCGCCGTCGCTGCGGTCGGCTGGGCGCTGGCGAATGGCTGGCCGGAACTGCAAGGGCTGGTCGACGGCGAGATGAATGCCGCGCTCGGTGCAACCGCCGCCTGGGTGGGGCGCGGCGTGCTGGCCTTGGCGGCGGCACTCGCCGTGGCGGCGGCACTCGACGCAGGCTGGCGCTGGTGGCGCTATCTGCGTCGGCATGCGATGACCTGGCAGGAGGTGCTGGCCGAGGCGCGCGAAGCCGAGGCGCATCCGGAAGTGCGCGCGCAGTTGCGCGGCCGCCGGCAGCAGGCTGGGCAGGGGCGGCGCCCTCACCCCAACCCTCCCCCGCAAGCGGGAGAGGGGGCGAACGTGATGCCCAGGACGATTGACGAGGTGATCGGGTGAGCGCGCAGGGCGTGATGGTGATGGGCATGCCGCTGAACCGGCTGGCGGTGCCGGGGCTGGTGCTGCTGATCCTGGCGATGATGGTGCTGCCGCTGCCCACCTTCATGCTCGACGTGCTGTTCACGCTCAACATCGCGCTGGCGATGATCGTGATGCTGGTGAGCTTGAATTCGCGGCGCCCGCTCGATTTCTCGGTGTTCCCCACGGTGCTGCTGCTGACCACGCTGCTGCGCCTGTCGCTCAACGTGGCCTCCACCCGCATCATCCTGATGCAGGGGCACACCGGGCCGGACGCCGCGGGCAAGGTGATCGAGTCCTTCGGCAATTTCCTGGTCGGCGGCAACTACGTCGTCGGCTTCGTGGTGTTCCTGATCCTGGTCATCATCAACTTCATCGTCATCACCAAGGGCGCGGGGCGCATCGCCGAGGTGGCGGCGCGCTTCACCCTGGACTCGATGCCGGGCAAACAGCTGGCGGTCGATGCCGACCTCAACGCCGGCTTCATCAACGAAGCCGAAGCGCGCGCACGGCGCAGCGAGATCGGCCGCGAAGCCGACTTTTACGGCGCCATGGACGGCGCCTCCAAGTTCGTGCGCGGCGACGCCATCGCCGGCATCATCATCCTGCTGGTGAACCTGGTCGGCGGCGTTCTGGTGGGGCTGTTCCAGCACGACCTGGGGCTGAGCGAGGCGCTCGGGCGCTACGCGCTCCTGACGGTGGGCGACGGCCTGGTGACGCAGATTCCGGCGCTGATCATCTCGACCGCGGCGGGCATCGTGGTGAGCCGAGCGTCGAGCGAGCAGGACTTGTCGCGCGAGTTCTCCACCCAGATTTTCGGCCGTCCGCAGACGCTCTATATCGCCGCCGCGGTACTGGGGGTGCTGGGGCTGATTCCGGGCACGCCGCACCTCGCCTTTCTGACCATTGCCGTGGTGCTGGGCGCGCTGGGCACCTGGCTGATGCGCCGTCAGCGCACCGTGTTCGATGCGGAACCGCTGGGTTTCGTCGAGGAAGCGCCTGCACCGCTCGACGTCACCTGGGATGACATTCCGCCGGTCGACGTGCTGGCGCTCGAAGTCGGCTACCGGCTGATTCCGCTGGTCGACCGCAACCAGGGCGGGGCGGCGCTGACGAAAATCACCGAGGCGCGTCGCCGCTTCGCCACCGACATGGGGCTGGTGGTGCCGCTGATCCGCGTGCGCGACAACCTCGACCTCAAGCCCAACAGCTATCGCATCACCCTCAAGGGCGTCGACGTGGCGCACGGCGAACTGCCGACCGGTCAGGTGTTGGCGGTGGACATGGGCGACGTGCTGGGGCGGCTCGATGGAACGCCTGGAATGGAACCGCTGACCGGCCTGCCCGGAATCTGGATCGAGGCGGGGCGCAAGGAGGAAGCCGAACTGCGCGGCTTCGTGGTGTTCGATCCTGCCGAGCTGATCGCGCGCCAGGTCGAGGCGGTGTTCCGCCAGCATGCGCCGGAACTGCTGGGGCGCACCGAGGTGCAGCAACTGCTCGATACCTTGTCGCGCAGCCATCCGGGCCTGGTCGAGGACGTGACGCCGCGCCACTTGCCGCTGACCGGCGTGCAGGCGGTGCTGCAACAGCTGATCGCGGAAAACGTCCCGATCCGCGATACCCGCACCCTGTTCGAAACGCTCGCCGCGCGCGCGCCCAAAAGCCAGGCGATCGACGATCTGGTGGAAACCGTGCGTGCCGCGCTGGGCCGCAGCATCGTCGACCGCCTGTTCGAAGGCAGCGGCACCCTGCACGTCATCGGCCTGGCGGCCGCCACCGAAACCCGCCTGCTGAACGAGATGGGCGACGAGGGCGAGGCCCTGCTGTCGCCCGCCACGCTGGATGCCCTGAACGACGCGGCCGGGCGGGCGCTGGTCGAACAGGAAGGGGCGGGCTATCCGCCGGTGCTGCTGACCTCGCCCGGCCTGCGCGCGGTCCTGTCGCGCCTGTTGCGGCGCAACCTGCCGCGGCTTGCGGTGATTGCCTATGCCGAGGTGCCTGCCGATAAAATGGTGCAGGTGAGCACCGAATTGACGATCGGGGAAGGCGAATGAGCGCGCAGGTGTTCGTCGCGGCGAACGCGCGCGAGGGCCTCGCGCGCATTCGCCGCGAACTGGGCGACGACGCCGTGGTGCTGTCCACGCGCCCGCATCCGCGGGGCGTCGAACTGGTGGCCAGCGCCTATGGCGATCTGACAGTGCCGGTGCTCGGCGAAACGCGGGACAGCGCCGGGAGCTCGCGCATCCTGGCCGAGCTCGGCCGCCTGCGCGGCATGCTGCAAAACCAGCTGGCCGGCTTCGCCTGGGGCGCCAGCCGTAGGCGCGACCCGGTGCGGGTGGCGGTGATGCAGACCCTGTTCGCCGCCGGTTTCGGCAGCACGCTGGCGCGCACCCTGGCCGCACGGCTGCCGCGCGAGTTCGCCGCCGAGGCCGCCCAGCGCTGGCTGCGCCAGGTGCTGATTCGCAACCTGCCGGTGCTGGCACGCGAAGCCGATCTGCTGGCCAGGGGGGGGCGCTATGCGCTGGTGGGATCGACGGGCTCGGGCAAGACCACCACGCTGGCCAAGCTCGCCGCGCGCGGGGTGGACGCGCACGGTGCCGCCCAGGTGGCGCTGGTGGCGGCCGATGCCTACCGCATCGGCGCGACGGCACAGTTGTCGGTGTATGCCGACCTGCTGGGCGTGTCGCTGCATGTGGCCGAGGATCAGGCCAGGCTGGCGCGGCTGCTGGCCGATCTTGCCGCCAGGAAACTGGTGCTGATCGACACCGCCGGTTTTGCGCCGTCCGACCCGCGCACCCGCGAGGGACAGGCGCTCGACGGGCTTGGCGTGCGCCGCCTCGCGGTGATCTCCGCCAATCAGCAGGGGGCGGCGATCGAGCAGGCGATGGCGCGTTTTGGCCAGGGCGCGGCGGCCGGCATTCTCACCAAGCTCGACGAAACCCCGCAGCCGGGCGCGGCGCTCGACAGCCTGATCCGCCATCGCCTGCCGCTGGTGTATATCAGCGGTGGCCAGCGCGTGCCGGAAGACCTGCATGCGCCCAGTGCCGCCTACCTCGTCGACCGCGCGCTGAAGGGGGGACTGCTGGCCACGCCCTATGCGCTGGAGGCCGAAGACTGGCCGCTGCTTGCCGGCGTCGAGGCGGAACGCGCGGAGCGCCGTATCCTGAAGGAAACGAATGCCGGCTGACCAGGCCGCCGGACTGCGCCGACGCGGCGCGCGGCAGCCGCTGCCCTGCATCCACTGTTTTTCCGAATCCGCCGATACCAGCGTTCGCCTGGCGCATGCCCTTCATCACATCGGCCGGAAGTCCCTTCTGGCTGGCGCGGCTGCTGGCCGATCTTGCCGCCAGGAAACTGGTGCTGATCGACACCGCCGGTTTTGCGCCGTCCGACCCGCGCACCCGCGAGGGACAGGCGCTCGACGGGCTTGGCGTGCGCCGCCTCGCGGTGATCTCCGCCAATCAGCAGGGGGCGGCGATCGAGCAGGCGATGGCGCGTTTTGGCCAGGGCGCGGCGGCCGGCATTCTCACCAAGCTCGACGAAACCCCGCAGCCGGGCGCGGCGCTCGACAGCCTGATCCGCCATCGCCTGCCGCTGGTGTATATCAGCGGTGGCCAGCGCGTGCCGGAAGACCTGCATGCGCCCAGTGCCGCCTACCTCGTCGACCGCGCGCTGAAGGGGGGACTGCTGGCCACGCCCTATGCGCTGGAGGCCGAAGACTGGCCGCTGCTTGCCGGCGTCGAGGCGGAACGCGCGGAGCGCCGTATCCTGAAGGAAACGAATGCCGGCTGACCAGGCCGCCGGACTGCGCCGACGCGGCGCGCGGCAGCCGCTGCCCTGCATCCACTGTTTTTCCGAATCCGCCGATACCAGCGTTCGCCTGGCGCATGCCCTTCATCACATCGGCCGGAAGTCCCTTCTGGTCGATAGGCGGGGCCGCCTGTTTGCCGATTCCTCGACGCGCAGCCTGTTCGACTGGAAGCGTCAGCTCGATCGCGGACAGTTGCATACGCTGCCCCAGGCATATGGGGAAGGCTGGTATGCGCCGGGCGCGCAGGCGGATGAACCCGCCCTGCACGGCATGACGCTCGCTTGCGACCATGTGATTTTCGATGCCGGGTGGGGGGGCGCCGATCTGGAGTTGCGGCCGGGCGTGACGCACACGGTGGCCATGGAGATCCGTCGCACCGACGAATCGATGCGGCACGCCTACGCGGTGCTCAAGACGCTGGCGCATCGGGGGGGCGTATCCTGCGTCGGCTTGCTGGGCGACCCCGGCGCGTGCGAGCTGGTGCGGGCAGCATGTTGCCGGTTTCTTGGGCAGCGCTTTGCGCACGCTGTTTTCAGTGCGGCAAACGAGGATGATGCATTTGCCGTGCTAGCCGTTAGAATGGCGGACGAGGGGACGAGCCTGAGGGCTTGTTAAATAAAACAGGAAACACCTGAAACATGGCTGGTAAACCGTCGTCGCAAGACGAGCAAGTCACCAAGTATGCGCCGCTGGTCAAGCGCATTGCGTATCACATGATGGCGCGCCTGCCCGCCAGCGTCGAGGTTGACGACCTCATCCAGGTCGGGCTGATCGGCCTGCTGGATGCGGTGTCGCGTTTCGACGGCACCCAGGGCGCGCAGTTCGAATCCTATGCCACCCAGCGCATCCGCGGCGCCATGCTCGACGAACTGCGCGAGGCGGACTGGCTGCCGCGCCACGTGCGGCAGAAATCGCGGCAGATCGAATCCGCCATCCACCGGCTGGAGCAGCGCAACGGCAAGTCGCCGACCGAGCAGGAAATCTCGGCCGAGCTTGGCATGGCGATCGACCAGTACCAGTCCATGCTGGGCGACGTGAAGTGTTCGCAGCTGCTGTATTACGAAGACTTCTCCGACGAGGACAGCGCCAGTTTCCTGGAACGCTACCTGGTCGACGGCAGCAGCGACCCGCTCTCGGTGCTGGAGGACGAAGGCTTCCGCGACAGTTTGATCGCGGCCATCCACCATCTGCCCGGGCGCGAGCGCAGCATGATGGGCATGTACTACGAGCAGGACATGAACCTGAAGGAAATCGGCGCGGTGCTGGGTGTGTCCGAGTCGCGCGTGTGCCAGCTGCATTCGCAGGCGGTGGCGCGGCTGCGCGCCCAGTTGAAGATCTGGAAAGACTGACGACGGTGGGCCAGTGCGGGGCAAGCACGGATAAATCCGCGATAATGGCGGCTTGTTCATCCTGCTCGCATCGCCAATCATGAGCCAAGCCCCAGTCACAAAAACCACAGCCAAGAAAAAAGCCCTCGATTACCACCGCCTGCCCAAGCCCGGCAAGCTTTCGGTCGAATCGTCCAAGCCCTGTGCCACGCAGGAAGACCTCTCGCTGGCCTACACCCCGGGAGTGGCCCAGCCGGTGCTGGAAATCGCCAGGAATCCCGCGACGGCCTACGACTACACCAACAAGGGCAACCTGGTCGCGGTGATCACCGACGGCACCGCCATCCTCGGCCTGGGCAACCTCGGCCCGCTCGCCGCCAAGCCGGTGATGGAAGGCAAGGCCGTGCTGTTCAAGCAGTTCGCCGGCATCGATGTCTACGACATCGAGGTCAACGCCAAGACGCCGCAGGACTTCATCAAGGTGGTGGAAGCGATCGCGCCGACCTTCGGCGGCATCAACCTCGAGGATATCGCCGCGCCGCACTGCTTCGAGATCGAAGCGGCGCTGAAGAAGAAGCTCGACATTCCGGTGTTCCACGACGACCAGCACGGCACCGCCGTCATCATCTGCGCCGGCCTCATCAACGCGCTGCACGTGCAGGGCAAGACGCTGGAGGCCGCGAAGATCGTCTGCCTCGGCGCCGGCGCGGCGGGCATCGCGTCGATGAAGCTGCTGGTGTCGACTGGAACGCTACCTGGTCGACGGCAGCAGCGACCCGCTCTCGGTGCTGGAGGACGAAGGCTTCCGCGACAGTTTGATCGCGGCCATCCACCATCTGCCCGGGCGCGAGCGCAGCATGATGGGCATGTACTACGAGCAGGACATGAACCTGAAGGAAATCGGCGCGGTGCTGGGTGTGTCCGAGTCGCGCGTGTGCCAGCTGCATTCGCAGGCGGTGGCGCGGCTGCGCGCCCAGTTGAAGATCTGGAAAGACTGACGACGGTGGGCCAGTGCGGGGCAAGCACGGATAAATCCGCGATAATGGCGGCTTGTTCATCCTGCTCGCATCGCCAATCATGAGCCAAGCCCCAGTCACAAAAACCACAGCCAAGAAAAAAGCCCTCGATTACCACCGCCTGCCCAAGCCCGGCAAGCTTTCGGTCGAATCGTCCAAGCCCTGTGCCACGCAGGAAGACCTCTCGCTGGCCTACACCCCGGGAGTGGCCCAGCCGGTGCTGGAAATCGCCAGGAATCCCGCGACGGCCTACGACTACACCAACAAGGGCAACCTGGTCGCGGTGATCACCGACGGCACCGCCATCCTCGGCCTGGGCAACCTCGGCCCGCTCGCCGCCAAGCCGGTGATGGAAGGCAAGGCCGTGCTGTTCAAGCAGTTCGCCGGCATCGATGTCTACGACATCGAGGTCAACGCCAAGACGCCGCAGGACTTCATCAAGGTGGTGGAAGCGATCGCGCCGACCTTCGGCGGCATCAACCTCGAGGATATCGCCGCGCCGCACTGCTTCGAGATCGAAGCGGCGCTGAAGAAGAAGCTCGACATTCCGGTGTTCCACGACGACCAGCACGGCACCGCCGTCATCATCTGCGCCGGCCTCATCAACGCGCTGCACGTGCAGGGCAAGACGCTGGAGGCCGCGAAGATCGTCTGCCTCGGCGCCGGCGCGGCGGGCATCGCGTCGATGAAGCTGCTGGTGTCGATGGGCGCGAAAAAATCCCGCATCACCCTGGTCGATTCCAAAGGCGTGGTGCACAAGGAGCGCACCGACCTCAACAGCTTCAAGAAGGGCTTCGCGCGCAAGACCAGGCTGCGCACGCTGGAAGACGCGATGACCGGCGCCGACGTGTTCGTCGGCGTCTCGGGCGCCAACCTGGTGAGCCCGGCGATGGTGAAAAGCATGGCCGACCGCCCGGTGGTCTTCGCGCTCGCCAACCCCAACCCCGAAATCCTGCCGGAAAAGGCCCGGGCCGCGCGCAGCGACCTCGTCATGGCGACCGGACGCTCGGATTACCCCAACCAGGTCAACAACGTGCTGGGCTTTCCGTTCATCTTCCGCGGCGCGCTCGATGCCCGTGCGAAGCAGATCACCGAGGCCATGCTGATCGCCGCGGTGCACGCGCTGGCCGAACTGGCGCGCGAGCCGGTGCCGGCCTCGGTGCTGAAGGCCTACAAGCTGAAGAAGCTGAAATTCGGTCCGGACTACATCCTGCCCAAGCCGTTCGATCCGCGCCTGGCCCAGCGCGTGCCGCAGGCGGTGGCGAAGGCGGCGAAGCAAGCAGTCCGCAAGCCCAGGAAAGCTTGAACGCGCGGGGGGTTTGTTATACGGTAAGGACGTAATGCCGTCCTTACCGGAGCCGCTACCATGCTTGCCATCGCCAAAATTACCGCCAAAGGTCAAACCACCATCCCGCAGGATGTGCGGGCCGCGCTCAAGGTGGCGCCGGGCGATCTGATCGCTTGGGAAATCGTGGAAGACGGCACGGCGCGCGTGCGCCGGGTGCAGCCGCTCGATCTGGAGTACCTGCGCTCGCTGGAAGGCACCCTGTCGGAATGGGCGGGAGGAGCGGACGAGAAAGCCTACCGTGAGCTTTGAACGCTTCAGCGTGGTGCGGGTGCCGTTTCCGTTCACCGATCACAACGCCACCAAGAATCGTCCCGCGCTGGTGCTGTCCGATGCCGCAGCCTTCAATGCACCGGCAGGGCATGCGGTGATGGCGATGATCACGTCGGCCGAAACGCCTGGCTGGCCGCTGGATTGTCCTTACCGGAGCCGCTACCATGCTTGCCATCGCCAAAATTACCGCCAAAGGTCAAACCACCATCCCGCAGGATGTGCGGGCCGCGCTCAAGGTGGCGCCGGGCGATCTGATCGCTTGGGAAATCGTGGAAGACGGCACGGCGCGCGTGCGCCGGGTGCAGCCGCTCGATCTGGAGTACCTGCGCTCGCTGGAAGGCACCCTGTCGGAATGGGCGGGAGGAGCGGACGAGAAAGCCTACCGTGAGCTTTGAACGCTTCAGCGTGGTGCGGGTGCCGTTTCCGTTCACCGATCACAACGCCACCAAGAATCGTCCCGCGCTGGTGCTGTCCGATGCCGCAGCCTTCAATGCACCGGCAGGGCATGCGGTGATGGCGATGATCACGTCGGCCGAAACGCCTGGCTGGCCGCTGGATTGCCCGCTTAGCGACCTGGACCAGGCGGGTCTGCCGGCGCCCTCCAAACTGCGCTTCAAGCTCTTCACGCTGGACAACCGGCTGGTGCGCGGTGAACTGGGGCGTCTGTCCGCGGCCGACGAAAAGCAGGTCACACGGGGGCTGTCGACGCTGCTTCGGGTCAGGGCTTAAGCGCCTATGCCACCTTTGGTACGCCCCGTTTACCTCGATCTGTTTCGCATCCATTTGCCGCTTCCCGGCTGGGTGTCGATCCTGCACCGGGTGTCGGGCGCACTGCTGTTTGCGGCCCTGCCGCTGGGGGTGTGGGGCCTGTCGGTGTCGCTGTCGGACGAAGCGGGTTTTCAGCGCATCGCCGACTGGATTGCGCATCCGCTGGCTCGGCTAGTGCTGCTGGGTTTGATCTGGGCGTTTTCGCATCATCTCCTTGCCGGCGTGCGGCATCTGGCGCTGGATGCGCACTGGGGCGTGGACCTGAAGCGCGCGCGGCAGAGCAGTTTTGCAGTCGTGCTGGCGAGCGGGCTGGTCACGCTGCTTGCCGCCTGGACGCTATTCGCATGAAGTCCGCCACCGGCTCGCACACCGGCACCGGCACCTGGCTGCTGCAGCGCGCCACGGCGCTGGTGCTGGCGCTGGTCTTGCCCGGGTTGGCCATTTATTTCCTGGCCGCCCTGCCGCTTGATTTTGCCGGCTGGCAGGCGCTGTTCGCGCCGCTGTGGCCGCGCGTTCTGATGCTGCTGACGGCTACGGCGCTGGCGCTGCACGCCTGGGTGGGGATGCGCGACATCTTCATGGACTACGTCCATTCCACGGGTCTGCGGCTGACGCTGTATCTGGCGGTGATCGTCACCCTGGCGGGCAGCGTGGCGTGGCTCGCCGCCACCTTGTGGCGCGCGGCGTGAACACGCGCCGCTTCGACGCGCTCATCATCGGCGGCGGCGGTGCGGGCCTGCGCGCCGCCTTGCAGCTCGCGCGCTCCGACTACAAGGTCGCGGTGGTGTCCAAGGTATTTCCCACGCGTTCGCATACCGTTTTCGCATCATCTCCTTGCCGGCGTGCGGCATCTGGCGCTGGATGCGCACTGGGGCGTGGACCTGAAGCGCGCGCGGCAGAGCAGTTTTGCAGTCGTGCTGGCGAGCGGGCTGGTCACGCTGCT
>JAMCVR010000181.1 GCA_023475455.1 Thermoplasmatota archaeon | reverse complement strand
CGCACCGGTGCCGGAGCCGGCGACGATTTTTCCGCACTGAACGACACGCTGGAAGCCGGCGGTTTCCATGCCTCGCGCCGGATACGGGTGCGCCAGGGCGATATTGAACTGGCTGCGACGGATCGCGCGCAGGCGCATGAATTCATGTTGTCCGCGGATGCGGGCGATATCCGCGTGGCCGGCACGGTGGATGCCGGCGGCGGCAAGGGCGGCCGCATCGGGCTGTATGCCGGCGGCGATCTCGATCTGTTGAATAGCGCCAAACTCCTCGCCAACGCGACCGACAGCCTGGCCGCGGCCAAAGGGACCGCGGGCGAGGGCGGACGGGTGGAACTGGGCAGTGGCGACGCCGGGGTATTGAATCTGGCGGCGGGGTCGACGATCGATGTGTCCGTGCCCGCCGACAGCGCCGCGCGCGCCGGCCGCGTGGTGCTGCGTGCGGCGCGCACCGGTGCCGGAGCCGGCGACGGCGTGGCGCTGGGCGCGCGGCAAGGCCGCATCGTCGGCGCCGAGCGGGTGGAGGTGGAGGCCTACAAGGTGTACACTAACGACAACAGAACCGGCATCACCGAGCTGAGCGCGGGCACGTCCAGCGGCAACAGCCTCGGCCTGTCCACCGTGCAGGCGGACAATGATGCCTTCGTCGCGGCAGTCGACCCGGAAGTCTTGAAAGGGGCGCTGGATACGGGCGCGGCGAGCTTCCATCTGCTGCCCGGCGTCGAGGCGCGCAATCCGGTGGAAGCCGGCATAGACGGCAGCGGCGACATCGCGCTCACGGCCGACTGGAACCTGAATCCCCTGCGCCATGGCGGCGAGGCGGGTGTGTTGACCGTGCGCGCGGGCGGCAAGCTCGACCTGATGGCCAACCTGAGCGATGGATTCAACTCGGCCGCCGCGTCCGGGACCTTGCAGACCAGCCCGGTCGGTTGGTCCTACCGTCTGGTCGCGGGAGCTGATAGTGCGGCCGCCGATCCGCTGGCCACCCGGCGCGACGCGAACGCCGATCTGAGCCTGGCGGCGGACAAGCTGATGCGTACCGGCAGCGGGGATGTTCAGATGGCAGCGGCGGGCGATGTCCTGCTGGGTAGCGGTGCCGCACTCTATACATCAGGCTACGGCACGGCAGCCGTGAGCGATTTCACCATCACCGGCCTGAGCAGCACTGCTTTCCCCACCGGCGGTGGCGACGTGCGCATCTACGCCGGCGGTGCGGTGGTTTCAGAGGCCGGTCCTTCCGGCTTGCTCACCGACTGGCTTTATCGCCAGGGCAACGCGAGCACATCCAGCAGTGTCCTGTTCCGTGATCCGGGCTGGTGGCCACAGATCGCCCAGTTCAAGAACGGCGTCGCGGCCTTGGGCGGTGGCGATGTGGCGATCGAGGCGGCCGGTCGGGTTGCCAACCTGCTGGCGGCCACGGTGACCAATGCGCGCCAGCCGGCTACCGTGAACCAGGCGGTGGACACAAGTTTGCAAGTGATCCAGGGCGGCGGCGATTTGAGTGTACGCGCGGGCGGGGATATCGAGGGTGGACTGTTCTTTGTCGACCGAGGCGCTGGCCGAATCGATGCCGGCGGGGCAGTCGCCACTGGCGTGGCGCGGACGAACCAGACTGTCGGAACCGTGCTGGCGCTGGGCGATGCCAGCACCAGTTTGTCGGCACGGCGCGGGCTTAACCTGGAGTCGGTGATCAACCCCGGGCTGGTGCAGCAATCCAGCGGCAACAAGGCCGGCGCGGGCGGCAGCAACCGCGAGTCCTATTTCGTCACCTATGGCGACGACAGCGCGGTACGTCTGTTGTCGGTGGCGGGAGACGCCGTGCTGAAAAACGATTTGTCGGAACTTACGGGATTGAGCGGTGCCTACGGGCTCAACGACAACTTCAAGGACGGGATGCGGCTCTACCCGGGCATCCTGGAAGCGGTTGCCCTGCTGGGCGATGTCGCTATAAACGAGGGATTTACCTTGATGGCTTCGTCGGTCGGCGATCTGCGGCTGCTCGCGGGCGGTTCCATCGAAAAGCGCGGCGGAACTCTGCCGGTGGTGCTGTCCGACAGCGCGCTTGCCGGGTTGCCGGTTCTGGCGAACCCCGTTAAACCTTCTTCGTCGGTGACGCCGCTGGTGATCCTGCCGTTCAAGGAAAGTGACAGGCACAGTCCGACGCCTATCCACCAGACCGACACGCAGCCCGTTTACATCGTGGCGCGCAGCGGCGATATTGTCGGCCAGTCCGGCACGGCTGTCTTCGCGGATTTGGCCAAGTCGGGAGTGTTCCAGGCCGGGCGGGATATTCTGGATACGACCGTGGTAGGGCAGAACCTGCGCAATGACGACACCACGCGTTTCATCGCCGGCCGCGATATCGTATTTGCCACCGAGCGCGATCCCGTTTCCGGCGCGATCGCAATTAGTTCAGGAGAAAGTTCCTCGGGAGAACTTTCTCCTGAGGGTTTGCCGAGGATTTTTATCGGCGGCCCGGGCCGGGTGGAGTTGATCGCCGGTCGCGATATCGATCTGGGCGCGTCGCTTGGTGTCGTGACGCGCGGCAATCTGGCCAACCCCTATCTGCCGGAAGGCGGCGCCGATCTGCTGGCCATAGCGGGGGCGGCGGTGCACGACGCGGACGGCAACGCCTTACCGGTCAATGCGGCTCTCAAGGATGTGCGGGTCGTGGATGATTTTTTTGCGGAACTGCTTGCGTCCGCCGAAGAAAGTAAGGCGGACAAGGACTACAGCCGAGGCGAGGCCGCCATCGCAGGCTTGTTCCCGACCGGAACGGCCGAAGCGCCCTTGACCTATCAGGGCGACATCAGCCTGTTCTTCAGCCAGATGAAGACCGAGCAGGGCGGCGACATCCAGATGCTGACACCGGGTGGCGGCGTCAACGCCGGTCTCGCCAGCGTCACCGGTTTCGTTCGGGGTGCCGCCAATCTGGGCATCATGACCGTGCAGGGCGGCGACATCCAGGCCTATACGCGGGACGATTTCCAGGTCAACAGCAGCCGTGTGTTCACCATCTCCGGGGGCGACATTCTGATCTGGTCGGCCGAGGGCAACATCGACGCCGGTAAGGGCGCCAAGACCGCCAGCGCCACGCCGCCGCCGCAACTGCGCATCGACAGTAAGGGCAACTTCGTGCTCGACGTCAGCCAGTCTATCTCCGGCAGCGGTATCGGGGCGCTGGATGCCGGCAGCGATGTCGTCCTGATCGCGCCCACCGGCGAGGTGAACGCGCGGCAATCTGGCCAACCCCTATCTGCCGGAAGGCGGCGCCGATCTGCTGGCCATAGCGGGGGCGGCGGTGCACGACGCGGACGGCAACGCCTTACCGGTCAATGCGGCTCTCAAGGATGTGCGGGTCGTGGATGATTTTTTTGCGGAACTGCTTGCGTCCGCCGAAGAAAGTAAGGCGGACAAGGACTACAGCCGAGGCGAGGCCGCCATCGCAGGCTTGTTCCCGACCGGAACGGCCGAAGCGCCCTTGACCTATCAGGGCGACATCAGCCTGTTCTTCAGCCAGATGAAGACCGAGCAGGGCGGCGACATCCAGATGCTGACACCGGGTGGCGGCGTCAACGCCGGTCTCGCCAGCGTCACCGGTTTCGTTCGGGGTGCCGCCAATCTGGGCATCATGACCGTGCAGGGCGGCGACATCCAGGCCTATACGCGGGACGATTTCCAGGTCAACAGCAGCCGTGTGTTCACCATCTCCGGGGGCGACATTCTGATCTGGTCGGCCGAGGGCAACATCGACGCCGGTAAGGGCGCCAAGACCGCCAGCGCCACGCCGCCGCCGCAACTGCGCATCGACAGTAAGGGCAACTTCGTGCTCGACGTCAGCCAGTCTATCTCCGGCAGCGGTATCGGGGCGCTGGATGCCGGCAGCGATGTCGTCCTGATCGCGCCCACCGGCGAGGTGAACGCGGGCGATGCCGGCATCCGCGCCGGCGGCAACCTGACCATTGGCGCCGACCGGGTGGTGGGGGCGGACAACATCCAGGTGGGCGGCATTTCCAGCGGTGTGCCGATTTCCAACGACGGCGCGGCGGCCGCGGCGGCAACCAGCGCCGGCAACGTGGGCAGCGAGGCCACGTCGGCGACCGCCTCGCTGTCGCAGAACCTGGCCGAGGCCGTGCGTGCGGCGGAAGAACTGAAAAATGCGTTCAAGCCCACCTTCATTTCGGCGGAGGTGATCGGGCATGGAGAATAGGCGGACGGCCACGGCTGGGACGTAGGGCGGGAACACCTTTCCGCCGCAGCGCCAGCATGCCGGTCCGATTACATCGCCGTGAATGCAGCCGGCACCAAGGCCTTCGTCACGCTGCAGGAGGCCAACGCAATGGGGGTGCTCGATCTTGGCTCGCAGCAGTTCACCAGCGTGATCGGCCTCGGCGCCAAGGATTTCTCGCTGCCGGGCAACGAAATCGATCCCAGCCACAAGGACGGCAAGATCGAACTGCGGGCGGCGGACGTCAAGGGTTTCTACCAGCCCGACGCCGTGGCCGCCTATGAAGTGGGCGGCCAGACGTATCTGGTGATGGCCAACGAGGGCGACACGCGCGAAGATGACGGCGACAAGGCGCGGGTCAAGGATTCCGGCCTGACCGGCTATCCCGGAGAACTGTCGCAGCTGAACATTTCCACGGCCGATTCGACGTCCGGAACGGATCTCTACACCTTCGGCGGCCGCTCGTTCTCGATCCGCGATGCCGACGGCAATCTGGTGTTCGACAGCGGCAACCGGCTCGACGCCGAAGCGATCGCACGCGGCATCTACGACGACGGCCGCAGCGACGACAAGGGCGTCGAACCCGAAGGGGTGGAACTGATGGAAATCGGCGGCCGCATGTTTGCCTTCATCGGCCTGGAGCGCACGACCAAGGGTGCGGTCGCGGTCTATGACATTACCGACCCGGCCAATGCCAGCTTCGTCGACATGATCGTGACCGGCGGCGACCTCGCGCCCGAAGGCATGAAAGCCTTTTTCATGTGCGCCCGGCACGGGCGCACTCTTGTGGGTGGAAGTCCCACCGTAAGTTGATCACGACGAACGAAGCGAAGCGCAACTGCATGAGGGCGACCGGGTGTGGGGAGGAAGCGTGG
>JAMCVR010000227.1 GCA_023475455.1 Thermoplasmatota archaeon | reverse complement strand
GTCGTCATCTGGATCGCCACCGATGCCAGCCAGCGCGAGGCGAGCCGGCAGGCGCTGGCGCATTCCGCCTCGGATCTGCGCGCCATCGTCGCCCACATTCCCGGCATGGCCTACCAGGTGCAGCGCGGACCCGGCGGCGAAACGGTGCTGCGCTACGTGAGCGCGCAGTCGGCGCAGCTGCTCGGCATCAAGCCGGCCGCCCTGCGCGCCGACCCCGCGCTGTTCTTCAAGCTCATCCTCGACGAGGACAAGGTCGACTACCAAGCGCGCCTGGCCGAGGCCGGCGGCGTCCACCTCACCTTCAACTGGGTCGGCCGCCTCCGCATGGAAGCCTGGAAGGACGTGAAATGGGTCAACCTGCGCGTGAGCCGCCGCGACACGCCCGACGGTCCGATCTGGGACGGCATCATGCTCAACGTCACCCACAGCAAGCAGGCCGAAGCGGAAATCCGCCAGTCGCGCGCCCAGCTCTCGGCGCTCGCCGCGCACGTGGAAACGGTGCGCGAACGCGAACGCCTGCACCTGGCGCGCGAAGTGCACGACGACCTCGGCGGCAACCTCACCGCGATCAAGATCGGCCTGTCGTGGCTGACGCGCCATCTGCCCGCCGACGCGCCCGAACTCGCCAGGCGCACCGCCTACCTCGACAACGTCGTCGACCAGACCATCGAGGCGACCCACCGCATCGCCACCAGCCTCCGGCCGCCCGCGCTCGATTTCGGCATCGTCTCGGCGATCGAGTGGATGCTCAAGCGCTTCCAGTCCTACACCGACATCGCCTGCGAGTTCAGCCCGCCCGCACAGCCGGTGACGCTCGCGCAGGACGCCGACATCGCGGTGTTCCGCATCGTCCAGGAAGCGTTGACCAACGTCGCCAAGCACGCCCAGGCCACTCGCGTGAAGGTGGCGATGACGGTCACCCGCACCGCGCTCAAGGTCACCATTACCGACAACGGCCGCGGCATCCGCCCCGGCGCGGAGAAGAACGGCCGCGACGGCTTCGGCGTGCTGGGCATGATCGAGCGCGCCACCGCGCTCGGCGGCGAGCTCGGCGTCGCGCCCGCCGGGCGCCGCGGCACCCGCGTCAGCCTGCGCATCCCGCTGCCGCGCGCGCGCAAATAGCGGCATAATTTCCGCCATTCGTTGTTCTGGAACGCCCGTGCCCGCCCGCCCCCACCGCATTCTCATCGTCGACGACCACGCCATCGTGCGCGAAGGCCTGAAGCAGATCCTCGCCGAAGTCGACGACATCGAAGTCGCCGGCGAAGCCGATTGCTCCAGCGCGGCCCTGCGCACCGTCCGCCAGCAACCCTACGACATGGTGCTGATGGACATTTCCATGCCCGACCGCAGCGGCCTGGAAACGCTGGAACTGATGAAGAAGGAATACCCGGACCTGCCGGTGCTCATGCTCTCCATGCACCGCGAGACCCAGTACGCCGTGCGCGCCCTCAAGACCGGCGCCGCCGGCTACCTCAACAAGCAGAGCGCGCCCGCCCAGCTCATCGACGCCATCCGCATGGTCGCCGCAGGCAAGAAATACATCAGCGCCGAAGTCGCGCAGGAACTCGCCAGCCAGGTCAGCGGCGAACGCGACGTCGCCCCGCACGAGACCCTGTCCAACCGCGAGTACCAGACCCTGTGCATGATCGCCTCCGGCCTGCCGGTGTCGGCCATCGCCGACAAGCTCGCGCTCTCGGTCAAGACCATCAGCATGTACCGCGCCCGGCTCTTGAAGAAGATGGGCATGAAGAACAACGCCGAGCTGACGCATTACGCGATCAAGCAGGGCTTGCTGGATTAGGGGTCAGGGGTCAGGGAAGATATCGCGGCCTGTGGCCGCTCATCCCCTGAATCCCGACCCCTGAACCCTGAACTTCATCCCGGAATTGCCGGGATTTCCCCGCCTTAATCCGGTCTTCCCCCTCCCCTCCGGCGGGCTTACCATGCTGCTATCCCGAATCCCCGGCTTTTCCGCCCCATGGCAGAACCCACCGACAACAAGCTGAACATCGCCAATCCGACCGAAGTCGCACGCGAAGCCCTGCGTCGGCTCGCCATGCGGCGCATCGCGCCGACGCCGGACAACTATCAGACGCTGTACGACGAAATTGTCGGCAAGGCTGCCGGCCCCAGCGCGGCGGGCGTGCTGGCCGGGCTGGTCAAGGACCTATCAGCCCAGCACCCCGGGCTGTCGGCCCGGCTCGCAAGCCTTGGCAAGGCGGTGGACAAGGGGGACTGGCGGCAATGCAGCTACCTGCTCGCCGAAATCGCCCCGCAATTGAAGCAGCCGCCGGCGCGGCCTGCGACTTCGCTGGTCGACGAACCCGGCGACGGCGACGCAGCCCTGCTGCGCGACCTGCTCGCCAAGACGCTGGAATTCGGCGTCGCCTCCCAGCTCGGCAACGACCCCCGCCTGGCGGAAAAAACGCTCAAGCTCGCCGCATCCCTGCGCACCGCTCTCACCCCGGCCCAGTTGCGCGAGGCCGCGGCTGCGCTGAAATCGCTCTGGGTCAGCATCGAGCTGCAATCGTCGGATGCCCGCGACATGCAGGACATTCTCAAGCGCGTGCTGCTGCTGGTGGTGGAAAACATCGGCGAACTGCTCGACGACGACACCTGGCTGCGCGGCCAGATCGAGATGGTGCAGGAATTGCTGGCCGGCCCGCTGCGCGTGGTCGGCCTGCAGGAGGCCGAAAAACGCCTGAAAGAGGTGATCTACAAGCAAAGTCTGGTGAAGCACAGCCTCAAGGAGGCCACTGCCACGCTCAAGGCGAGCATGACCGCCTTCGTCGACAGCATGGGCATCGCGGTGGCCGTCGGCGACGAGTACCAGAAAAAGGTGTCCGACCACGTCGAACTGATCCGCCAGACCGAGGACGTGATCGAGCTCAACCGCATTTTCAAGGCGCTGATGGCCGACACCTACGCCGCCCAGTCCGAGAGCCACCGCGCCCAGAAGCAACTGGTGGAACAGCGCGACACCGCCTTGCAGGCCGAGGCGCGCATCCAGCAACTGGAAACCGAGCTGGCGCAGATGAGCGCCCTGGTGCGCGAAGACCCCCTCACCCGCAGCCTCAACCGCCGCGGGCTAGACGAGGAATTCGCCCGCGAGGCCGCGCGCGCCGACCGCTACGACGCACCTTTCTGCGTCGCCGTGCTCGACATCGACAACTTCAAGGCCCTGAACGACCTGCGCGGCCACCAGACCGGCGACGATGCGCTCGTCCACCTGGTCAAGGTCGCCAAGGCGCAGTTGCGCCTCACCGACCACATCGCGCGCCTGGGCGGCGAGGAATTCCTCATCATCATGCCCAACACCCCGCTCGACGAGGCCGCCCGGATCGTCGCCCGCCTGCAGCGCCGCCTGACCAAGGAATATTTCCTCACCGACAACGAGAAGATCCTGATCACTTTCAGCGCCGGCGTGGCCGAGCGCGCGACCGGCGAACCCCAGGAAACCCTGATCGACCGGGCCGACGCCGCCATGTACCAGGCCAAGCAGCAGGGCAAGAACCGCGTGGTGAAGGCCGCGACGGCGCAGGCCGCCGCAGCGGGCAGCCTGCCGGCATGAATGCTATGTATATAAGTAGCGATGCAGCGGGCGCGCCGGGCTGCGGACGCGCCCGCGAGTGCCTTTCCGGCCGGGGCCGGCACCCCCTATCGACCCGTTTTATCGATCCTGAAGGCCCCCTGCAACTTTTTAAATCATGCCCTTAACTTTCTCCGACCCCCGACGATTCCTCACACAACGGCGGTTCATGTAGCCCCAGCGGGCAAACCGAAGTTGACGGCACCAGAGCCCTAAGGGGAATCAAGCCGGGACCCTCGACCCACACAAGGAGAAACATCATGGCAGCAGTGATCAACACCAACGTCGCGTCGATCAACGCGCAGCGCAACCTGACCACCTCGCAAAACAGTTTGCAGACCTCGCTGCAGCGCCTGTCGTCCGGCCTGCGCATCAACAGCGCGAAAGACGACGCCGCCGGCCTCGCGATTTCCGAGCGCTTCACCACCCAGATCCGCGGCCTGAACCAGGCAGTGCGCAACGCCAACGACGGCATTTCGCTGGCGCAGACCGGCGAAGGCGCGCTCGGCGAGCTGACCCAGAACCTGCAGCGCGTCCGCGAGCTGGCCGTGCAGTCGGCCAACGCCACCAACAGCGCCTCCGACCGCGCCGCGCTTGACCTCGAAGTGCAGCAGCGTATCGCTGAAATCGAGCGCATCGCCTCGCAGACCTCGTTCAACGGCCGCAAGATCCTTGACGGCAGCTTCGGCAACGCCGCTTTCCAGGTCGGCGCCAACGTCGGCGAAACGATCTCTGTCGGCCTTAATACCAGCATGAAGACTGCGGATATCGGTTCCTACGTCAATCAGGCCGGCACCACGGCTGTGGCGGTGGCTGCGGTAGGTGCCGCCACCAACGGCACCACCACTTTCAACACGGGTGCCAATACGTATGGCGGCGTATCGGACACCGCCTTCAACGGTTCGAACTTCAGTCTGAACGGTACCAACATTAACAACTCAGCCGATTACGTCGGTACCGCTGCACCTACCTACCAGGATGCGACCAGCGCGTTCGCAAAAGCGGCGGCGATCAACGCATCTGGCATTGCCGGCGTCACCGCCTCCGCCGACAACACGAAAACCTTTGCGGCGTCGGCGACGGGCGCTGCCGGCGTGAGCGATTTCCTCAATACGAACACTACAGGCACTCTGAACTACACATTGAGCATCAATGGGCAGGCTGTGATCACCGCAACCGGCGATGTGAGTATTGATGCCGCCGTTCAGAACATCAATTCGTTCCAGTCGACTACGGGGGTGGTGGCATCGAAAACCACGGCTGGCGAGCTTCAACTCCAGGCAGCCGACGGGCGCAATATCGTAATCAGCGAAAGCTTCGCGGTTACCGGAGGCGCAGCCACTGAAGTCGTGGACACGGCATTTACAACCAACACGGCGAGCGGCGCCAACTTTTCTCTGGCAGCAGGCGCCGAAACATACCGCGGGCAACTCACTCTGCAGTCATCGGCTGGCATTACCCTCGGCGGCACCCAGGCGACAGCCGGTTTCGCCACGACGCTGCTCGCTA
>JAMCVR010000141.1 GCA_023475455.1 Thermoplasmatota archaeon | reverse complement strand
ACACCTTGCAGCAACTGCTGACGCTGGCGCAGGTGGAAGGGCCCTTTTCATGGGACGAGACGCAGCGCACGGTTGCCGATGACGTCGCCCGCCTGGCGATGCGCGATGCGGCGCCCGATACGCCCGGGCGCATCGTGCTCGACAGCGACCGTCCCCCAGCCGAACTGGCGCTGCCGCAGGCGCTGGCCGTCACCGCGCTGCGCAACCTGCTCGACAACGCGCTGCGTCATTCTCCGGCACATCACAGCGTCAGGCTGGAAATCCAGTCCGCGCCAGACGTCGTCTGTTTCCGCGTGTGCGACAGCGGACCGGGTCTCGGCGCCGACGAGCTGACGCGGGTCACGCAACGCTTCTGGCGGCGCGACACGGGCCGGGGCAGCGGACTGGGGCTCGCCATCGTGGTGGCCATCACCGAGCGCTGCGGGGGATCCCTGGTGCTGGCGCAGCGCCCCACGGGCGGGCTGGAGGCGAAATTGACCTTGCCGAGAGCGAAACGCTAAAAGCTGCGGCTATCTTTTTCTGCCTGTCTGAGCGCACTGAAGAAGCAAACCTGAATGCCGATCGTTGAATGTCATTCTGGATTCTGGACGGCCGGCTTTTCGAGCCGGTGTCGCGGGCACGGTCCCACAAGATTCCGCAGACCAAAAAAAGCCCCGCAGGCTTGCACCTGCGGGGCTTTGTCCATTTGCCGTCGAGCTGCCGCCGGCAAGCTGAACGCTCGGATCAGAATCGGCTCATTCAGTCCTGGTACTGGCCGTAGCGATGGCCATGTTTATTCTTCGCCTTCGCCTTCGTCTTCGTCTTCGTCTTCGTTCGGGCACGGCGCGGTGATCATGATGGTGCGATCGACCTTGCTGGTGGGGTGCTGCACGTTGACGTAGGCGACGTTGGGCTTGAACTTGTCGAAATACAATCCCGTGCTTTCCGCGCCGACGGTCGACAGGCTGGCCCACTTGCCGACGGCTTCGGCCACGCCGTCGTTGTTCTCGTCCTTGGCGAACCAGATGTCTTCCACGCCGCCCGGCTGGTCTTCCACGATGTAGATGTTGCCCTTGGCGTCGATCGCCAGGTTGTCCGGGCTCTTGAAGATCTCGCCAACGGGCAGGCCGGTGGCCATGTCCTTCGTATCGCGGCTGGCGAACAGCTTGACGGTGTTGCTGGACAGATCGATGGAGAACACCTTGTGGTTGGTGGTGGTCGCCACGAACAGCAACTGCTTGCCGTTCTTCAGCGTCTTGATTTCCAGATCTTCGGGGCGGTCGAAGTTGGTGCCGAGGAACTCGGGCAGGTTCGGCGTGGCGCGGCCGTCGATCGCGGTCAGGCCGTTGGGGTCGGTGACGACGACGGCGCCCGGCAGGGCGACACCGTTAACGTCGGTCAGCGGAACCCAGGTGGCGGCACCGGTGGCCTCTTCAACCGTGCCGTCGCCCACGCGCAGCACGAAGGTCTGGCCTTTGGCGAAGAATTCGTCGCCATTGGTCGCGTTCGGGCTCATGGACGTGAACTTGAAGATATGGCTGTCATTGCGCTCGTCGATGAAATACAGGTTGTTCTCGCCGTCGAACGCCAGGCCTTCGTGCGCCACGCGCGGCAGAATGTCGCGGTGAACGATGTTGATGTCGGCCGGGTCGGCCAGCGGATTGGTCACTTCAAACAGGCGGCCGTAGGGGCTGGCTGGGCCGGCCGGGTCGCTCCACCGTTCCTCGGCGGTGAGGAAGCTGCCCCAAGGGGTCCAGCGCGATGCATCGAAGGCCACGTGGCCATTCAGCGCGGGGGCGGGCGCCGGGCTGGACCAGATGGTGGTGGTGAGCATGGTGCGCAGGTCGGTGCGCTGGATGCCGGCCTGGCCGGTTTCGAATACGGTGAACAGGTAACGGCCGGCTTCGGGGCCGGTCTCGTTAGCGGTGTGCATGTCGTAGTTGCCGCTGTCGAAGCGGGTGGCCTGGGTGACGTCGCGCGCAACGATGGTCATCTGGCTGAAGTGCGGCGAGGACAGCTTGTAGGGCGCGGCCTCGGGCAGGGTGCCGGCGCCGACGTCGCCGGTCATGGGCGTGAAGTGATCGAAGGACATGCCGGCGGCGAAGGCCGACGAACCGGCCAGAACCAAGCCGATTGCGAGCGAGAGTTTCTTGAGCATCATGGTGAAGTTTCCTTAATCGTGAGTGAATGGGGTACTGACATTCTTTTTGATGGCACGATGAAACTTGAACGAGATGGCTTTTCTCAAATGCGACACCATCATCGAGGATGAAAACCCAAGTATGGTCATCAAACGATCCAGTACCGAAACCAGCCTATCGGGCCGACGTGTCATGCATATTTCAGCTCGCCAAATAAAACTGGTCCTTCCAGCTCACATGGATGATCTGGCCGTATCCGGGCATGCTCGCAGGCCTTTATGCCCGGAGCGGCGCCGGCCCTTTCGCAACCAGGTTTGAGACTCGTTTAGAATCGACCCACTTTGAAACCCGTCCCGCATTACTTCTTGTTGTGTGTTTCGTTTGCGCTGTGGTCCTGGTGGGGCCACAGCGCCGCGCTCGATCTGCCTGAGCGGCCTGGGGCTTTCTGGCTGCAGCTCGATGCGCTGCCCGAACAGCCGCAGTCGCCGGCTGAGCGAACCGGCACCGTTCGTTTCGACAGCCTGGCCGCGCTCACCGAACACGCCCTGCGCGAACGCCCCGAATCGCGCGCCGCCTGGCTCGGCATCCAGGCCGAAGCCGCGCGGCTGGATGCCGCCGCCGCCGCCAACTGGCCCACCCTCACCGGGCAATTCAATTTCACCCGCAGCCGCGCGCTGTCGAGTTTCGGCGCGGCCGTTCCCACGCTGCACCGCTATGGTCCCGGTCTGAGCCTCGCCTATGTGCTGGCCGACTTTGGCGCGCGCGTAGCCAGCATCGACGCCCGGCGCTATCAACTCATCGCCAGTCTGCTGAACAGCAACCGCACCCTGCAGGACACGATCGCCGAGGTCGAGACTGCCTATTACGCCGTGCTCGCCGCGCGCGCGCAGGTGGCTGCGCAGGTGCAGCAGGAGACCGCCTTGCGCGCCGGTCTCGATGCGGTCGAGGTGCGGCTGCGCGGCGGGCTGGCTGCGCGCGCCGATCAGTTGCGCGCGCGCGCGGCCTTGAGCGAAGCGGCGCTTGCGCGCCGGACCGCCGAGCGCGATCTGGCGAAAGCCGAGGCCGCGCTGAAACAGGCGGCCGCGATCGGGCAGTCCCGCGCCTTGGTGCTCGACTGGGAGGCCGCGCCGCCCGCTCCGCTGGACGCCGCCCTCCTGCTGGCTGATCTGCTCGCCGAAGCCGAGCGCCAGCGCCCCGACCTGCGCGCGCTGCAGGCCGCGGCGGCGAGCGCCCGCTTTGAGGCCGAACGCGCGCGCGCCGCGCGCTGGCCCAGCCTGTCGCTGGTCGCCAACGCCGGGCGCACCTTTTTTCTGGAGGACGAGCGGACGCCGTCCACCTCGTACAGCGTCGGCGTGAACCTGTCGGTGCCGCTGTTCGACGGCGGTCGGCTGGCGGCGCAGGCGCGCGCCGCCGAGCGCGATGCCGAGCGCCTGCAGGCCGAGGCCGACGGTCAGCGCAGCCAGGTGGCCCTGGCGGTGGCCGAGGCCTATCACGACGTGCGTCACGCGCAGGCGCAGCGCGAAGGCGTGGTCGTGCAGTTCGACAGCGCCAGCGAATCGGCGCGCGCGGCCGAGGCGCGCTATGCCGCCGGCGTCGGCAGCCTGCTCGAACTCCTGACCGCGCAGGCCGATCTGGCGCGCGCGCGGCAGGCGCAGGCGCAGGCCGACAGCGGCTGGCTGGCGGCGTTTTCCCGTTTGAATCACGCGCTGGGCCGTTTGCCCATCGTCTTTTCTGCGAACCCGCCATGAAACTGCGCATTCTTTTATTCGTCATCGTGCTGGCGCTGGTCGCCGGCGTGGCGTACCGCATTCAGAACCAGCAGGCAGGCGACGCCAGGAAGAGCGGCGGAGACCGTGCCCTGAGCGTGAAAACCGTGCCGGTGGCAGTGCGCGATTTTCCGCGCGTGATCGACCTGCCCGGCACGCTGGAAGCGGCGCAGCAGGTCGCCATCGTCGCCCAGGCGGGCGGCACGGTGCTGCGGCAGCACGTACAGGAAGGCGATGCCGTGCGCGCCGGGCAGCTTCTCTTCAGCCTGGATGCGCGCCCGGCGCAGGCGCGCATCGCGCAGAGCCGGGCCACCCTGACCGGCGCACGCGCCGAGGCCGCCGAGGCGGAGAAGAAACGGGAGCGCCTGAGCCCGCTGATGCAGTCGGGCTATATCAGCCGGCAGGAATTCGACGACGCGCAGGTGGCGCTGGAGGCCGCGCGCGCGCGCGCCGGCACCGCACGCGCGGAGCTGGAGGCGGCTCGCCTGGACGTGGGGTACGCGCAGGTTCGTGCGCCGATCGCCGGGCGCGTCGGCCGTATCGCGGTGCGGCCGGGCAGCCTGGCGCAGGCCGGCGGCGAGCCGCTCACCACGATCCTCGCCCCCGGCGCGCTCGACGTGCGCGCCAGCGTGGCCCAGCAGGACTGGCCGGAACTTGCGGCGGCGCGCGCGCAGGGCAGGGTGACGGCCGAGGTTTTCAACGATGTGGATCGCGCGGTTCAGGCGCGTGGCGAACTGGTTTTCGTCGATTCGCAGATCGACGCCGCCACCGGCGCGGTGCCGATCAAGGTGCGGCTGAAGGACACGCCGCCTGCCCTGCTGTCGGGGCAGGGCGTGCGGGTGCGCCTGCTGCTGGGCGTCGAGCCGAACGCCAGGGTGGTGCCCGAGGCGGCGCTGCAGCACGCACAGCAAGGCACCTACGTCTACGTGGTGCGCGGCGGCCGCGCGGTGGTGCAGCCGGTGAAACAGGTCCGCAGCCTGGATGGCGAGCGGATGGTGGAAGGCGAGCTGCGCGCCGGCGAGCCGGTGCTGATCGAGATTCCGCAGCGGCTCAAGGCGGGCGGCAAGGTCAAGCTCGAAAGCGCCCGCCGATGAATCCGTCGCGGCTGTTCATCGAGCGACCGGTCGCCACGCTGATGCTGGTGCTGGCGATGGCGCTGTTCGGCGCTCGCCCACAGGTTGACGACCATGGGCTTGCCGTCGGCCAGCGCAGCGAGGTTGGTCGATTCGCCGGACAGCAGCGTCACCTGCATTTCAGACAGCGCCGGCTTATCCATCAGGCGCAGACCGCCC
>JAMCVR010000079.1 GCA_023475455.1 Thermoplasmatota archaeon | reverse complement strand
GCCGCCGCCCGGCGCGGTGTATGCCGATCAGGAATTGCTGACGCTGTTGAACGCCCAGGTCGGCGATGCGGTGCTGATCGGCGAAGCCGCGTTCCGCATCGCCGGCTTGGTGGCCGAAGAACCGGGCCAGCTCGGCGGCGTGTTCGGCCTCGCCCCGCGCGTGTTCCTGCGCGCCGACGAAGTCGGTCGCACCCGCGTGCTGCAGCCCGGCAGCCGCCTGACCTACCTGTACCAGTTTGCCGGCGCGCCCGATCAGCTCGCGGCGTTCAGCGCCGCGCTGAAACCCCGCCTCGACAGCACCCAGCGCCTCATCGGCTCGCACGAAGGCGTCGAAACCCTGCGTGGTGCGTTTGCCAACGCCGACCGCTACATCCAGCTCACCGCCCTCATCAGCCTCCTGCTGTCGGTGGCCGCCATCGCCATCGCCGCCCACCGCCACGCGCTGCGGCATTACGACCAGGCGGCGCTGCTGCGCTGCTTCGGCGCCACCACCGCGCAGTTGCGCGTGCTCTACGCCGTCCAGTTGCTGACGCTGGGCCTGCTCGGCAGCCTGCTCGGGGTGGCCTTCGCCGCTTTCGTGCAGCAGGCGCTGGCGGGCCTGATCCTGCCCGACGCCGTCACCCGCCTGCCTTTACTCGGGCCGGCGCCGGTCGGTGTCGCCGTCGCCAGCGGCCTGCTCGCGCTGGCGGGCGCCAGCCTGCCCGCGCTGATGCGCCTGATCCGCGTACCGCCGCTCAGGGTCCTGCGGCGCGACCTGCCGCCGCTGCCCCTGGCCGCCTGGGTCAGCGCGGCCGTCAGCGGCTCGGCCCTGCTAATCCTGATCGCCTGGTACGCGGGCGACACCAGGCTGGCCGGCCTCTTCGTCGGCGCGCTGGCCGCGCTGATCGGCGTGCTGATGTTACTGGCCCGGCTCGCGCTGCTGGCGGGCCGCAGCGTCCAGCGCATGGCCCACGGCCCGCTGCGCTTCGGCCTCGCGCAACTGCTGCGCCACCGCTTCGACAGCACCCTGCAGCTCGGCGCCTTCACCCTGGCGCTGTTTCTGGTGGCCCTGCTGGCGCTGGTGCGCAGCGACCTTATCGCCGGCTGGCGCCAGCAGCTGCCGCCGCAGGCGCCCAACCATTTTCTGGTGAACATCGCGCCGTACCAGCAGGACGCGGTGGCCGCCTACTTGTCGCAGCATCGCCTCAAGGCTTCCACGCTGTATCCCATGGTGCGTGGCCGCCTGGTCAGCAAGAACGACCGCCCCATTGCCGAAACGCTGCCGCCGGAAGCGCGCGACAGCAACACCCTGCGGCGCGAGCTCAACCTCACCTGGACCGCCACCCTGCCCGCCAACAACGCCGTGCTGGCCGGAACCTGGCATGGCGAGCACCGTGGCCCCGCACCCGTAAAGGGCACGCCGGCGGGTACCCCGCTGCTGCGCAGCGACCCTTCCGCAGAAATCTCGGTCGAATCCGGCATGGCCGAACGGCTGAACCTCGCCCTCGGCGACACCCTCGGCTTCCAGGTCGGCGACCAGACGCTTGCCGCTCGCATCACCAGCATCCGCAGCGTGAAGTGGGATTCGATGCAGCCCAACTTCTTCGTCATCTTCGCCCCCGGCCAGCTCGACAATTTGCCTGCAAGTTCAATCGCCAGCGTCTACGTGCCGCCGGGCGCCACCGGCGTGCTGCCCGGCTTCGTCAAGACCTTCCCCGGCATCACCGTGCTCGCGCTCGACAAGCTCATCGCCAACATCGAAGCGGTCTTCGCGCAGATCATCGGCGCGATCCAGCTGCTGCTGGGATTTCTGCTTGCCGCCGGCATGGCCGTCGTCGTCGCCACGCTCCTGGCCAGCCTCGACGCGCGCCAGCAGGAAGCCGTGCTGCTGCGCACCCTGGGCGCCCAGCGCGCCTATCTGGCGAAGGGACTGTGGAGCGAGTTCATCGCGCTCGGCGTGCTGGCCGGCCTGCTCGCCAGCGCCTGCGCCGAAATCGCCATGGCGCTGATCGCCGAGCGCCTGTTCGATCTGCCGCTGCGCCTGCATCCCTGGCTGTGGCTTGCGCTGCCCACGGCCGGCGCGCTGCTGGTGGGCATGAGCGGCTGGCTCACCACGCGCCACATCACCCGCGTGCCGCCGATGCAGTCGATCCGCGCCCTGAATTAAATGCGATTGACTTGGGATTGGCTTTTGCCGAGCCAATGTGCCTGTGCGTTGGGAGACTTTGCAGTCTGAGGTGCCTCGCTCCTGCTCCAGAAACAATCTGGGAGGCACGGCACGTCTAGTTCAGCATGCCCTCACGCTCGATGAACGCGATGATGTCCATCAGACCTTGCCCGGTTTTGAGGTTCGAGAAGACAAACGTCCGCTCGCCACGCATCTTCTTGGCGTCGCGGTCCATCACCTCGAGCGAAGCGCCGACCATGGGTGCCAGGTCGATCTTGTTGATGACCAGCAGGTCGGATTTGGTGATGCCGGGGCCACCCTTGCGCGGAATCTTCTCGCCGGCGGCCACATCGATTACATAGACGGTCAGGTCGGACAGTTCGGGGCTGAAGGTGGCTGCCAGATTGTCGCCGCCGCTCTCGACGAAGATCACGTCCAGACCGGGGAAGCGTTTATTGAGCCGGTCTACGGCTTCCAGGTTGATGCTGGCGTCCTCGCGAATCGCGGTATGCGGGCAGCCGCCGGTCTCCACGCCGATGATGCGCTCGGGCGCGAGCGCCTCGTTGCGCACCAGGAACTGCGCGTCCTCTTCCGTGTAGATGTCGTTGGTGACGACGGCGATGTTGTAGCGATCGCGCAGTGCCTTGCACAGGGCCAGGGTCAGCGCGGTTTTGCCGGACCCGACGGGGCCGCCGATGCCGACGCGCAGATCCAGTCGCGGCGGACCTTGACAACACGCTGGAGCGCCGCCATCCTGCTCAGGTTGTGAACGACCCACTCGCTGTAGGACGAATAATCACCCGTCGCGTGCGCACCAGGAACTGCGCGTCCTCTTCCGTGTAGATGTCGTTGGTGACGACGGCGATGTTGTAGCGATCGCGCAGTGCCTTGCACAGGGCCAGGGTCAGCGCGGTTTTGCCGGACCCGACGGGGCCGCCGATGCCGACGCGCAGGGGCTGGGAGCGATGGGTCATGATCTGAACAGTCTCGTGTATTGGGTTTCGTGACAGCTGCAGGCAATGGCGAAGGCCGGCAGGACATTGCAGGTGGTTTCGAGGTTGGCCGCGACAGCTGCTTCCGCCAGCGCCGGAATGCGCTGACCCAGAGCCAGCAGCATGCGCTGACCGGCGGTTTGCCCGAGCGGGATGGCCTTCACCGCGGCCATGACCTGATTTTCTGACCAGGCCCACAGATAGCCTCCGACGGCATCCTGGACGGGAATGTCCCAGGCCGCCGCCGCACAACTCCAGGCCAGCGGAAAGCTCGGCTGGCTGAAATCTGCAAGCGACATTGCCGGGGCCTCCCCCAAATCGGTCAGCAGGCGGGTCAGGGAATGTCCCATTTGCAGGGTCTCGGCGCGCAGTTCGGCGCTCTCACGGCTGGCGACGAATTCATCGTCCAGTTGCGCGAGCCGGGCAGTGTCGTCCTGCGCCCAGGCGGCCAGCATGTGCGCCAGGTATACCGCCTCGAAACGCGCAACGCCGGATTCGAGGCAGTCGCCGATCCAGTCCAGCGCCGCGGTCTCGTTCTTCACCGCGCCGGTTTCAACGACCCATTCCAGCCCCTGGGAATAGGAATAGGCGCCGACCGGCAGGGTCGGGCTGGTCAAATGCAGCAGCCGGATCAGGGCCGGGTTCATTTCCTGCCGCGCAGCATCATGTCGTGAATGCGCGGGCCGCGCCCTTCGCCGTCGGCGCTGTGGCCGTGGGGATGGGCGTGGCCGCCGTGGCCCAGAGCCAGCAGCATGCGCTGACCGGCGGTTTGCCCGAGCGGGATGGCCTTCACCGCGGCCATGACCTGATTTTCTGACCAGGCCCACAGATAGCCTCCGACGGCATCCTGGACGGGAATGTCCCAGGCCGCCGCCGCACAACTCCAGGCCAGCGGAAAGCTCGGCTGGCTGAAATCTGCAAGCGACATTGCCGGGGCCTCCCCCAAATCGGTCAGCAGGCGGGTCAGGGAATGTCCCATTTGCAGGGTCTCGGCGCGCAGTTCGGCGCTCTCACGGCTGGCGACGAATTCATCGTCCAGTTGCGCGAGCCGGGCAGTGTCGTCCTGCGCCCAGGCGGCCAGCATGTGCGCCAGGTATACCGCCTCGAAACGCGCAACGCCGGATTCGAGGCAGTCGCCGATCCAGTCCAGCGCCGCGGTCTCGTTCTTCACCGCGCCGGTTTCAACGACCCATTCCAGCCCCTGGGAATAGGAATAGGCGCCGACCGGCAGGGTCGGGCTGGTCAAATGCAGCAGCCGGATCAGGGCCGGGTTCATTTCCTGCCGCGCAGCATCATGTCGTGAATGCGCGGGCCGCGCCCTTCGCCGTCGGCGCTGTGGCCGTGGGGATGGGCGTGGCCGCCGTGGCCGCCATAGGCGCCGCTCTCGGGATCGAAGGGGGCTTCGCTTTCGGTGACCGTCAATCCCAGCCCGCGCACCATTTCGCCCAGCACATGGTCGCGCGCAAAGCGCACCAGCCCCGGCTTCAGTTCCACCGCCACGTGCCGGTTGCCCAGGTGATAGGCGGCACGCGCCAGCAGCAGCGCGTCGCCGCTGCGCACCTCCATGACCGCCTCGGGCGCCGCCGCCACCTCGACGACGCGGCCGTCGTTGGCAAGCAGGCGCTCGCCGGCGCGCAGCACGGTGCCGCGCTCCAGAAACAGGCCGGCTTCTTCGCCGCTTTCGAGTTTGGTGCGCAGCCGGCTCTTGCAGCGCAGCTCGAAGGGCAGCACCAGGCGTTCGGTCGCCAGTTGATCCACGGGAGCGCGTTGTTCGATGACGATCATGATCAGAATAAGAAATAACGTTGCGCCATCGGCAGCACGGCGGCCGGCTCGCACACCAGCAGCTCGCCGTCGGCGCGCACGGCATAGGTTTCGGGGTCGACGTCGATGACCGGCGTGGCGCTGTTGTGCAGCATGTCCTTCTTGCTCAGCTTGCGGGTGTTCTTCACCGCCACCAGGGGCTTGGCGAGGTTCAGCGCGGCCACGTCGGGATTCTCCAGCGCCGCCTGCGAAACGAAGGTGACGGCCGTCTTCAGGCCC
>JAMCVR010000033.1 GCA_023475455.1 Thermoplasmatota archaeon | reverse complement strand
CCGCGCGTTTGAGTTTCTTGTAGGGCGAGAAAAACACGTGCGCAAAGATCAGCATCATCGCCACCCCCAGCACCAGCATGGTCAAAGCGTAAAGCGGCGCTGCGGCCCCACCGAACGTCACCAGCATGTGCAGGCCGGTCGCCAGGATCAGAGCCACCGACACCCATACCCAGGGGAAGAACTTGCCGAACACGCCGGCCCACAGCGTCAGCCGCTGCGGCGGTTCGAGCACGCCGGCGGCGACCGGACGCAGCGCCATGTAGGCGAAGAACATGCCGCCGACCCAGACGACGACACTCAAAACATGCAGGAACAGGGACAGCGTCATGGGGCTTCCTTTCAGAACAGGGTGGCTTGATCGAGGAGGAGTTTAACCGGTGCGAAGCTCCTGCGGTGCTGCGGACAGGCGCCGTGCGCCTTCAACGCGGCCAGATGCGCGGCGGTACCGTAGCCCTTGTGATCGGCAAACCCGTAAGCCGGATAGTCATCGTGCAGGCGGCACATGAACCGGTCGCGCGCGGTCTTGGCCAGAATCGATGCCGCGGCGATCGCGGCCACCCTGTCGTCGCCCTCGACCACCGCCTGCGAGCGCCACGCCCAGTCCGGGCAGCGGTTGCCATCCACCCAGACCGCGTCCGGCGGAATCTGCAAACCGGCGACGGCACGCTGCATCGCCAGCATGGTGGCATGCAGGATGTTCATCCGGTCGATTTCGGCGACGCTGGCCTCGGCCACGCACCAGGCGGCGGCGCGTTCGCGAATCGCGTCGGCCAGGCGTTCGCGCGCGGCGGCGGTTAGCCTCTTGGAATCGCGCAGGCCGTCGATCGGCCGCGCGGGGTCGAGCATGACCGCCGCCGCCGTCACCGGCCCCGCCAGCGGACCGCGACCGGCTTCGTCGACGCCGCACAGCCCGAGCGGGCCGACATGCAGGATGACAGGCCGGCGCGGCGTCATGCCCCCGCCGCCAGATAAGGTTCGAGCGCCTCGGCGATGCGCGCGGCGGCGTCCTGGCGCAGGCTGAGATGCAGCGCGCGGAAGGTTTCGAGGGCGGTGCGCTGGCGCGACGCATCGTCCAGCCAGGCCAGTGCGTCGTTTGCCAGATTCTCCGGCGTGGCGGCTTCCTGCACCCGCTCCGGCACCACGAAATCGCGCGCCAGAATGTTGGGCAGCCCGATCCACGGCAGCAGCGCTTTTTTCCGCATCAGGCGCGCGGTGAGCGCGGGCACTCGATAGGTGATCACCATCGGTTTCTTGAACAGCGCGGCCTCGAGCGTGGCGGTACCCGAGGCCACCAGCGCGATGTCGCACGCCGCCAGGGCCGGGTGGGATTGCCCCGCCAGGATGTGCAGCGGGAGTTCCAGACCCTGTGCCGCCTGCCGGATCTGCCGCGCGGCGGCCTCGCTCGCGGCGGGCAGCACGAACTGCGCGTCCGCATGATGTCGGCGAATGCGCACCGCCGCGTCAAGCATCAGCCGCGCGTGGCGCGTCACTTCGGAGAGCCGGCTGCCCGGCAGCAGCGCGACGACCGGCCCGGAAACCAGGCCCAGCGCCACGCGCGCGGCCGCCGTGTCGGGTTCCAGCGGGATCACGTCGGCCAGCGGATGGCCGACGTAGCTGACCGGGATGCCGGCGTCGCGATAGATCTGCGCCTCGAACGGGAACACCACCAGCATGTGCGACACCGCCTGTTTGATGCGGTGGATGCGCTCGGGCCGCCACGCCCAGATCGACGGGCTGACGAAGTGCACGGTGGGAATGCCGGCCGCCTTGAGCTTGGCTTCCAGCGTGAAGTTGAAATCGGGCGCGTCGATGCCGACGAAGACGCGCGGCCGCTCGCGCAGGAAATGGCGGGTGATGCGCGAGCGGATCCACAAGAGCTCGGGCAGGTGGCGCAGCACCTCGACGTAGCCGTTGACCGCCAGCTTGTCGCTCGGATAGATCGCTTCGACGCCGGCTTCGATCAGCCGGGGCCCGGCAATCCCTGCCGCGCGCAAACCGGGGTGTGCCTGTTTCAGTGCGCGGATGAAATGCGCACCCAGGAGGTCGCCGGAGGCCTCGCCGGCGACCAGGCCCAGATCGATCACCGGATGATGCCGCGCTCGGCGCGTGCGAGGAAGTCGAGCAGCTGCCGCACCTCGGCGTGATTCGCCGCCTCGGGCGCGAGCCTGGCCTGCGCCTCGGCCAGCGTGTTGCCTTCGCGGTAGAGAATCTTGTAGGCGCGCTTGAGCGCGGCCAGCGCTTCGGCGGAAAACCCGCGCCGCTTGAGGCCCTCGCTGTTGAGGCCGTGCGGCGCGGCGGGCTGGCCGGACGCCATGACGAAGGGCGGGATGTCCTTGAACACCACGCTCGAGATGCCGGTCATCACGTGCGCGCCGATCTTGCAGAACTGGTGCACCCCGGTGAAGCCGCCGAGGATCGCCCAGTCGCCGACTTCGGCATGGCCCGCCAGCGAGGCGTTGTTGGCGAAGATGGTGCGGTCGCCGACCACGCAGTCGTGCGCGATGTGGACGTAGGCCATGATCCAGTTGTGGCTGCCGATGGTGGTGACGCCGCGGTCCTGCACGGTGCCGGTGTTGAAGGTGCAGAACTCGCGGATCACGTTGTGGTCGCCGATTTCCAGCCGCGTCGGCTCGCCGGCGTATTTCTTGTCCTGCGGCGCCTCGCCGAGCGAGACGAAATGGAAGATGCGGTTGTGCGCGCCGATGGCGGTGTGGCCGGTGATCACGGCGTGGGCGCCGACCGTGGTGCCGGCGCCGATCTCGACGTGTTCGCCGATGAGGGTATAGGGGCCGATTTCGACGTCGCCAGCGAGCTTTGCCCCCGCCGCAACGATGGCAGTAGGATGAATCTTCGCCATGTCAGGGCTTGTCGCGCAGGGTCGCCATCAGTTCGGCTTCGGCGACCAGCGCGCCGTCGACCTCGGCGCGTCCGGTGTATTTCCAGATGCCGCGCATCTCGCGCACGATCTCGGCCTTGAGCACCAGTTGATCGCCCGGCCTGACCGGCTTCTTGAAGCGCGCGTTGTCGATGCCGGCGAAGTAGATGATGCCGATCTGCTCCGGCGTGTAGTTCTTGGTCTTGAACGACAGAATCCCCGCCGCCTGCGCCATCGCTTCCAGGATCAGCACACCCGGCATCACCGGCGCGCCGGGAAAGTGACCGGCGAAGAACGGCTCGTTGATGGTGACGTTCTTGACCGCGGTGATGGACTTGCCGAGTTCGAGCTCGGTGACCTTGTCGATCAGCAGGAATGGGTAGCGGTGCGGCAAGTACTGCATGACCTGCTCGATGTCCATGATCATGATTTGCTTTCGAGTTCGTTGAGTCGTTTTTCCAACTGCTTGATGCGGTTCACCAGCTTGTCGAGGTTGCGCATGTGGACGGCGTTCTTCTGCCACACCTCGTGCTCGGAGAACGGCAGCGCCGAGGTGTAGGTGCCCGCCTTGGGCAGCGATTTGGTGATCAGCGTGTTGGTCGAGATGCGGGTGCCGTCGGCGATTTCGATGTGGCCGAAGATCATCGCCGCGCCGCCGATCGTGCAGTGGCGGCCGATCCGGGCGCTCCCCGCGATCCCGGTGCAGGCGGCGATCGCGGTGTGGGCGCCGATCACCACGTTGTGCGCGACCTGGATCAGATTGTCGAGCTTGACCCCCTCCTCGATCACCGTGTCTTCCAGCGCGCCGCGGTCGATGGTGGTACAGGCGCCGACCTCGACGTCGTCGCCGATCAGCACGCGGCCGATCTGCGGGATTTTTTCCCAGCGGCCGTCGTTCGGCGCGAAGCCGAAACCGTCCGCGCCGATCACGCAGCCCGAATGCAGGATGGCGCGGTCGCCCACTTCGCAGCGGTGATACAGGGTGACGTTGGCGTGCAGCAGGCAATCGGCGCCGATGCGGGCCTGGTCGCCGACGACGCAGTTGGCGCCAATGACCGTGCGGGCGCCAATCGCCGCGCCGCTGCCGATCACGGCGCCGGCGGCGATGCTGGCATCCGCGGCGATCCTTGCGTCCGGCGCAACCGTCGCCGCGGGATGGATGCCCGCAGGCGGTCGCGGCGGCGGATTCAGCAGGGCGGACACGCGCGCGAAATACAGGTAGGGATTCGGCGTGAGGATGCGCGGCAGGTCGGTGGCGTCGCGCGCATCCGCAGGCAGAATGACGGCGCCAGCCCGCGTACTCGCCAGCTGGGCCAGATACTTGCCCTGCGAAACGAAGCCGATTTCGTCGGGCGTGGCGCGATCCAGCGGCGCCACCTGACAAATCATGACGCTGCCGTCGCCCAGCAACTCTCCGCCAAAACGCGCGACCAGTTCGGTCAGCGTAAAGGCCATCGGCGCTTATTTTCCGCGGCCGAGTTTATTTTCCACGGCCACGCTTATTTCCCGCCCAGCGCCTTCATCACCCGGTCGGTGATGTCGCTCCTGGGATCGACGTAAACCGCCTGCTCGACGATCAGGTCGAATTTTTCGGCCTTGGCGATATCCTGGATCGCCTTGCGCGCGCGCTCCTGGATCTGCCCCAGCTCTTCGTTGCGGCGCAGGTTGAGATCTTCGCGGAATTCGCGCCCCTGGCGTTGCAGATCGCGGTTGAGATTGCCGAGGTCGCGCTCCTTGGCCTTGCGCTCGCTGTCCGACATGGTCACGCCATCCTTGTCGAGCTGCGCCTGCAGGTCGCGCGCCTGTTTGGCGAGTTTTTGCAATTCCTGATCGCGCGCGGCAAATTCGCGCTCCAGTTTCTTCTGCGCGGCGATCGACAGCGGCGCTTCGCGCAGCAGCCTTTCGGTGTTGACGAAGCCGATCTTGGTGTCGGCCAGGGCGGGCGCGACGGCAAACGCGGACGCCAGAATCAGGGAGGCTGCAAGCTGTTTGAACTTCATCATCAAATACTCCGGTAACGGCTAACCCTCAGAACGTACTGCCGAGGGTGAATTGAAACACTTCCTCCTGGTCGCCCGTCTTGCTGACCAGGGGCTGCGCCAGGCTGAACTTGAGCGGGCCGAGCGGCGAAACCCACAGCACCGCCACCCCCGCCGAATAGCGCAAGTCGTTGAAGGAAAATTTTTCGTACAGGCCATCCTGGACGCCACTCGAATTTGTATTGTTCGGCCCGAAGGTCGCGCCCACATCGATGAACGCAGACATGCGCAGCGACTGGTCATCCTTGAGTCCCGGCAGCGGGAAGAAGAGTTCCGCGTTGCCGACCACGCGCTTGTCGCCGCCCATCGCATTGCCAGCCGAATCCTTCGGTCCCAGGGTGCCGTTTTTGAAGCCGCGCACCGAACTGCTGCCGCCCGCATAGAAGTTCTTGAAGAACGGCATCGGCTTGCCGGACAGGCCACTGCCGATCCCCACCTCGCCGTTCAGCATGAGGGTGAAATTTTTGCCCAGCGTGAAGTACTGCTGATGCTGGAACGACAGCTTGTAGTACTGCAGGCTCCCGAGCGGGGTGCCGACTTCCGCCGCCACCCGCTGGAACTGCCCCCGGGTCGGGAACAGGAAGCTGTTGCGGGTATCGCGCGCCCAGGACGTGTCGAGGCGCAGCGTGTCGTTGTCGCTGCCGAAGTCCCTTTGGAATAATTTGTAGATGCTCGGGCTGCTCTCCGTGGTGGTGAGCGAGGTCTGCTCATAGGTCAGACCGAAGGATATGAAGTCGCGCTCGTTGACCGGCAGGCCGAAGCGCACCCCGGCACCGTAGGTGGAGGTCTTGTAATCGCCGAAATTGCTGAGCGAAGTCGCGTCGACGTCGCGCCGGTACAGGTCGTAGCCCAGGCTGATGCCGTCGATGGTGTAGTAGGGGTTGGTGAACGACAGCGCATACACGGTATTGATTCTGCCCGAGTTGATCTGCGCCGACAGCCGGTTGCCGGTGCCGAACACGTTGCTCTGCGACACCGAACCCGACAGCACCAGGCCTTCGGACGAGGAGAAGCCGGCGCCCAGCATCACGTTGCCGGTCGATTTTTCGGCCACGCTGACGTTGACGTCGACCTGGTCGGTGGTGCCCGACACGCTCGGCGTCTCGATGTTGACTTCGTTGAAGTAGCCGAGACGGTTCAGACGGTCGCGCGAGCGATCGACAGCGGCGCTTCGCGCAGCAGCCTTTCGGTGTTGACGAAGCCGATCTTGGTGTCGGCCAGGGCGGGCGCGACGGCAAACGCGGACGCCAGAATCAGGGAGGCTGCAAGCTGTTTGAACTTCATCATCAAATACTCCGGTAACGGCTAACCCTCAGAACGTACTGCCGAGGGTGAATTGAAACACTTCCTCCTGGTCGCCCGTCTTGCTGACCAGGGGCTGCGCCAGGCTGAACTTGAGCGGGCCGAGCGGCGAAACCCACAGCACCGCCACCCCCGCCGAATAGCGCAAGTCGTTGAAGGAAAATTTTTCGTACAGGCCATCCTGGACGCCACTCGAATTTGTATTGTTCGGCCCGAAGGTCGCGCCCACATCGATGAACGCAGACATGCGCAGCGACTGGTCATCCTTGAGTCCCGGCAGCGGGAAGAAGAGTTCCGCGTTGCCGACCACGCGCTTGTCGCCGCCCATCGCATTGCCAGCCGAATCCTTCGGTCCCAGGGTGCCGTTTTTGAAGCCGCGCACCGAACTGCTGCCGCCCGCATAGAAGTTCTTGAAGAACGGCATCGGCTTGCCGGACAGGCCACTGCCGATCCCCACCTCGCCGTTCAGCATGAGGGTGAAATTTTTGCCCAGCGTGAAGTACTGCTGATGCTGGAACGACAGCTTGTAGTACTGCAGGCTCCCGAGCGGGGTGCCGACTTCCGCCGCCACCCGCTGGAACTGCCCCCGGGTCGGGAACAGGAAGCTGTTGCGGGTATCGCGCGCCCAGGACGTGTCGAGGCGCAGCGTGTCGTTGTCGCTGCCGAAGTCCCTTTGGAATAATTTGTAGATGCTCGGGCTGCTCTCCGTGGTGGTGAGCGAGGTCTGCTCATAGGTCAGACCGAAGGATATGAAGTCGCGCTCGTTGACCGGCAGGCCGAAGCGCACCCCGGCACCGTAGGTGGAGGTCTTGTAATCGCCGAAATTGCTGAGCGAAGTCGCGTCGACGTCGCGCCGGTACAGGTCGTAGCCCAGGCTGATGCCGTCGATGGTGTAGTAGGGGTTGGTGAACGACAGCGCATACACGGTATTGATTCTGCCCGAGTTGATCTGCGCCGACAGCCGGTTGCCGGTGCCGAACACGTTGCTCTGCGACACCGAACCCGACAGCACCAGGCCTTCGGACGAGGAGAAGCCGGCGCCCAGCATCACGTTGCCGGTCGATTTTTCGGCCACGCTGACGTTGACGTCGACCTGGTCGGTGGTGCCCGACACGCTCGGCGTCTCGATGTTGACTTCGTTGAAGTAGCCGAGACGGTTCAGACGGTCGCGCGAGCGGTTGATCTTCTCGGCGTCGTAATACGCGCCCTCCATCTGGCGGATTTCGCGGCGCACCACTTCGTCGCGCGTCTTGGTGTTGCCCGCCACGTTGACGCGGTTGACGTAGACGCGGCGGCCGGGGTCGACGAACAGCGTGAAGGCAACCGTGCTCTTCTCCCTGTCGAGCTCGGGCACGGCGTTGACGTTGGCGAACGCATAGCCGTCGTTGCCGAGGCGGTCGCCGATCTTCTTGGTGGTCTCGGTCAGGCGGTCGCGCTCGAACACTTCCCCCGGCTTCACCGTGATGAGTTTTTTCAGCTCGTCTTCCGGTACCAGCATCTGCCCGGCCAGCTTGATGTCGGACACCTTGTATTGCGGCCCCTCGGTCACGTTGACGGTGATGTAGATGCCCTGCTTGTCGGGCGAAATCGACACCTGGGTGGAATCGACGTTGAATTCGAGATAACCGCGATTGAGGTAGAACGAGCGCAGGGCTTCGATGTCGCCGCCCAGGCGCGACTTGGAATACTGGTCGTTCTTGGTGTACCAGGTCAGCCAGCCCGGCGTGGTCGAGGTGAACTGCTTCAGCAGCTCCTTTTCCTTGAACGCCCGGTTGCCGACGATGTTGATCTGCCGGATCCTGGCGCTGTCGCCTTCCACCACGTCGAACTGCACCGCGACCCGGTTGCGTTCCAGCGGCGTCAAGGTGGACTTGATCTCGACCGCGTACTTGCCGCGGTTGAAGTATTGCCGCTGCAGTTCCTGCTCGGCCTTGTCCAGCAGGGCGCGGTCGAGTCGATTTTTCGGCCACGCTGACGTTGACGTCGACCTGGTCGGTGGTGCCCGACACGCTCGGCGTCTCGATGTTGACTTCGTTGAAGTAGCCGAGACGGTTCAGACGGTCGCGCGAGCGGTTGATCTTCTCGGCGTCGTAATACGCGCCCTCCATCTGGCGGATTTCGCGGCGCACCACTTCGTCGCGCGTCTTGGTGTTGCCCGCCACGTTGACGCGGTTGACGTAGACGCGGCGGCCGGGGTCGACGAACAGCGTGAAGGCAACCGTGCTCTTCTCCCTGTCGAGCTCGGGCACGGCGTTGACGTTGGCGAACGCATAGCCGTCGTTGCCGAGGCGGTCGCCGATCTTCTTGGTGGTCTCGGTCAGGCGGTCGCGCTCGAACACTTCCCCCGGCTTCACCGTGATGAGTTTTTTCAGCTCGTCTTCCGGTACCAGCATCTGCCCGGCCAGCTTGATGTCGGACACCTTGTATTGCGGCCCCTCGGTCACGTTGACGGTGATGTAGATGCCCTGCTTGTCGGGCGAAATCGACACCTGGGTGGAATCGACGTTGAATTCGAGATAACCGCGATTGAGGTAGAACGAGCGCAGGGCTTCGATGTCGCCGCCCAGGCGCGACTTGGAATACTGGTCGTTCTTGGTGTACCAGGTCAGCCAGCCCGGCGTGGTCGAGGTGAACTGCTTCAGCAGCTCCTTTTCCTTGAACGCCCGGTTGCCGACGATGTTGATCTGCCGGATCCTGGCGCTGTCGCCTTCCACCACGTCGAACTGCACCGCGACCCGGTTGCGTTCCAGCGGCGTCAAGGTGGACTTGATCTCGACCGCGTACTTGCCGCGGTTGAAGTATTGCCGCTGCAGTTCCTGCTCGGCCTTGTCCAGCAGGGCGCGGTCGAGCACGCGGCCCTCGGCCAGTCCGGTCTGGCTGAGGCCCTTCTTCAGGTCCTCTTCGGAAAACTCCTTGATGCCGGACAGGGTGATTTTGGCGATCGAGGGGCGCTCCTCGACGATGACGATCACCACGCCGTCGCGCGCTTCCAGCCGCACATCCTTGAAAAAACCGGTGGCGTAGAGTGCCTTGATCGCCGCCGCCGTTTTCTCGTCGGTCATCACCTCGCCGACCTTGACCGGCAGGTAGCTGAACACCGTGCCCGCCTCGGTGCGCTGGATGCCTTCGACCCGGATGTCCTTGACGACGAAGGGCTCGTCGGCAAATACGGGCTGCACGGCAAGCACGGCGGCGATGGCAAGCGTCAAACGGTTCGGGATCATGGTTGTTTTCATCCGCCTATCAGGCGTTGCAAATCGTTGAGCAGGGCAAACGACATCAGCAGCAGCAGCAGCGCCATGCCGATCCGGCCGCCGATTTCCATGGTGCGTTCGGACACCGGGCGACCGGTCAAAACTTCGGCAACATAATACATGAGGTGCCCCCCGTCCAACAGCGGGATCGGCAGCAGGTTCAGCACCCCCAGGCTCACGCTCACCAGCGCCAGGAAGCCGACGAAACTGATCCAGCCGAGGGTGGCGCTCTGGCCTGCGTAATCGGCGATGGTCAGCGGCCCCGACAGGTTCTTCCACGACACCTGCCCCACCACCATGCGTCCCATCATCTCCAGCGTGAACAAACTCATGTCCCAGGTCTTCGCGGCGCCCTGCCACAGCGCCTCGACCGGACCGTAGCGCACTTCGGTCATCAGCGCGGCCAGCACCGCTTCGTCGACCCTGGGGCCGGCGCCGATCTTGCCGATGCGCTGGCCGCCTTCGTCCACCGCCTCGGGCACGACGGTCAGTTCACCGCGCCGCCCCTGCCGCTCGTATTCGATGCGCAGGGGCTTGGACGGATGCTGACGCACCACGTGCACCCAATCCTGCCAGTCCGCCACCGCTTTGCCGTTGGCGGCGATCAGCCGGTCGCCGGGCTGGAAGCCTGCGCGCGCGGCGGCCCCGTCGGGCAGCACCTGGCCGATGACCGGTTCGATCTCGGGGCTGTAGCGCACGATGCCCAGCGGACGCAGGGGGTCGCGCTCCAGGTTCTCGGTTTCGAGCGGCGGCGCGTCGAGCCGCACGCTGCGGCCATCGGCCAATTCCAGTTCGATCGGGTCGCCCGCCACCCCCGCGCGCAACAGACTCAAGCGCAAATCCTGGAACGACGGCGTGTCGGTGCCGTTGACGCGGCGGATCTCGTCGCCCGCCGCGAGGCCGGCCTGCGCCGCCGGCGTGCCGGCGGGCGGCTCGCCGATCAGCGGTTTCAGCGCAGGCAGGCCGTGCAGGAACAGCGCCCAGTAGAACACGATGGCGAGCAGGAAATTGGCGGCCGGCCCCGCGGAGACGATGCCGATGCGGCGCCACACCGTGGCGCGGTTGAAGCTGCGGTGCGCCTCCGCCGCGGGCACCTCGCCCTCGCGCTCGTCGAGCATCTTGACGTAGCCGCCGAACGGCAGCGCGGACAGCGTCCATTCGGTCCGGTCGCGGCCGAACCGGCGGCTGAACAGGGGCTTGCCGAAGCCGAGCGAGAAGCGCAGCACCTTGACCCCGGCCCAGCGCGCGGCGAGGTAGTGGCCGAATTCGTGCACCACCACCAGGATGCCGATGGCGACCAGGAACCACAGGAGGGTGTGCAGGACGCTCATGCTGACAGCGCCCCCAGATACGTCCCGGCCACGCGGCGCGCCTGGCGGTCGGCTTCGAGCAGGTCGTCCAGGGTGTCGGCCGCGCCGCCCGCCAGCGTGTCCAGTGCATGGGCGATGCTGGCGGCGATGGCGGGAAACGGAACCGCGCCGTCGAGGAAGCGCGCGACCGCGACTTCGTTGGCCGCGTTCAGCACCGCCGCGGCGTTGCCGCCCGCGGCGAGCGCGTCGAACGCCAGTTGCAGGCAGGGGAAGCGCGCGGTGTCGGGCGCCTCGAAGGTGAGCTGCATGCCCATCAGGTCCAGCGCCGACACCCCGGCATCGATGCGCTCGGGGAAGCCCAGCGCGTAGGCGATCGGCGTGCGCATGTCGGGGGTGCCCATCTGCGCGATCACCGAGCCGTCGGCGTATTCGACCATCGAATGCACGATGCTTTGCGGATGCACCACCACCCTGATCTGCCCGGGACGCGCGTTGAACAGCCAGCGCGCCTCGATCACCTCGAGCCCCTTGTTCATCAGGCTCGCCGAATCGACCGAGATTTTTTTCCCCATCACCCAGTTGGGATGCGCCAGCGCCTGCTCCGGGGTGGCGGCGGCGATCGCCTCGGCCGACAGGGTGCGGAACGGGCCGCCGGACGCGGTCAGCCACAGCGCCTTCACGCCGGCCCGCCGGAAATCGCCGCCGAAGTCGCGCGGCAGCGCCTGGAAGATGGCGTTGTGCTCGGAATCGATCGGCAGCAGTTCGGCGCCGCTGGCGGCGATGGCATCCATGAAGAGCCGGCCGGACACCACCAGGGTTTCCTTGTTGGCGAGCAGGATGCGCTTGCCCGCCTGCGCCGCCGCCAGCGTGGCCGGCAGGCCGGCGGCGCCGACGATGGCCGCCATCAGGGTGTCGACTTCGGGCGCGGTGGCCACCTCGGCCAGCGCGGCGGCGCCTTCGAGCACCTCGACCGCCAGGCCTTCGGCGGCAATCCGCGCGCGCAGGGCGGCGGCGGCGGCCGGCTCGCTCATCACCGCAAAGCGCGGACGATGGCTGCGGCACTGCTCGACCATGCGCTCGACCTGGGTCGCGCCGGTGAGCGCCGAATCGACCGAGATTTTTTTCCCCATCACCCAGTTGGGATGCGCCAGCGCCTGCTCCGGGGTGGCGGCGGCGATCGCCTCGGCCGACAGGGTGCGGAACGGGCCGCCGGACGCGGTCAGCCACAGCGCCTTCACGCCGGCCCGCCGGAAATCGCCGCCGAAGTCGCGCGGCAGCGCCTGGAAGATGGCGTTGTGCTCGGAATCGATCGGCAGCAGTTCGGCGCCGCTGGCGGCGATGGCATCCATGAAGAGCCGGCCGGACACCACCAGGGTTTCCTTGTTGGCGAGCAGGATGCGCTTGCCCGCCTGCGCCGCCGCCAGCGTGGCCGGCAGGCCGGCGGCGCCGACGATGGCCGCCATCAGGGTGTCGACTTCGGGCGCGGTGGCCACCTCGGCCAGCGCGGCGGCGCCTTCGAGCACCTCGACCGCCAGGCCTTCGGCGGCAATCCGCGCGCGCAGGGCGGCGGCGGCGGCCGGCTCGCTCATCACCGCAAAGCGCGGACGATGGCTGCGGCACTGCTCGACCATGCGCTCGACCTGGGTCGCGCCGGTGAGCGCGAAGACCTCGAAACGGTCGGGATGGCGCGCCACCACATCGAGCGTGTTGACGCCGATGGTGCCGGTGGCGCCCAGGATGGTGAGGACGCGCGGTTTCATGCCGCTTGCATTCATCCCAAATTCCTCACCACAGAGGCACAGAGGCACAGAGGCACAGAGAAAGGCAAGAAATCAATAGGTTATCCGCACCTGGCCACTCACCCGAGAGGTGACTGGGTATCACGATGCAAGTCTTTGTTTTTCCCTCTGTGTCTCTGTGCCTCTGTGGTTCAAATGCGGTTTTTAAGTTCATGCGGAGCGCTCCAGCCACATCAGCATGCCGGTGGCGATCGGCAGGGTGGACGTCAGGGCGTCGATGCGGTCGAGCACGCCGCCGTGGCCGGGCAGCACGTCGCCGCTGTCCTTCATGCCGGAGATGCGCTCGACCTGGGTCGCGCCGGTGAGCGCGAAGACCTCGAAACGGTCGGGATGGCGCGCCACCACATCGAGCGTGTTGACGCCGATGGTGCCGGTGGCGCCCAGGATGGTGAGGACGCGCGGTTTCATGCCGCTTGCATTCATCCCAAATTCCTCACCACAGAGGCACAGAGGCACAGAGGCACAGAGAAAGGCAAGAAATCAATAGGTTATCCGCACCTGGCCACTCACCCGAGAGGTGACTGGGTATCACGATGCAAGTCTTTGTTTTTCCCTCTGTGTCTCTGTGCCTCTGTGGTTCAAATGCGGTTTTTAAGTTCATGCGGAGCGCTCCAGCCACATCAGCATGCCGGTGGCGATCGGCAGGGTGGACGTCAGGGCGTCGATGCGGTCGAGCACGCCGCCGTGGCCGGGCAGCACGTCGCCGCTGTCCTTCATGCCGGAGACGCGCTTGATCCAGGATTCGAACAGGTCGCCCAGCACCGACACATACAGCAGCCCGGCCACCATGAGAAACAGCGACGGCAGCGGCATCCCGATCACTGCGCTGAGTGCCGCCGCATACAGTGCGAGCGCAACGACGGCCCCCGCCACGCCTTCCCAGGTCTTGCCCGGGCTGATGGCGGGGGCGAGCTTGCGGCGGCCGAACCGGCGGCCGGCGAAATAGGCGGCGGTGTCGGCAATCCAGACGATCGCCATCACGCCCAGCAGCACGCCGGGGCCGCGCGCATGCAGATACAGCAGCGCCACCCAGGTCGGCAGCAGCACCACGACGCCGACCATGGCACGCACAAAGGGCTGCTCGGCATGCCAGCGCCCCAAGAGCCATAACGGCGCGACCAGCAGCCAGAAGCCGATGGCCAGCACGATCAGTGCGGTCTGGAAAACCGGCCAGTCCGCGCCCAGCCCATGCGGCAAGGCCAGCGCGCCGAGCGCCAGCAGCGCCGCATAGATGCGCGCAGACAACGGCGGAAAATGGCTCAGGCGCGCCCATTCGAACGCGGCCGTGCCGACCATCCCCGCCATCAGGATCGCCCACAGCCACGCGGGTGCCCACAGCACGGCAGGCACAAACACCGCCAGCAGCAGCACGGCGGTGAGCACCCGGCTGGTTAATGGCGTCATCGATGCGGTGCCCTGAAGTGCGTCACGATGCGGTTTGAACCTGATCGCTGGTGCGGCCGAAGCGGCGCTCGCGGGTGCGATAGGAAGCGATCGCCTGATCCAGCGCCGCCGCGTCGAAGTCGGGCCACAGCGTGTCGGTGAAATACAGCTCGGTATAGGCCAGCTGCCACAGCAGAAAATTGCTGATGCGCTGCTCGCCGCCGGTGCGGATGAACAGGTCCGGCTCGGGCAGTTCGGCCGCGCTGAGCTGCTTCGCCAGCGCCGCTTCATTCACCTCTTCCGCGGCCATGCCCGTCGCCATCAGCCGCTTGACCGCCTGCACGATATCCCAGCGTCCGCCGTAATTGGCGGCCACGGTGAAGGTGAGGCGGGTGTTGTCGCGCGTCAGCGCTTCGGCGTCGCGGATCAGGGTCTGGATGCGCTCGGAGAACCCGGACAGGTCGCCGATGACGCGAAAACGGATATCGTTTTCGTGCAGCCGGGCGACTTCGTTTTCCAGCGCACGCAGGAACAGTTCCATCAGCAGCGTGACTTCTTCCTGCGGACGCCGCCAGTTTTCCGAACTGAAGGCGAACACGGTGAGGTGCGACACGCCGCGCTCGGCGCAGGCGCGGATCACCCCGCGCAGCGCCTCGACGCCCTTGCGATGCCCGGCGACGCGCGGCATCAGCCGGCGCTTCGCCCAGCGGCCATTGCCGTCCATGATGATGGCAATGTGCCGCGGCACCACTGCATTTTCCGGAATCGCTTGCTTGGTCAGGGTGGACACGCCGAGTATGCTCAGACTGCGAGCAGGTCTTTCTCTTTGTCGGCCAGCATCTTGTCGATTTCGCCGATGTATTTGTCGGTGAGCTTCTGCACCTCGTCCTGGGTGCGGCGCTCTTCGTCTTCGGTCGCGGTCTTGGCCTTGACCATGTCCTTCAGCGTGGCGTTGGCATCGCGGCGGATGTTGCGCACCGCGACGCGCGCGCCTTCGGCTTCGTTGCGCACCACCTTGATCAGGTCGCGGCGGCGCTCCTCGGTCAGCGAAGGCATCGGCACGCGGATGATGTCGCCATAGGTGGACGGGTTCAACCCGAGGTCGGAGTCGCGGATCGCCTTCTCGATCTTGGCGACCATGTTCTTTTCCCACGGCTGCACGCCGAGGGTACGGCTGTCGACCAGCGATACGTTGGCCACCTGCGGCACCGCGGTCGGGCTGCCGTAGTAATCGACCATGACGTGGTCGAGGATGCCGGTGTGGGCGCGCCCGGTGCGCACCTTGGCCAGGTCGTTCCTCAACGCTTCCAGCGTCTTGCCCATTTTCAGTTCGGCGGACTGCTTGATCTCGGCGATGGTGGTTTCAGCCATGTCAACTCCTTATAGGTTCACCCGGGTGCCTTCGTTTTCGCCCATCACCACGCGCTTCAGCGCGCCGGGCTTGAAGGCATTGAATACGACCAGGGTCAGTTTCTGTTCGCGGCACAGCGCGAAGGCTGCGGTATCGAGCACCCCCAGATTATTGGCGATCGCCTCGTCGAAAGAGAGCGTCTCGTAGCACCTGGCGTTCGGATCCTTCTTCGGGTCGGCCGTGTACACGCCGTCGACCTTGGTCGCCTTCAGCAGCAGATCGGCGCCGATCTCGGCCGCGCGCAGGGCCGCCGCCGTATCCGTGGTGAAGAACGGGCGCTCCTCGGTCAGCGAAGGCATCGGCACGCGGATGATGTCGCCATAGGTGGACGGGTTCAACCCGAGGTCGGAGTCGCGGATCGCCTTCTCGATCTTGGCGACCATGTTCTTTTCCCACGGCTGCACGCCGAGGGTACGGCTGTCGACCAGCGATACGTTGGCCACCTGCGGCACCGCGGTCGGGCTGCCGTAGTAATCGACCATGACGTGGTCGAGGATGCCGGTGTGGGCGCGCCCGGTGCGCACCTTGGCCAGGTCGTTCCTCAACGCTTCCAGCGTCTTGCCCATTTTCAGTTCGGCGGACTGCTTGATCTCGGCGATGGTGGTTTCAGCCATGTCAACTCCTTATAGGTTCACCCGGGTGCCTTCGTTTTCGCCCATCACCACGCGCTTCAGCGCGCCGGGCTTGAAGGCATTGAATACGACCAGGGTCAGTTTCTGTTCGCGGCACAGCGCGAAGGCTGCGGTATCGAGCACCCCCAGATTATTGGCGATCGCCTCGTCGAAAGAGAGCGTCTCGTAGCACCTGGCGTTCGGATCCTTCTTCGGGTCGGCCGTGTACACGCCGTCGACCTTGGTCGCCTTCAGCAGCAGATCGGCGCCGATCTCGGCCGCGCGCAGGGCCGCCGCCGTATCCGTGGTGAAGAACGGGTTGCCCGTTCCGCCGCCGAAAATCACCACCCGCCCGGCCTCCAGATGGCGTACCGCCGCGTCGCGCTCGAAATCCTCGCCGACGTGGGCGATGTGAGCCGCGGTCTGCACCCGCGCCTCGACGCCCGCCTGCTGCAGGGCGTCCTTCAGCGCCAGCGCATTCATCACCGTGGCCAGCATGCCCATCGAATCCGCGGTGGCGCGGTTCATCCCGGACAGGGCGCCGGTGGCGCCGCGGAACAGGTTGCCGCCGCCGACCACGATGCCGACCTGCACGCCTGCCGCCACCACGTCGCGGATCTGGCCGACGAAGCCGGCCAGGGTTTCAGCGTGATAGCCGAAGCCATCCGGCCCCATCAGGGCCTCGCCGGACAGCTTCAGCAGGATGCGTCGGGCAGGCGCCATGTCCGCTCAGACCTTGGAAGCGGCGGCCACTTCGGCGGCGAAGTCGGTCACCTTCTTCTCGATGCCCTCGCCCACCACGACCATCATGAAGCCGTGGCACTGCGAGTTCTTCGACTTCAGCACCTGCTCGACGGTCTGCTTGTCGTCCTTGACGAAGGGCTGCGACAGCAGGGTGACTTCCTTGAGGAATTTCTGCACCGTGCCTTCGGCGATCTTTTCCAGCATGGCTTCCGGCTTGCCGGCTTCCTTGGCCTTCTCGATCGCGACGCGGCGCTCGGTGTCGATCAGTTCCTGCGACACGCCGGAGGCGTCCAGCGACTTCGGTTTGGACGCCGCGATGTGCATGGCGATGTCGCGCGCCAGCGCTTCGTCGCCCGAGACGTCGACCAGCACGCCGATCTTGCCGCCGTGGATGTAGCTGGCGAACTTGCCCTGGCCGTCCAGGCGCACGAAACGGCGCACCGACATGTTCTCGCCGATCTTGCCGACCAGCTCGGTACGGAAGGCTTCCACCGTGGTGCCTTTGTAGGGCAGCGCGGACAGCGCGGCGACGTCGGCCGGGTTCTGTTCCAGCACCATGCCGGCCAGCGCGTTGGACAGCGCCAGGAAATCGTCGTTTTTCGCCACGAAGTCGGTTTCGCAGTTGACCTCGACCATGGCGGCCGACTTGCCGTCGGCGCTGATGGCGATGGTGACCACGCCTTCGGCGGCCACGCGGCCGGCGCTCTTGGCGGCCTTGTTGCCGAAGCGCACGCGCAGGATTTCTTCCGCCTTCCGCATGTCGCCGCCGGCTTCCGACAGCGCCTTCTTGCAATCCATCATCGGCGCATCGGTTTTTTCGCGCAGTTCCTTGACCATGCCCGCAGTGATTTCTGCCATTTCGAACTCCTGTCCAGTTTCTTCAATACAGAAAGAGGGGCAGACGCCCCTCCTCAAAATACGCTCGCCGGAATCCCGTCCCGGCGATATGGGTGCGTCGCGCTTATTCGGCGGCGGGCGCGGCTTCTTCTTCCACCTCGACGAACTCTTCGCCACCGGTGATTTCGCTGATGACCTGGGCGCGGCCTTCCAGCGCCGCATCGGCCATGCCGCGGGCGTACAGGCGAATCGCGCGGGCGGAGTCATCGTTGCCCGGGATGACGTAATCCACGCCTTCCGGGCTGTTGTTGGTGTCGACCACGCCGATCACCGGGATGCCCAGTTTCCTGGCCTCGACCACGGCGCCCTTCTGGTAGCCGACGTCGATGATGAACAGCGCGTCGGGCAGGCCGCCCATTTCGCGGATGCCGCCCAGGCTGCGGTTCAGCTTGTCGACTTCGCGCTGCACGGTGAGGATTTCCTTCTTCGACAGGCGGCCCGGCTCGGCCAGCTGCGCTTCCAGGTCGTTCAGGCGCTTGATCGACTGCTTGACCGTCTTGAAGTTGGTCAGCATGCCGCCCAGCCAGCGGTTGTCGACGTAAGGCATGCCGGCGCGCTGCGCTTCCTCGCGCACGATGTCGCGCGCGGCGCGCTTGGTGCCGACGAACAGCACCTTGCCCTTGTTGGCGGCCAGATGGCGGACGAATTTCTGCGCCTCCTGGAACAGCGGCAGCGACTTTTCCAGGTTGACGATATGAATCTTGTTGCGATGGCCGAAAATGAACGGGGCCATCCTGGGGTTCCAGAAGCGGGTCTGGTGGCCGAAGTGGACACCGGCTTCCAGCATTTGACGCATGGTAATCGACATGAAAATCTCCTAAAGGGTTGAGCCTCCACCCGTCAGCAGCCGCGCGTGGGTTTATGTCCGGCGCGCCGCCACCCTTTTTTAATGACAGGTGTGCGAATTTGTCCGAACCATTCCGGACAGCCCGCGATTCTAATTCGATCAGGCTTTAATTTCAAGGTGGAGCCACCCTGATGCGCGCCCATGCTGCGGCGGAATCGTGGGCGCCGCCCGCTTGGCCATACTTGGGCCAGGGTTGTAACAGCACGCGGCGGGCGCGCTAGAATGCCGCTTTAAAGCTTTTCCCTTCCTCATCCCATGACCGTCACCATCAAAACCGGCGCCGAGATCGAGGGCATGCGCACAGCCGGCCGGCTCGCCTCGGAGGTGCTCGACTACATCACGCCCTTTGTCAAACCCGGCGTCACCACCGGCGAACTCGACCGGCTGTGCCACGACTACATGGTGAAGGTGCAGGGCACCATCCCGGCGCCGCTGAACTATGCGCCGTCCGGCCACGCGCCCTACCCCAAGTCGATCTGCACCTCGGTCAACAACCAGGTCTGCCACGGCGTGCCGGGCGACAAGGTGCTGAAGAACGGCGACATCGTGAACCTCGACATCACCGTGATCAAGGACGGCTGGCACGGCGACACCAGCCGCATGTTCGCGGTGGGCGAGGCGACGATCCAGGCCAGGCGGCTGATCCAGATCACCTACGAAGCGATGTGGACCGGCATCGCCAACGTCAGGCCCGGCGCGCGTCTGGGCGACATCGGCCACGCCATCCAGCGCTTCGCCGAAAACCACGGCTACAGCGTGGTGCGCGAATTCTGCGGCCACGGCATCGGCAAGAATTTCCACGAGGACCCGCAGGTGCTGCACTACGGCAAGCCCGGCACCGGCCTGGTGCTGGAGCCCGGCATGACCTTCACCATCGAGCCGATGATCAACGCCGGCCGCCGCGACATCCGCCAGATGCCGGACGGCTGGACCATCGTCACCAAGGACCGCAGCCTGTCGGCGCAGTGGGAGCACACGATACTGGTCACCGACAGCGCATATGAAGTGCTGACCGTGTCGGCCGGCGCCCCGGCCGTTCCCGACCGCATCCGTCACGCCGCGTGAGCGCGCCCCCGTTCGCCGATCTTCGCGAGCGGCTCAAATCGGGCCGCGCGGCGCTTGCCGCGGCCTATCTCGAAACACCCTCAGCCACCCGCTATCTGACTCGCCACGCTGCGCTGGTGGACGGGGTGCTGTCGGAAATCGGCACGCGGCTCGCCTTGCCCGCCAGCTTCTGTCTCGCCGCCGTCGGCGGCTATGGGCGCGGCGAACTGTTCCCCGGCTCGGATGTCGACGTGCTGCTGGTGCTGCCGCACGACCCCACGCCCGAACAGCAGGCCACCCTGGAAAACTGGGTGCAGGCCTGCTGGGACGTCGGGCTGGAAATCGGCCACAGCGTGCGCACCATCGAGGCCTGTATGGCCGAGGCCGACGCCGACATCACGGTGGAAACCAATCTGCTGGAAGCGCGCTTCGTGTGGGGCGCCGCCGCGCTGTTCGACGCGTTCAAGCACCGCTTTCAGGCACGTTTCGACGCCCAGCGTTTTTTCGACGGCAAGCTGGCCGAGCAGCAGGCGCGCCATGCCCGCTTCGACGACAGCGCCTACAAGCTCGAACCCAACCTGAAGGACAGCCCCGGCGGCCTGCGCGACCTGCACACCATCCACTGGCTGGCGCAGGCCTGCGGCATCCGGGACGGCTGGAGCGGCATCGCGCGCGCCGGCCTGCTGACCCGCGCCGAGGCGCGCCGCATTGCGCGCGAGGAGCGCTCGCTGTCGGCCCTGCGGATTCATCTGCACATCCTGGCCCGGCGGCGCGAAGACCGCCTGGCCTTCGATTACCAGACCGAACTCGCCGAACGCCTGGGGCTCGCCGCCACTGCGCACAAGCGCGCGGGCGAACGCCTGATGCAGGGCTATTACCGCGCCGCCAAGCTGATCCAGCGCGCCAACGATATCCTCATCCAGTCGCTGCGGGTGCGGCTGTTTCCGGTGACCGCGCCCCCCAAGCCGATCGATGCGGATTTCCAGCTGCGCGCCCGGCTGCTCGAAGCGCGCGCACCCGACCTGTTCGAGCGCACGCCCGACGCCTTGCTGCGCGCCTTCATCGTCTACGCCCGGCATCCCGAACTGGCCGGTTTCGAACCCGCCACGCTGCGCGCGCTGTGGCGCGGCAGCACCCGCATCGACGCCGCCTTCCGCGCCGATCCGGCGCACCGCGCGCTGTTCATGACGCTGCTGCGTCAACCCATCGGCATCACCCGGGCGCTGCGCGCGATGCACCGCTACGGGCTGCTGGCACGCTACATCCCGGCGTTCGGCCGCGTGGTCGGGCAGATGCAGCACGACCTGTTCCACGTCTACACGGTGGACGAGCACATCCTCACCGTGCTGCGCAACATGCGCCGCTTCACCGTGCCGCAGCTGGCGCACGAGTTTCCGCTCGCCAGCCGGCTGATCGCCGCCTTCGACAAGCCGGAACTGCTGTATCTGGCCGCGCTGTTTCACGACATCGCCAAGGGCCGCGGCGGCGACCATTCCGAACTGGGCGCGCTCGACGCGCGGCGATTCTGCCGCCGGCACGGACTCGACAAGGCGGACGGCGAACTGGTCGCCTGGCTGGTCGAGATGCACCTGGCGATGTCGCGCACCTCGCAGAAGGAGGACATCAGCGACCCCGAGGTGATCGCCGCCTTCGCCGCCCGCGTCGGCGACACGCGCCGGCTGGCCGCGCTGTATCTGCTGACCGTGGCCGACATCCGCGGCACCAGCCCCAAGGTCTGGAACGCCTGGAAAGGCAAACTGCTGGAAGACCTCTATCACGCTGCGCACGCCCGGCTGGCGGGCGGCGACGAAGCGGTGGCCGACATCGCCGCCAAGCAGACGGAGGCACGCGTCAACTTCGCCCTCTATGGCCTGCCCGGCGACGCCGCCGATGCGCTGTGGAAACATCTCGACACGCGTTATTTCGTCCGCTTCGACGCCCGCGACATGGCCTGGCAGGCACGCATGCTGTGGCGCCGCGCCGACAGTCCCGAGGCCGTCGTGCGGGCGCGGCTGTCGCCGGCCGGAGAAGGCATCCAGGTGCTGGTCTACGCGCCCGATCGCCCCGACATCTTTGCCCGCATTTGCGGATTCTTCGCGCGCATCCAGTACACCATCCTCGAAGCCAAGATCCACACCACCCGGCATGGCTATGCGCTCGACAGCTTTCAAGTGATGGACCTGGCCCATCGCGGCATTCACTACCGCGACTTCCTGAGTTTCGTGGAACACGAACTGGCGCGCGATCTCGATCCGGCGCGTCCGATGCAAGCCGTGCCGCGCGGCCGGCTGTCGCGCCACCAGCGCCATCATCCCTACCCGACCACGGTACGGCTGGAGGCCGACGCGCAGGGGCGCGGCCACATGCTGTCGATCACCTGCGCGGATCGCGGCGGCTTGCTGTTTGCGGTGGCCGAGACGCTGATGCGGCACGACGTGAGCGTCTATGCCGCCAAGATCGACACGCTGGGCGAGCGGGTCGAGGACACCTTTCTGATCCGGGGCGAAGCCCTGCAGGCCCCCGCGGGACGCGAGGCGCTGGAGGCCGAGATCGGCGAAGCGCTGAGAGCCTAGCAGGCCGGACGCGCGTATTCGTCGACGTAACGCCCGCGCGAGGGGGCCTTGCGGGGGGGCGGCGATTTCTTGCGCACGCCGTCGGCCGGCTTTTTGACCTTTTCGTCCGGTTCGGTCTTGCTGCGATTGCGGACGCGGCCCGGTCGCACCGCGGGGCCGACGTCCACGGCGGTAAGCGGCAAGCCGGCCGGACCGGACGCCTCGACCCGCACGTCGGACTGCAAGCCGCTCATGCGCACGGCCTCGTGACTCATGCCGCCACCCGCCATTCCTTCAGGCTCCCCGCCAGGGTACGGGTGAGGGCGATGAGGCTGCCCAGCACGTCGACGCTGGGGGCGGTTTCGCACGCATTGATTTTGCTGTCCGCATACACCGACAAAATCAGGAGATTGTGCTGCACCTCGGCTGGCAGCGTCAGCGTCCCTTCGGCCAGTGCGGCTTGAATCGCATGCCAGACGCAGCGGCTGGCTTCCAGCGCGTTCGCCAGGCGAAGCTCACGGGTGGAATCGTTCCAGTGGCGCTGCACCGCCATCAACCGGGCGGCGATGTCGTCAAGCTGGGCCGCTTCGCCCATCATCGCGTCGGCGTGGCTGTTTCGGCGCGGGATATGCTGAATCGGTTGTTCCGGGCTCATTGTTGTCCTTGCTGCTTGTGCCGGGGCACCTCGCCCACGGTTACGTAACAGGTTAGCGGCGAGGGCAGGAACAACTTTAGGTTAGCCGGGGCCTGAAAGCGCCGAAGCCCCGTCAATCGTCCTGCAGGTGCTGCCCCGGGAACAGCGTCTCGGTGAAACCGAAATACCGCAGGTCGCGGATGCGCATCGGATACAGGATGCCGCGCAGGTGGTCGGCTTCGTGCTGCACCACGCGGGCGTGGAAACCGCTCACGCTGCGGTCGATCGGCTGGCCCGCCGCGTCGAAGCCCTGATAGCGCAGGGCGGCGTGGCGCGGCACCAGCCCGCGCATGCCGGGTACCGACAGACAGCCTTCCCAGCCTTCTTCCATGGCATCGGACAGGGACGTCAGCACGGGATTGACGAGCACCGTGAACGGCACGCTTTCGACGTCCGGATAACGCGGGTTGGCATCGACCTCGAAGATCACCACCTGCAGGCCGACGCCGATTTGCGGCGCCGCCAGACCGGCGCCGTTGAGCGACCGCATGGTGTCGTGCATGTCGACGATCAGTTGCGCCAGTTCGAGCGAGGCAAAATCCTCCACCGGGCGTGCCGGCGCCAGCAGGCGCGGGTCGCCCATTTTCAGGACATCGCGGATGGCCATGGCTGCTCCAGTCGTTTCAGGTCTTCCATCTCCAGCCAGCGCCAGCTGCCGGGCGGCAGGCCGGCCGGCAGGGCATAGCCGCCAACCGCTTCCCGGTGCAGGCTGTCGACCCGGTTGCCGGTCGCGGCGATCATGCGCTTGACCTGGTGGTATTTGCCCTCGGCGAGCGTCAGCCGCAGCGTGTGTTCGTCGAGCCTTTCGCACGCCAGGGCGGCGATCGGCGTCGGACTGCAAGCCGCTCATGCGCACGGCCTCGTGACTCATGCCGCCACCCGCCATTCCTTCAGGCTCCCCGCCAGGGTACGGGTGAGGGCGATGAGGCTGCCCAGCACGTCGACGCTGGGGGCG
>JAMCVR010000089.1:2974-5256 GCA_023475455.1 Thermoplasmatota archaeon | reverse complement strand
GCCTATTTCGACAAACTCGGCGTACCCCGACTCTCATGACCTCAACTTCTCGAACCGCCCGGTGCGGACCCGCATGCCGGGTGGTGTGGGAGGGGTGCGGTCAGGATTGACCGTCCCCTATCCCGATTGTGTGTTGCAGTTTGGTATCACTGTGCGTTTAGCTTGGAGTGGCTGCCTTGCTATGTCTGGCGCGGTTCGGCGATAATGCGCGGCTTCTGTCGCCGGCTGCGTTCGCACCCGGCACCCCTGCCGGGATGGCGGAATCGGTAGACGCAGCGGATTCAAAATCCGCCGGTGGTAACACTGTGGGGGTTCGAGTCCCCCTCCCGGCACCAATAAATCGTGCAATTCAGAAGCAAACGCCAACGACTGGGCGGTGGAAACGATGGGCAACCCGCGCTATCCGCTGGAGCTGTTCATGCGGGTGGTGACGGTGAGTCGGGAGACGATGAAGATCGTGCGGGCGCTGCCGGGGCTGGCGATTTAGGCGGGTGGGGCGTTATGGATATTTCCGGGCATGGTGCAGCACGCGGATGATTTGCGCGGTGTTGCGCTTCTCGCGATAAACCAGTGTGAATGGCATTCGCCGTCCGATCGGCCGCTCGAATGTTCCGGGGACGCGTCCCGGTCTGCCGGGGGGTGGGGAAGGGGTCGATTAACAGTAGCGCGGCCTGTTCGATTTCATCGTGCATCCGCTGGGCGGCGGTGGGGTTGAAGCTGGCATAGTAGGCCAGCGCTTCGTGAAATTCGAGCCGTGCAGCCCGGAGCCACTCAAGCCGCTTTTTTGCGCTTGGCGGCATGGGCGGCGTCGATAGTGGCCTGTATTTTAGCCATGACTTCTTCGTGCGAGACCACTTCGCCCGCATCAGCTTGGGCAATGGCTTCATTTACCTTGCTGATGAAGTCTTCGGTGTACTCGAAGCCATCCCGCATGACGTAGGGCAGCATTTCTTCCGGGGAGCGTCCTGCAGCGGTTGCCAGCTTGGCGAGCCGACGCTGCATGGCTGGGGTGAGTTCAGGTTTCATGGCGTCAAATCCTTCTACTATTCGAAACAGCCCCCACGTGAATATTGGCTTTGCGGCGAGGTGTCGGTGGTCTGTTTGTAGAAGTTTAATCCTGTAGGCGGTTGTTTTCCAGAATGATGATTCTGGATTCAAAATCCGCCGCCAGCAATGGTGTGGGGGTTCGAGTCCCCCCCGGCACCAGGTAACAACCTGCCCAAATGAAAGCCGCCCGTTTGCCGGCGCAATTCAGTGCTTGCCTGCGGCTGCGGCGCGCAGCATTCTCCGGATGCTGCTATACGCAGGTTTCGCCCGCCCGCCGCGAACAGCAGCGCCGCGCCCTGGCCTGGAAAATGGTCGGGTATCCACGAATAGCGGTCGGTCGCGCCCCAGGTGGAAAAGCTGCGGCACCGCCAGGCAGGCCCGCAGCGTGTCGCGGCACCGCGCGGCCTGCTTCTCGATCCCGGCGCGGCTCGCCGGCACGGGCAGCATCACGTCCATTTCCGTGACGTGGGTCTCCAGCCCGAGCGCGGCCAGGCGCTTCATGTTGATGCGCACCTCCTTGGCGCGTGGCGCGTCTTGCAGGCTCGCGTGCATTTGCAGGCCCATGCCGTGTATCGGCGTTCCCTTGCGGCGCAATGCGATCATCAGATCGTAGATGCCGTCCGACTTGGCGCCGGCGCCCTCGCCGCCCTAATCGTTGTAGCGCAGGCGCGCTTGCGGATCGGCCTCGTGCGCCCAGCGAAACGCCAGATCGAGATAATCCGGGCCGATGCCGCGCGACCAGAAGGTGTCGCGCAGGCGGCCGTCCTCTCCCACCGCTTCGGCCGCCACGTCCCACGACGCCACCCGGCCGCGATAGCGCGTCACCAGCGTCCGGATGTGCTCGCGCAGGATGGCCTTCAGTTCGTCGCGGCCGAAATGGCCCTGCGTCAACCAGTCCGGAAGCTGCTGATGCCACACCAGCACATGGCCGTTCACCTGCATGGCGTGCGCCTCGGCGAATGCGACCAGCGCGTCCGCCTGGGTGAAATCGAAGCGGCCGCGTTCGGGCTGCACGACGGAAAACTTCATCGCGTTCTCCGGCGTGAGCAGATCGAATTCGCACGCCAGCAGGCGCAGATCTTCATCGGCGGCGAATGGCGGAAATGCGCGGCGTCAGTTCGTGCGCCGGCGGCGATCCAAGGAACAGAAGAAAATGCTGGCCGAACTGGCCAAGGGCGACGAAGTCGTCACAGCCAGCGGCCAGGTCGGCAAGGTCGCCAAAATCAGCGATCAGT
>JAMCVR010000089.1:0-2964 GCA_023475455.1 Thermoplasmatota archaeon | reverse complement strand
GCATCCTTGTCCAGGATATCGACGTCGACGGCCGTGCCGATGCGGATGCCGGCCGATTGGGCCAGGGTCCGCAGCGTATCGGCCGCCGCCGCGTGCAGGGCGCCTGCAAGTGCGGAAGCGAACGCGGTCGCTACGACAACGGCGCGCAGATGCATCTCAGTCGCCCCGGTACGCGGCCGGCCCCGCCCGCTGCGTGACGAAGCCCGGCATCGGGGGCGACTGCGGCGGTCGCAGGCCGGCCTCGCGCGCCCAGCGTTCGAGCCAGGATTCGCCCTCGATTCCGCTCAATCCCACGGGCGAGGCGTAGGCACTGTCCCTGAGCGCGTCGTCCAGCGAAATGAAGCGGTAGCTGCGTTGGCCGCGCATGGCGGCGAGCGCGCCAAAATACTCCGCGTTGAGCGAGTTGGCGTGCAGCACCAGCACGTGGGGGATGGGGCGACCGCCAGCTGCTCGGCCCGCGCGAACACCGCTTCCATGTAGGGCGCGTAGGCTGCGCCGATGCGCCGCGCCGCGCCGCGCCGCGTCTTCGTCGCCTTGCGCCTGCGCCCGGGCGTACGCGACGGCGAACTCCCATTCCGAATGGTTCACGGTCACCGGCGCCACGACATAGCCGTGCGCCGCGAGAAACTCCTGGAAAGCCGTGCGCACCTGGTGGGTCGTCCCCAGGTGCAGGAAGGGATGGCGGAACCAGCGGAGGGTTCGGCCTTCGCTTTGCATGAGGGGACGCGTGACGGTTTCGCAGCGCAGCAGGTCGGCTTCGAAGGCGTCGAGCGGCACCCGGTTGAGCGAAGGATGGGAGTAGATATGATTTGATTGCCGAGTTCGAAGCCTGCCTTGAGCCAGCGGCGCAGCAGCTCCACCCGTGCAGGGTCCGGATTGCCTTCGCGGCTCAGCTTCGTCTCGTTGACGAAGCCGACGGCGGGCCCTGGTCGGTTTGCAGGCTTTGCAGCAGCAGGGTGGTCATGCGCCCGAGATATTCGCCGTCTTCCGTCGGCACGGATGCAAAGGGCAGGTCGTCGAAGGTGATCGATACCGCGCGCTGTACCGGCACTTGGGCGGCCGCCGCGAAGGGGAGGAGCAGGAAGATGAGCAGGAACCGATGTGTCATGCTTGCCTCAAATGTGCGCGCAACCGGCGCGCGCCGCTGTTACGGACGAAGCTCAGAAGCGGCGCGTGAGGCTGACTTCGAACAGGCTCGAACGGTAGCCGCCGGTAGCGCCGCCGCCGTAGCTGGACAGCGCGGCCTTCACGTCGAGGAACCAGTCGCGGTAGAGGCCGAAGAAACCTTCGGCCACCAGGTCGCCGCCGGCGCGGAGGCCCGACAGGGTGTTGTCCTTGTAGGGCCCGTAGCTGATGGCCACGCTTACGCCGTCGTCGTCGCTGATCTTCCAGTAGGTGAAGGCAGTCACCGCATAGCGTTGATAGAGCGAGGGGGCGTAGTAGCCGTTGCCCGGATCCTGGTCGTAGCCGAACCAGCGGCCGCTCACGCCGAGGTCGAGGTTGAGGCGCTGCGTGCGCAGAAAGGCGCGGCGCGGCGCGAGCTCGGCTTGCCAGCGCGCGTTGCCGTCGGAGAAGGTGTCGTAGGCGAAACGGCTGGCGACGGTGTAACGCAGGCCGGGCGTCCAGGTCGCGTCGAGGGTGTTCGCGCGCCGTTCGATGCCGAGCCCGGCGGCGAGCGGCGACACCGCAAAGAGGTCTTCCCGGCGCGCCAGGCGCAGGACGAGTTCGTCGGCCGGCTGGAGGTCGGCGCCCACTTCGTAGATGAAGCGGCCGTCGCCTTCCGCACGGCCGCCGCCGATTTGCGCGTCGAGCGACAGCCTGGGCGAGGTGCGATGCCGGACGCCCAGCCAGGCGCGGTTGTAGCCGATCGAGGTGCCGCCGTCCGGCTTTTCGTAGCCGCTGCCGACGTCGGCCGAAATCCGCTGCCGGTCGGCGCCGCCGAACAGGCGCGTCCCGGGATTGATCGCGTATTCGCCGCGCACGCCGGCGTGGCGCAGGGTGACGTCGTCGGAGCCGGTGGAATAGCCGGCGTCGGCCGTGGCGTTGGAACGCAGCGGGGTGCGAATGAAGCGCGCGAGGTCGAGCGTTTCCTTGCTGTCCGGGCGCAGGCGGGCGACTTCGGCCAGGCTCGCCAGCGCTTCGCGCGGGCGATGGGCGTAGTGCAGCGCGACGGTGCGGGTGTAGCCCAGCTCATGGTCGTCGCGCAAGCTGGCTTCCAGTTCGGCGACCTCGGCGAGCGACGGCGTCGGCCGCTCCGCCCACGCCAGCACGCGCGCCTTCTGCTTGCGGGCGGCGAGGTTGTCGCCGAAGCGCTGGCGATAGGTTTCCAGCAGTTCCGTCGCGCGCGCGTAGTCGCCCAGTTCGGTGACGACGACGATGTATTCCATCCACGCCGCGGCCACGCCCGGCTGCCGCGCCAGATAGTCGCGATAGGCGCGCGCCGATTCGTCCGGCCGGTTGCGCCAGTAGTTCACGCGGGCGATGCCGAGGCGCGCGCCGGGATCGTCCGGCGCGATCGCGAGAATGCGCCGGTGGCTGTCCAGCGCCATGGCGTAGTCGCCGCGCCAGGCGGCGAGATCGGCGCGGGTGCGCAAATACGTCGGATTGCCCGGATCGAGTTCGACGGCCCGGGCGATGGCGGCCAGCGCGGACGTACCGTTCTGCGCTGCCGCATACGCCTGCGAAAGCTTGTGATACAGGCGGGCGTCCATGGGGGCGTACTTCACCGCTTCGCGCAGGGCTTCGGCGGCGAGGTCCGGCATTTTCAGTTGCGTGGCGCGGATGTCGGCGATGCGTTCCCACAGATGCGCCTGCGCCGGATTGGCCTGCAGCGCCTGCTTGTAGATTTCCGCCGCGTCGGCCCACTGTCCCTGCATCTCGGCGCGCAGGCCGGCGTCGGGAACGGACTGCGCGGCAGCCGGCAGCGATGCGGCCGCGAGAAAAGCCGCATACGCCTGCGAAAGA
>JAMCVR010000217.1 GCA_023475455.1 Thermoplasmatota archaeon | reverse complement strand
CGGCCGACACGATGAAGCACACGCTCAAGACCCGGGCGGGCAAGAAGCAATACGCACTGCGCAAGCAGACGGTGGAACCGGTGTTCGGCATCATCAAGTCGGTGATGAAGTTCAGGCAGTTCATGCTGCGGGGCTTGGTCAACGTCGGCCACGAATGGACGCTGGTCTGTCTGGCCTGGAATTTGAAACGGCTGGCCGTATTGCACCCGCAATCCGTCCAGCGGGCGTGAAACCGGGCAAAAAGGCGCGGAATGCGCGTGAAATGCTGGATTGAGGAGCCGAAAATGATCAAAAAGTGTGCAAATTTGAATCGGAACGGTCTGCTCGTTCGCAGCACGGCTTCAAGTCCGACAGGCTGCTAGCTAAAAGCCCACGCCGCGAACGGCTCGATCTCGTCGCGGTTCAGCAGCATCAGCTGATAGGCGTTCGGGTTCAGCGTATGGTCCGGCGTGGTGTCGACGTTGAGGCGCTGCAACACGTAGCCGAGCAGCGCGCGCCGCACGTTCACCTCGACGACGTCGCCGCTCGCACCGTAATCCAGCAGCAGGCTCTCGCGTTTGGGCGCATCCAGTCCGCTGTGCGGGGCGAGTTGAAGACGCACCGTTTCCACCCAGTCATCGTCGTACTGCTCGCCGGATTCGGCGGGCGCATCCAGGCACTCGGCCGCCATCACGCGCGACAGCACGAAGTCGCGGAAATCGCAGGTGTCCTCGCTATACGCCCGCACATGCCAGCGCAGCCCGGTATTGACCAGGGTATGCGGCTCGAGCACACGCGCCGCGCCGCTCTCGCGCGTGGACAGGGAGCGGTAGCTGACGCGCAGCTTGCGGCGGCCGTGGATGGCACGGGTGATCTGCGCCAGGGTCTGCGGGCTGGGCAAACGCGCGGGCAGCGGCAGCGAAGCGGTCGGCAGGCCGTATACCCGTTCGTCTCCGTACGGTCCGTTCGCCACTGCCAGATTGGCGGCGATGACGGGCAGCACGACGGCGGGCGCGAGGTCGGCGAACACGGGGACAAAGCCCGCGCCCGGCACAAAGCCGAACACGCCGTGGCTGTAGACGAGGTTGCCGGGGGCCAGGTTGCCGTAGAGCTTGAGATCCTTGGTCGCGGCCGGGTCGGACAGGCTGAAGGCGCGGGCGACGTCGCTGCGGGTCACCACCCCGGCGTACCAGGCCATGATCTCGATGTACTGCAGCCGCTGGCGCGTCGCCCACTTCACATCCAGGCGCATTTTTTCCTTTGGAATCATATCGCTTGCTCCGATCGAGCCCGTGTACCCGAAATTATAGGGCGGCGCGAGCCCAGTCATCGTCGTACTGCTCGCCGGATTCGGCGGGCGCATCCAGGCACTCGGCCGCCATCACGCGCGACAGCACGAAGTCGCGGAAATCGCAGGTGTCCTCGCTATACGCCCGCACATGCCAGCGCAGCCCGGTATTGACCAGGGTATGCGGCTCGAGCACACGCGCCGCGCCGCTCTCGCGCGTGGACAGGGAGCGGTAGCTGACGCGCAGCTTGCGGCGGCCGTGGATGGCACGGGTGATCTGCGCCAGGGTCTGCGGGCTGGGCAAACGCGCGGGCAGCGGCAGCGAAGCGGTCGGCAGGCCGTATACCCGTTCGTCTCCGTACGGTCCGTTCGCCACTGCCAGATTGGCGGCGATGACGGGCAGCACGACGGCGGGCGCGAGGTCGGCGAACACGGGGACAAAGCCCGCGCCCGGCACAAAGCCGAACACGCCGTGGCTGTAGACGAGGTTGCCGGGGGCCAGGTTGCCGTAGAGCTTGAGATCCTTGGTCGCGGCCGGGTCGGACAGGCTGAAGGCGCGGGCGACGTCGCTGCGGGTCACCACCCCGGCGTACCAGGCCATGATCTCGATGTACTGCAGCCGCTGGCGCGTCGCCCACTTCACATCCAGGCGCATTTTTTCCTTTGGAATCATATCGCTTGCTCCGATCGAGCCCGTGTACCCGAAATTATAGGGCGGCGCGAGCCGAATACAATCTATCAAATGATATTATTTATCTATGTGATATTTTATATTGACATCCATAAACATATAACCTACATTGCCTCCATGCAGACGCTGCGCCGGCTGCCCTTTACCCAACGACCGACCAGGAGACAGAAACCATGGCATCCCCCGCATTGGCAGAAGACAAGACGAAGGCGCTCGCCGCCGCGCTTTCGCAAATCGAAAAGCAGTTCGGCAAGGGCTCGGTGATGCGCCTGGGCGACCACGACGTGTCGCGCGACATCCAGGCCGTCTCTACCGGCTCATTGGGGCTGGACATCGCGCTGGGCGTCGGCGGCCTGCCGCGCGGCCGCGTGGTCGAAATCTACGGTCCGGAATCGTCCGGAAAAACCACGCTCACCCTGCAGGTCATCGCCGAAATGCAAAAAACCGGCGGCACCGCGGCCTTCATTGACGCCGAACACGCGCTCGACCCGGTCTACGCAAGAAAACTCGGCGTCGACGTCGACAATCTGCTGATCTCGCAGCCCGACACCGGCGAGCAGGCGCTGGAAATCGCCGACATGCTGGTGCGCTCCGGCTCGGTCGACGTGGTGGTGATCGACTCGGTCGCCGCGCTCACCCCCAAGGCCGAAATCGAAGGCGAAATGGGCGACTCGCACATGGGCCTGCAGGCCCGCCTGATGAGCCAGGCCTTGCGCAAGCTCACCGCCAACATCAAGCGCACCAACACGCTCGTCATCTTCATCAACCAGATCCGCATGAAGATCGGCGTCATGTTCGGCAACCCCGAAACCACCACCGGCGGCAACGCGCTCAAGTTCTACGCATCGGTTCGCCTGGACATCCGCCGCGTCGGCGCCATCAAGAAGGGCGACGAGATCATCGGCAACGAAACCAAGGTCAAGGTCGTCAAGAACAAGGTCTCGCCGCCGTTCAAGGAAGCCTTCTTCGACATCCTGTACGGCCAGGGCATCTCGCGCGAAGGCGAAATCATCGAGCTCGGCGTCGCCCACAAGTTCGTCGACAAGTCCGGTGCCTGGTACGCCTACAACGGCGAGAAGATCGGCCAGGGCAAGGACAACGCGCGCGAATACCTGAAGGAGCACCCGGAAATCGCGCACGAAATCGAGGCCAAGGTCCGCGCCGCCGTCGGCGTCAACAACCCCACTGCGACGGCCGGGGATGAAGTCGACGCCTGAACCCGGCGACCTGCGCGAGCGCGCCCTGCGCCTGCTGGCGCGGCGCGAACACAGCCGCGCCGAGATCGCCCGCAAGCTCGGGCAAGCAGGATTCGCCGCCGCGGACATCGCCCGGCTGCTCGACGAATTCGAGGAAAAAAACTGGCTCTCGGATCGCCGTTTTGCCGAAAGCTACGTCGCCGACCACCGCGCCCGCGCCGGCAGCGTCAAGCTCGCCTACGACCTGCGCCAGCGCGGCGTACCCGATCCCGTCATTGAAGGGGTATTGAGCGACCACCGCGACAGCGAACTCGAACGCGCGCGCGAAGTGTGGCAGAAGAAATTCGGCACCCCGCCAGTCGATGCGGCCGAGAAAGCGAAACAAATCCGCTTCATGCTAAGCCGTGGCTTCGCCCTGAAAATCATTCAAAAGGCCTTGAAGGCAACGGAATAAGCAGGTGATGCCTACCCCAACCCTAACCGCCCATCTGTTGCATGTAACGTTTTTGCGTGTTACGGTGCTACATGTAACACTTGAAATGAGGAAACTTTACTATGGCCACCCCTGTTTCCGCACGAGTACAAAAGCGGCGTGATGCGCTACGCATGGCCGGGCTTCGTCCTATTCAAATCTGGGTGCCGGATACGAGGCGGCCAGGCTTTGCCGCAGAGTGCCGACGTCAGTCAAAACTGGCCGCTCAGGCTGATATGGCAGACGTGGAAATGATGGATTTCATGGATCAAGCCTTGTCCGATGCAGATGGCTGGACAGTATGAATCGGGGTAACTTCGTGACCATCGCCATGCAAGGCGATTTTGGCAAGCCAAGACCTGCCCTGGTGATCCAGTCCGACCAATTCAACGAGCACGCAACCGTGACCGTCTTGCTTGTGTCGAGCACGTTGGTTGATGCGCCGTTGTTTCGCGTAACCGTTCAACCAGACAAGATAAACAACATGCAAAAGCCGTCGCAGGTGATGGTGGATAAAGCCATGACCGTGAAGCGGGACAAACTAGGTGAGGCATTTGGTTCGGCCGGTGATGAAGTAATGCTTGAAGTCGGTCGTTGTCTGGCGGTGTTTTTGGGTATCGCCAGATAACACATTGAACAGAAACGGAACAGGGGACATGATCACTTTCGCTTCCGCGGCCGCCCCACCCCCTTGGACGCCGCCTGCCTCTTTCCCAGCGCCTCGATTTCAGCCCTGAACCGCTCCCCGCCCAGCGCCCAGCCCTTGTGCGTGCAGTCTCGGATTGCCGCCAGATCGCTCGGATCGATCGCCGCAGCGAATAGCGCCTGGTAAGCCTTTTGCCTATCCGCATCATCCCGCCCCAATCTGGAGTATTCCACGTGCGATGACAGCCAATCCGCATTCGGCCCGCCCTCGCCCAGCGCATTGCGCCGATAGCTCGACCATGGATAATCCTGAGGCGCTGCAGCCATGCCCGCCCGGACCGGATTCAGTTCGATATAGCGCATCAGCGTCAGCAGATAGCGCTCGCTGTCCACCACCGTCGCGCGGTAGCGCCCCTCCCACAATGTCCCGCTGCGTTTGTAGGTGTGATTGAAATACTGCACATAGCGCCGACCCGCTGACTGAAAGGTCTTGCCGATGCTGTCGTCAAACTCGGGCGTCGCCAGCAGGTGGACGTGATTCGTCATCCACACATACGCATGAATCGCCAGCCCGTGCTTATCCGCCGCCTCGACCAGCGCATCGCGAAAGAACTGGTAATCCGCCTCGGCTGCAAAAATTATCTGCCGGTTATTGCCGCGCTGGATGATGTGCTGCGGCTGACCGGGGATAACGTAACGGGGAAGGCGCGCCATGGATGTTCACCAGAGACGAGATAAATTCATCATAGGACATATATCGTGTCTGACCCCGTTTTTTTCCGCGGCTGGCCGGGGATGACGTAACGGGGAAGGCGCGCCATGGCTGCTCAGGTCGGAACAGGAATGGCCCATCATAGGGCAAATATCAAATATCAAATATCGTGTCTGACCCCATTTGTTCCGACCCTGCCCACGGAAATCAGGGTGCGGATCATCTCGGCGCGCCGCGCCGACCGCGACGAAATCCGCGATTACGAGGAAACGCCGCGTTAGCGGCGCTGCCCCAACACGAAAGGAAAGGTGAAGCGA
>JAMCVR010000160.1 GCA_023475455.1 Thermoplasmatota archaeon | reverse complement strand
ATTGGCCATGGCACGGGTCGAGTAAACCGCTGTGCTCAACAGGTCGTAGGCCGGCGCGACGTTGATGCCTTCGGGCTTTACGATGAAGGAGAGGTTCTTCAGGTGGTTATCGCCGTTGCCGACGAGCGCGTTGAAGACCGTCCAGCGATACAGCTGAAGGCGTGCAGCGGCCTTGGCCCGGCAATGGCCGATCGCAGCCGACAGCGCATCGATGTTGGCGGCCGTGTATTTGAACGCGCGCGACTTGTTCAGCAACTGGCAGGTATCGATGACGTGGATGCGCGCCACCGGGTCGTTCCCCGTGCGGTCGAAGCGGTCGACGATGTAGATCGGCTGCGGGACGTAGCGCTTGTGCACAGCCGGCACGTCGAGCCCGACCGCTTTGGCAAGCCGCATGATGAAGTATTCGTTCATCACGGAGGCCCGATAGTCATCCGAAACGTGGTTCGGCTTCAGGATGTGGGTGGACGGGGTGTCGCCAACGGGCTCGAACAGCTCGCCATCCTTCAGGACCACGAGCATCTTGTGCTGGGCGCCGGCGAGCGACATGCGCTTGGGGGCGTCCTTCAGCAGCGAGTCCCGCGGCAGGTTTTCGATACGCCGGCCAAGGGCCTTCAGCGTCAGGGAGCGCAAGCCACGCGCCGTATTGGCCGGCGTGTCGGGCACGCGAAGATCCAGCGATCCGGCCGATTCGGCGCCGAAGTGGGCCAGCAGCCCGAAAGCGTCCTCCGCCTCGATCCTCGCCTCCTTTGCCAGGACCATGCGCAGGTTTTCTTCCGGCAGCAGGTTGTCGAAGTACCACTGAACCGGCCGGCTCGACCCGCCATCGGTGTGCACGGGCTGGCTGCGGGGCAGCGCCGGCGAAAGATCGAACGCGCTTTCGGCCGACGACCATGCCGGCGCATAGGCGAATTCCCACATGTTGGCCGCTTCGCGCAGACGGCCGATGACGCGACCGTTGGTCGATACTTCAAGCTCGCGGTCGGTCATTTCTCGCCGTCCATGGCCGACGCCCGGTCGGCGCGCCGCTTGAGCGGGCGCAGCCCGGTTGCCTGAAGGCGGGCAAGCTCCGCCATGGCTTCGTCGGGCATGTCGGCAAGCAGCTCGATGCCCAGTTCCTCAAGCAGCTTCATGACGCGCCCGAGTTGAACGGTTTCCTTGCCGTGCTCCACGTCGCGCGTGAATACATGGCCAACGCCGGCGCTGCCGGACACGTCATCCAGGCGGAGTTTTTGTATGCGCCGGCTCGCCCGGATGATGAGGCCGAGGTCTTTGGGGGACTTGATAGGGATGTGCATGGCGCCAGTCAAATATATGCGAGAGCATCTATTTTAGACGAGGAAGAATAATGCGCAACGATAAAGATGTGATGGCATCTTTATTGGCAGGGAAATCGGCGAGCCATTTACAATAGATGCGATCACGTCTTTTTGGCTATCTGGACCCCGGCATTCGCCGGGGTGACGACGGCTTGTTCGAGCTTCCTTAAAACGGCGCCCGTCCCCGGAAAGCCGGATTTCGCATCAAGCCGATGCGGGCGTGTTTTCCCGCCAGGCCTGCAGAATGGCGCGCAACTGCTCTTCCTGCACGGGCAGCGTCAGCGCGGCATCGATTCGCAGGTCGATACTTCAAGCTCGCGGTCGGTCATTTCTCGCCGTCCATGGCCGACGCCCGGTCGGCGCGCCGCTTGAGCGGGCGCAGCCCGGTTGCCTGAAGGCGGGCAAGCTCCGCCATGGCTTCGTCGGGCATGTCGGCAAGCAGCTCGATGCCCAGTTCCTCAAGCAGCTTCATGACGCGCCCGAGTTGAACGGTTTCCTTGCCGTGCTCCACGTCGCGCGTGAATACATGGCCAACGCCGGCGCTGCCGGACACGTCATCCAGGCGGAGTTTTTGTATGCGCCGGCTCGCCCGGATGATGAGGCCGAGGTCTTTGGGGGACTTGATAGGGATGTGCATGGCGCCAGTCAAATATATGCGAGAGCATCTATTTTAGACGAGGAAGAATAATGCGCAACGATAAAGATGTGATGGCATCTTTATTGGCAGGGAAATCGGCGAGCCATTTACAATAGATGCGATCACGTCTTTTTGGCTATCTGGACCCCGGCATTCGCCGGGGTGACGACGGCTTGTTCGAGCTTCCTTAAAACGGCGCCCGTCCCCGGAAAGCCGGATTTCGCATCAAGCCGATGCGGGCGTGTTTTCCCGCCAGGCCTGCAGAATGGCGCGCAACTGCTCTTCCTGCACGGGCAGCGTCAGCGCGGCATCGATTCGCAGGCGGGCGCGGACCTTGTCGAGCGCGGCCTGGTGGGCGGCTTCGTAGAAGACCAGGATGCGGGTGCCGGGCGCGCTTTGCGCCGTGGCCAGCAGGGATTCCAGGTTGGACAGGCGGTCGCGGAAATCCGTCTGGTGGTAAAAATCCGCCACGATGACGGCAGGCGGGGACTTGCGCACCAGGCTGATGGCGCGGCGCTCCGACCATTCGGTGACGGCGGCGTAGCCCAGTTCCTGATACAGCTTCTTGTAGCCGGCCGTGCCGATGAAGGCGCTGACCATGAGCAGGCTGGGGGGCGCGCTCATGCAGCGGCTTTTTTGCTGGCCGGCTTTTTGGTGGTGGGCTTGGCGGGGGCTTTCTTGGTGGCTGCTTTTTTCGCGGCGGGCTTCTTCGCTACGGTCGCGCCGGCGGCTTTCGCTTTCTTCGCCGCTGCCGGTTTGGCCGCGGCCTTCCTCGCCGGCTTTTTGGCCGGTCCTTTGGCCACGCGCGCGGCGATCAGCCCGAGCGCCTCGTCCAGCGTGATCTCTTCCGGCGTGATGTCCTTCGGCAGCGTGGCGTTGGTGCTGCCATGCTTGACGTAGGGGCCGTAGCGGCCGCTGCGCACGGTGACGTCCTTGCCGTCCTCCGGGTGCGGGCCCAGGTTCTTCAGCACCGAGGCGGCCGAGTCGGCGCCGCGCGGGGCGCGCTCCATCGCCAGCACTTCGAGCGCGCGCGCAAGGTCGATTTCGTACACGCTGTCGGTCCTGGGGATGGACCTGAACTTGCCGTCGTGCAGCAGATAGGGGCCGAAGCGGCCGTTGTTGGCGACGATGGGCAGGCCGGTGACCGGGTGGTGGCCCACTTCGCGCGGCAGCGAGAGGAATTTCAGCGCCAGTTCCAGCGTCGCGTTTTCCAGCGGGATGTCCTTCGGCCACGAGGCGCGGCGCGGCTTCGGCGCCTTCTTGTCCTCCGGCATGTCGCCGATCTGCACGTAGGGGCCGTAGCGGCCGGACAGCAGCTTGACGTCGAGACCGGTCGCCGGATCCTTGCCCAGAATATTGTCGCCCTCGGCGGTGGCGGCATGCAGCGGCCGCGTGTAATCGCATTCCGGATAGCCGGAACAGCCGATGAAGAGGCCGCGCTTGCTCGCCTGCATGAACAGCGGTTTGCCGCACTTGGGGCAGGCGTCTGTGATCGGGCAGCCGCGCTCGACGTCCTGCTTGGCCTTCAGGTCGCCGTCGAATTCCTTCCAGAATTCGCCCAGCAGCCGCGTCCACACCCGCTTGCCGTTGGAGACGTCGTCGAGCCGGTCTTCCAGTTTGGCGGTGAAGTCGTAGTCGACGTAATGGCTGAAATGACGGGTGAGGAAGCAGTTGACCAGGCGGCCGACGTCGGTCGGCTGGAAGCGCTTTTTCTCCAGCACCACGTACTCGCGGTCGTCGCGTTTTCCAGCGGGATGTCCTTCGGCCACGAGGCGCGGCGCGGCTTCGGCGCCTTCTTGTCCTCCGGCATGTCGCCGATCTGCACGTAGGGGCCGTAGCGGCCGGACAGCAGCTTGACGTCGAGACCGGTCGCCGGATCCTTGCCCAGAATATTGTCGCCCTCGGCGGTGGCGGCATGCAGCGGCCGCGTGTAATCGCATTCCGGATAGCCGGAACAGCCGATGAAGAGGCCGCGCTTGCTCGCCTGCATGAACAGCGGTTTGCCGCACTTGGGGCAGGCGTCTGTGATCGGGCAGCCGCGCTCGACGTCCTGCTTGGCCTTCAGGTCGCCGTCGAATTCCTTCCAGAATTCGCCCAGCAGCCGCGTCCACACCCGCTTGCCGTTGGAGACGTCGTCGAGCCGGTCTTCCAGTTTGGCGGTGAAGTCGTAGTCGACGTAATGGCTGAAATGACGGGTGAGGAAGCAGTTGACCAGGCGGCCGACGTCGGTCGGCTGGAAGCGCTTTTTCTCCAGCACCACGTACTCGCGGTCCTGCAGGGTGGAAATGATGCTGGCGTAGGTGGACGGGCGGCCGATGCCGTATTCCTCCAGCGCCTTCACCAGGCTCGCCTCGGTGTAGCGCGGCGGCGGCTGGGTGAAGTGCTGCTCGCCGTAGAGCCGGTCGACCGGCAGGGTTTCGCCTTCGACGAGCGCGGGCAATTTGGACTCGCCCTCCTCTTCCTCGTCGTCCTGGTACACCGCGAGGAAGCCGGCGAACGCCAGGGTCTGGCCGGTGGCGCGGAAGGTGCCCTCGCCCACCGTGATGTCGGCGGCGACGGTGTCGAACTGCGCCGGCGTCATCTGGCAGGCGACGGTGCGCTTCCAGATCAGTTCGTAGAGGCGGGCCTGGTCGTGCGTGAGAAACGGTTTCACCGCCTCGGGCGTGCGCGTCACCGAGGTCGGGCGCACCGCCTCGTGGGCCTCCTGCGCGTTCTTGGTCTTGGCTTTGTAGTGCAGCGCGCCCGGCGGCAGGAATGCCTTGTCGAAGTTGGCGCCCACATACTTGCGGATGTCGGTGATGGCTTCCTGCGCCAGGTTCACCGAGTCGGTCCGCATGTAGGTGATGAGGCCGACCGGGCCTTCGCCGAGGCCGATTCCCTCGTACAGCTGCTGGGCGGTGCGCATCACGCGGTCGGTGGTCATGCCGAGCTGGCGCACCCCGGCCTGCTGCAGGGTCGAGGTGGTGAACGGGGCGCCGGGGTGGCGGGCGCGGCGCTTCTTCTCGATGCGCATGACGCGGGCGTCTTTGGATTCCAGCGTCGCCAGCCATTCCTTACTGCGTGCTTCGTGCTCGACCGAGAACTGTTCGAGCTTTTCGCCCTTGAAGTGGGTGAGCCTGGCGGTGAACGGCTGGTTGTTCTTGTGGGAATCGAGGTGTAGACGTCCCGGCTCGTGGTTCAGCAGCATGTCTTCCAAGTGCGTGAAATGTTCGATCAGCCCGCGGCTCCACAGCACGATCAGCGTCATCCAGCGCACATGGTCGGGCTCGATGTCCTCGCCGCCCAGCGCCATCAGCCCGGAAATCACCCATTCGCGCGATTCGGGGTCGAGAATTTCGGCGCCGACCAGA
>JAMCVR010000148.1 GCA_023475455.1 Thermoplasmatota archaeon | reverse complement strand
GCCGTCTGCACCGCGAACGCCACCGCTTCGGGATCGTCGCCGTTGACGTGCAGCACCGGCGCCTCGACCATCTTGGCGACGTCGGTGCAGTACAGCGTCGAGCGCACGTCGCGCGGGTCGGAGGTGGGATCTTTCGCGTACCGAACCGGCGAGTCCGCGGCGGTCCTCCTCCTCGTTCGACGAGGTCAGGATCACCACCGGCAGCAGGCGCGTATGCTCCGTGGTCCGGACGCGGCGCAGCACCTCGAGGCCGTCTATTCTGGGCAGTTTGAGATCCAGCAGCACTGCCGGGGCTGCCGGTGATCCGCGACCTGATCGTCGACATGGAGCCGTTCTTCAAGCAATACCGGTCGATCAAGCCCTGTGCTCCAGCCGCTCGCGGCAGACGTCGACCAGGTCGTCGGCCTGCGCCTGGGTCAGCACGCCCTCGTCGACCAGCCGCTGCGCATACAGCGTGCGCGTGCCGGGATGCGCCTGAATGCGGCGATACATCAGCGGCTGGGTGGCGAGCGGCTCGTCCTGCTCGTTGTGGCCGTGGCGGCGATAGCATACCAGGTCGACGAAGACGTTCTTGTGGAAGGTATAGCGGAAATCGACCGCCGTCTGCACCGCGAACGCCACCGCTTCGGGATCGTCGCCGTTGACGTGCAGCACCGGCGCCTCGACCATCTTGGCGACGTCGGTGCAGTACAGCGTCGAGCGCACGTCGCGCGGGTCGGAGGTGGTGAAGCCGATCTGGTTGTTGATGACGATGTGGATCGCGCCGCCGTTCCTGAAACCGCGCGTCTGCGACATGTTGAGGCTTTCCATCACCACGCCCTGCCCCGACAGCGCGGCGTCGCCGTGTAGGATCACCGGCACCACTTCGTAGCCGAGCACGTCGCCGCGCCGGTCCTGGCGCGCGCGCACCGAGCCGCGCACCACCGGGTGCACGATTTCGAGATGCGAGGGATTGAACGCCAGCGCCAGGTGCACCGGGCCGTGCGGCGTCGAGATGTCGGTGGAAAAGCCCTGGTGATATTTGACGTCGCCCGACAGCGGAGAATCCGGATAGCCATTGGGCGGTTCTTCGTACAGGGTCTCGATCGAGCACCCCATGATGTTGACCAGCACGTTGATGCGTCCGCGATGCGCCATGCCCATCACGATTTCCCTGGCGCCGTGGCGCGCGCAGCGCGCGATCACCTGATCGAGCAGCGGAATCAGGCTCTCGCCGCCTTCCAGCGAAAAGCGTTTCTGCCCGACGTGGCGCGTGTGCAGGAATTTCTCCAGCGTCTCGGCGTCGGTCAGCCGCTTCAGCAACCGCTTCTTCAGGTCCAGCGCGACGCCGAATCGTCCCTGCGCCGATTCGATGCGCGCCTGCAGCCAGCGTTTGCGCGCCACATCGGTGATGTGCATGTACTCGACGCCGACGTGGCCGCAATATGCGCTGTTCAGGCGCCGCAGGATGTCGGCCAGGGTGCTGCGATCCACCCCGAACAGCGAGCCGGTCTCGAATTCGCGCGTGAGGTCGGCCTCGGTCAGGCCGTAGTGCGCGGGATCGAGTTCGGGGGTCGGCGGCGGTTCGAAGCGTCGCAAGGGGTCGAGGTCCGCCTGCCGCACTCCCAGGTAGCGATAGGCATTGATCAGCTGCAGCACCGCGACCTGTGTCGCATCCGAGCCGGCAGATGCGCCCGGCAGCGGCTGCGCCAGCCAGGGCGCCAGCGCGTCGTCGCCGAACTGCTCCAGATAGGCCGCGTTGCCGGCATACAGCGGGGACGTCAGATGCCAGTCGGGCGCGCTCATGAGGGGCGGTGCTCAGGCCCCGCGCTGGTCCAGCGGCACGAATTCGCGCCGTGCCGCGCCGGTGTAGAGCTGGCGCGGGCGGCCGATCTTGTGCGCGGGGTCGGACAGCATTTCGTGCCACTGCGCCACCCAGCCGGCGGTGCGCGCCATGGCGAACAGCGCGGTGAACATGCTGGTGGGGATGCCCATGGCGCGGAAGATGATGCCGGAATAGAAGTCGACGTTGGGATAGAGCTTCTTCGAAATAAAGTACTCGTCCTCCAGCGCGATGCGTTCGAGTTCGAGCGCGATCCTGAACTGCGGGTCGTCGCGCAGGTCGAGTTCGTCCAGCACCTCGTAGCAAGTCTGGCGGATGATCGCGGCGCGCGGGTCCATGTTCTTGTAGATGCGGTGGCCGAATCCCATCAGGCGGAACGGGTCGGACTTGTCCTTGGCGCGCTTGATGAACCCGGGAATCTTGGAAACGTCGTCCATCTCTTCCAGCATTCTCAGCACCGCCTCGTTGGCGCCGCCATGCAGCGGTCCCCACAGCGAGGCCATGCCGCTGGCGATGCAGGCATAGGGATTGGCGCCGCTGGAGCCGGCCAGGCGCACGGTCGAGGTCGAGGCATTCTGCTCGTGGTCGGCATGCAGGATGAAAATGCGGTCGAGCGCGCGCGCCAGCACCGGATTCGGCTCATAGGGCTCGCACGGGCTGGAGAACATCATGTGCATGAAGTTCTCTGCATACGACAGCCGGTTCTGCGGATAGACGAAGGGCTGGCCCTCGTTGAACTTGTAGGCCCAGGCCGCCACCGTCGGCACCTTGGCGATCAGCCGGTGGGCGACGATCTCGCGGTGCTCGGGATTGAAGTTGTCCAGCCCGCGATGGTAGAAGGCCGACATCGCGCCGGTCACGCCGATCATCACCGCCATCGGGTGCGCGCTGCGGCGGAAGCCGCGGAACACGTTTTCCATCTGGTCGTGCAGCAGGGTGTGGTGGCGGATCGACCGCTCGAATGCCTGCTTCTGCCCGGCCGTCGGCAGTTCGCCGTGGAGCAGCAGGTAGCTGACTTCCATGAAGTCCGACTGGTAGGCCAGCTGGTCGATCGGATAGCCGCGGTAATACAGCAGGCCCTCGTCGCCGTCGATGTAGGTGATGGCCGAGGTACAGCTGGAGGTGGCGGTAAAGCCCGGGTCATGGGTGAAATAGCCGTGCGCGCCGAGCGCGCGGATGTCGATCACCGGCTTGCCGTAGGTGCCCTCTTCGATCGGCAGTTCGATCGGGGGGCTGCCGTCGCTGAACGTGAGGGTGACGGTTTTTTTCATGTTGCTTCTCGAAAATGTTGCAGGCGTTGAATGAGCGCTGCGAGGTCGGCATCGTCAACCGGCGTCCGTCCTTGCAGCCTGTCCACAATCTCCATGTCCGACAGGGCCAGCAGCCGCTCCAGCGCGGCCGTCTCGCAAGGCTGAAGTGTAGCGCGGTGCGCGCCCCAAAAGCCACCCAGCCAGAGATCGAGTTCGAGCAATCCGCGCCGGCAGCGCCAGCCTAAAGAATCAGACACGGCGCTTCACCAGCAGCGATTTGATGCGCCCGATCGCCGCCGTCGGGTTCAGTCCCTTGGGGCAGGCGTCGACGCAGTTCATGATGCCGCGGCAGCGATACAGCCGGTACGGGTCTTCCAGATTGTCGAGCCGGGCGGCGGTTGCCTCGTCGCGCGAATCGGCGATAAAGCGGTACGCCTGCAACAGCCCTGCCGGGCCAACGAAGGTCTCCGGATTCCACCAGAACGACGGGCACGAGGTGGTGCAGCAGGCGCACAGGATGCACTCGTAGGCGCCGTCGAGCAGTGCGCGGTCGTCCGGACTCTGCGGGCGCTCGACCTCCGGTTCGGGCTCGTCGTTGATCAGCCAGGGCTTGATCGACCGGTATTGCTTGAAGAACGGCTCCATGTCGACGATCAGGTCGCGGATCACCGGCAGCCCCGGCAGCGGCCGCACCTCGATCGGCTGCTTCAGTTCGGAGAGCGGCGTGATGCACGCCAGCCGGTTGCGGCCGTTCACGTTCACCGCGTCCGATCCGCACACGCCCTCGCGGCAGGACCGGCGCAGCGAGAGCGTCTCGTCCTGCGCCTTGATCGCCAGCAGCGCGTCGAGCAGCATCTTGCCGGCGGGTTCGATGTCGAGCTCGACGTCCTGCATGTGGGGTTCTTCGCCGGATTCGGGGTGGTAGCGGTAGAGGCGGAATTTCATATGGGCCTCCACACGTCCGTCATTGCGAGGCGCAGCCGAAGCAATCCAGAACACCGTACGCCAAGTGAACAATGGCTTGAACAGTCAATGCGAGGTAATGAGGGCCACAATGACGTATAGGCCGTCAACTCCGCCCGCATTCTGGATTGCTTCGCGTTGCTCGCAATGACCAAGTGGGCCGTCATTGCGAGGCGCAGCCGAAGCAATCCAGAATTACGTACGCTAGCCAAGAATGTCGTCATATAGATCACGCCAGCCAGGATTCATCGATTCGATCAAAATGAGCTTATTGGCCCGTGAGCCGCCCTTGATCTGCTTTTCTCGCGCAATGGCAGCCGTCATCTCATCCGCAAGTTCGTAATAGACCAGCATGTGCACTGAATACTTCTGTGTGAATCCCTCAGCCAAGTTGTTTCTGTGCTGCCACACCCGTTTCGTCAGATCCGATGTCACGCCGGTATAAAGCGTTCCATTTCGCTTGCTGGCGAGGATGTAGACGGCGGGCTGCTTAGGCGAATTCATCCGCATGCACTCTGGATTGCTTCGGCTTCGCCTCGCAATGACACGCGATCATCAATACACCCGCTCCTTCGGCCGGATCAACTCCACTGTCAGCGGCTTCAGCCGCACCGGCTTGGCATCCACCTGATCCCCCTCGCGCGAATACAGCGTGTGCTTCAGCCAGTGTTCATCGTCGCGCGCAGGAAAATCCTCCCGCGTGTGCGCGCCGCGGCTCTCGGTGCGATTCAGCGCCGACACCAGCGTCGCCCGCGCCACGCCCATCAGGTTCTCCAGTTCCAGCGCCTCGATGCGCGCGGTGTTGAACACGCGGCTGGTGTCCGCAAGGCCGGCATGAGCCAAACGGTCTTCCAGCGCGTCCAGTTTTTCCAGCCCCGCGCTCAATACCGCCTCGGTGCGGAATACGCCGGCGTGCGCCTGCATCATGCGCCTAAGATCATCGGTGATGGCCGCCACGCGTTCGCTGCCGGGGCGATCCCAGCGCGCGAGCCGCGCTTGGCTGGCTTCGGCCGCATGCTCCGGCAGCGGGCGCGGATAGGGGTTGTCGCGCAGGTATTCCCGCATGTGACGGCCGGCGGCGCGGCCGAACACGACCAGGTCGAGCAGCGAGTTGCCGCCCAGGCGATTGGCGCCGTGCACCGAGACGCAGGCGCATTCGCCGACGGCATACAGGCCGGGCACCGGCTCCTCGGGGCCGAAGCGCGCGGGTGCGACGACCTGGCCGTGCAGGTTGGTGGGGATGCCGCCCATCATGTAGTGCGCGGTGGGGGCG
>JAMCVR010000184.1 GCA_023475455.1 Thermoplasmatota archaeon | reverse complement strand
CGCCAGGTTGCCGCCCGGCACGCCCAGGATCTGCGCCGGCCTCCAGGAAATCAGGTCGATCGCCTGGATGAGCGGCACGCCCATTTCGCGTGCCCATTTCAGCGTCAGCGGCAGCAGCAGTTCGACCCCGGTGGCGCCCGGGGCGGATTCGCCGAACGGCACCTGTTTCACCTCCTCGTCCACCGGGGTGTGGTCGGAGCACAGCGCGTCGACGGAGCCGTCGCGCAGCGCCTCGCGGATGGCGTCGCGGTCGCGCAGGCTCCTGAGCGGCGGCACCAGGTGCAGGTGCGAATCGAAGCTGATGAGATCGTTTTCCGACAGGTGCACGTGGGTGGCGGCGACGTCGCAGGTGACGGCCAGGCCCTGTGCCTTGGCCGCGCGCACCATGGCGATGCCGTCGCGCGTCGACAGCCGTGCGATGTGAACCCGCGCACCGGTCTCGCGCGCCAACTGTAAAATCGTTGCCAGTGCCACCGTCTCGGCCAGTGCCGGAATGCCGGGCAGCCCCAGCCGCGAAGCGACGGCGCCGTCGTGCGCGACGCCACCGCGCGCCAGCGAAACGTCCTGCGGCCGCAGCCACAGGCTGAAGCCGAAGGTGGCGGCGTATTCCATCGCGCGCAACAGCACCTGGGTGTCGGTCATCGGCGCATCGGCCTGGGTGAAGGCGCGGCAGCCCGCTTCGGTCAGTTCGGCCATCTCGGTCAGCATTTTCCCTTCGAGCTTTTGCGTCATCGCGCCGATCGGATACACGCGCGGCCCCGGCAGATTCCTGGCGCGGAATTTCAGCATCTCGACCAGCCCCGGCTCGTCGAGCGGCGGGTCGGTGTCGGGCGGGCAGGCGAGCGAGGTGACGCCGCCGGCGGCGGCGGCGAGCATCTCCGATTCGAGCGTGGCGCGGTATTCGAAGCCCGGCTCGCGCAGCCGCACCGACAGGTCGACCAGGCCGGGGCAGACGACGAGGCCCGTGGCGTCGAGGGTGCGGTTGGCGTGGAAGTCGGCGGGCGCGTGGCCGTTGCCGACGATCTTGCCCGCCGCAACATAGATGTCGGCGATTTCGTCGCGCGCGCTCATCGGGTCGATCACGCGCCCGTTCTTGATAAGAATTTTCATGCGTTCCCCGCCCCCGCCAGCATCGCCATCACCGCCATCCGCACCGCAATCCCGTAGGTCACCTGCGGCAGGATCACCGACTGCGGGCCGTCGGCCACTTCGGAGTCGATTTCGACGCCGCGGTTCATCGGGCCCGGGTGCATCACGATGGCATCCGGTTTGGCGAGCGCGAGTTTTTCCGGCGTCAGTCCGAAGAACTTGAAGTATTCCTGCGCCGAGGGCAGCAACGCGCCCTTCATGCGCTCGTTCTGCAGGCGCAGCATGATGATCACGTCGCAGCCGGCGAGGCCGTCTTCCATGGTGTGAAACACCCTGACGCCCATCTGCTCGACCCCGGTGGGGAGCAGCGTCTTCGGGCCGATCACGCGGACTTCCGGCACCCCGAGCGTGGTCAGCGCATGGATCTGCGAGCGCGCCACCCGCGAATGCAGCACGTCGCCGACGATGGCCACCGTCAGGTTGTGGAACTCGCCCTTGTAGCGGCGGATGGTGAACATGTCGAGCAGGCCCTGGGTCGGGTGCGCGTGGCGGCCGTCGCCGGCGTTCACCACCGAGATGTGCGGCGCCACGTGGCGGGCGATGAAGTGCGCCGCGCCCGACTGCGCGTGGCGCACGATGAACATGTCGGCGTGCATCGCGGCGAGGTTGTCGACGGTGTCGAGGATCGCCTCGCCCTTGGTCTGGCTGGAGGTGGCGATGTTGAGGTTGACGACGTCGGCGGAGAGCCGCTTGGCGGCGATCTCGAAGGTGGTGCGGGTGCGCGTCGAGGGCTCGAAGAACAGGTTGAAGATCGACTTGCCGCGCAGCAGCGGGACTTTCTTCACCTCGCGCTCGCCGACGTCCATGAAGGATTCGGCGGTGTCGAGAATTTGCGTGATGATGACGCGCGGCAGGCCGTCGAGGGTGAGCAGGTGGCGCAGCCTGCCGTCTTCGGAGAGTTGTAGGTTCATGCGAGGGTGAGGGTCAGGTGGCCGTCGTCCAGCCGCGAAAGGTTGATGTTCTGGTTGTGGGGCACGGCGAGCGCGAGCCCGGTGAAATCGGGGCGGATCGGCAACTCGCGGCCGCCGCGGTCGACCAGCACCGCCAGCCGGATCGAGGCCGGGCGGCCGTAGTCGAACAGTTCGTTCATCGCCGCGCGCACCGTGCGCCCGGTGTGCAGCACGTCGTCGACCAGCAGGATGTCGCGGCCTTCCAGGTCGAACGGCAGGCTGGATGGCTTCACCTGCGGGTGCAGGCCGATGCGCGAGAAATCGTCGCGGTAGAACGAGATGTCGAGCGTGCCGAGGGGCAGCGTGCAGTGCAGCAGCGCGTGCAGGCGTTCGGCCACCCACACGCCGCCGGTGTGGATGCCGACGATGACCGTGTCCGGCGTGAGGGTGGGCCCGATGGCGTCGGCCAGTTGCGCAATCAGCGGGTCGACGTCAGGCAATGAGGCGTGCATCGAAAAATCCTTGCAGTATCAGTTGGGCGGCGACGGCGTCCGCCAGCGCCTTGTTCTTCTTGCCGTGGATGCCGCGCTCGTGCAATTCGGATTCGGCCGCCGTGCTGGTGTGGCGCTCGTCCACCAGAAACACCGGCAGATTGAAGCGTGATTCTAATTTGCGCGCGAAGTTTTTGGCCACCCGCGTCATTTCATGCTCGCTGCCGTCGGCGTGGGTGGGCAGGCCCAGCACCAGCAGCACCGGCTGCCATTCGGCGATCAGCCTGGCGATGGCGGCGAGCCGTTCATTGTTGGAGCCGGCCTGGATGACGGACAGCGGATGCGCAATCCCGATCGACAGTTCGCCCGAGGCGACGCCGGTGCGCTTCAGGCCGAGGTCGAAGGCCAGCACCGTGCCGTGGGTCTGCACGAAGCTCAAGCGTGCCCGGCTTCTTCGGACAGGCTGGCGAAGTCGATGCCGAGCAGCTTCATCGCGGCAGGCAGGCGTTCTTCGGGCGCCAGGTCGAAAATCACCTGCGGGTCGGCCGCCACCGACAGCCAGGCGTTCTGCTTGATTTCGTCTTCCAGCTGGCCGGCCGCCCAGCCCGCGTAGCCCAGCGACACCATGAATTTTTCCGGGCCCGCGCCCTGGCTCACTGCCTCCAGCACATCCTTCGAGGTGGTGAGGCTGACCGCGTCGTTGACGGTGAGGGTGGAACTGAAGGTGAGCGGCGGCGTGTGCAGCACGAAGCCGCGCTCGGTCTGCACCGGGCCGCCGAAATACACCGTTTTCTGTTGCAGGCGTTCGGGCAGGGACAGCCCGATCTGTTCGAACAGCGTCGACAAGTCGAGGTCGAAAATCACCTGCGGGTCGGCCGCCACCGACAGCCAGGCGTTCTGCTTGATTTCGTCTTCCAGCTGGCCGGCCGCCCAGCCCGCGTAGCCCAGCGACACCATGAATTTTTCCGGGCCCGCGCCCTGGCTCACTGCCTCCAGCACATCCTTCGAGGTGGTGAGGCTGACCGCGTCGTTGACGGTGAGGGTGGAACTGAAGGTGAGCGGCGGCGTGTGCAGCACGAAGCCGCGCTCGGTCTGCACCGGGCCGCCGAAATACACCGTTTTCTGTTGCAGGCGTTCGGGCAGGGACAGCCCGATCTGTTCGAACAGCGTCGACAAGTCGAGGTCGATCGGTCGGTTGACCACCACCCCCAGCGCGCCCTGCTCGCTGTGGTCGCAGATATAGGTCAGCGTGCCGTTGAAATTGGGATCGACCATGCCCGGCATGGCGATCAGAAAATGGTGGGTGAGGTTGACGGTATCCATGATTGCCCTCCCATTGTAATCTGCCTCAAATCGGCAAACACCTCTTTTTGCCACCTGTCTCCACTATAGCGACCCGCATGCCCCCTGTCTGAATACGCACGCGCCCTCGTCTGGTTTCGCCGTGATCTACGCGACTTCGACTAGGCTGCCCTCTACCATGCGCGCCAGGTGGTCTGCGCGTTTATCTTCGCCGTGAAATCCTGGATGCGCTGGCCGACCCGGCCGAATCGTCGATCATGGACAACCTGGCGTCGGCAGGGCTTTCTGTTCAGCCGTCCGCTGCCGCCGGGCGAATGCGTCAAGCTGATGCGCGAGGGTCTGCGCCGGGCGGCGGCGTAAACCCCGTTATCCCCAATAAAAAAACCGGGCATTGCTGCCCGGCTTGATTGGCTGTGCGATACGGCTCACGCGGCCTTTTCGTGGTGGTAGCCGGTCACGGTGTCGACTTCGGTCCTGGAGCCGAGGATCACCGGCACGCGCTGGTGCAGTCCTTCGGGAGCGAGGTCGAGGATGCGCTGATAGCCGGTGGTGGCGGCGCCGCCGGCCTGCTCGACGATGAAGGCCATCGGGTTGGCTTCGTACAGCAGGCGCAGCTTGCCGGCCTTGGACGGATCCTTGGTGTCCTTGGGATACATGAAGATGCCGCCGCGGGTGAGGATGCGGTGCACTTCGGCCACCATCGAGGCGACCCAGCGCATGTTGAAGTCCTTGCCGCGCGGGCCGGTCTTGCCGGCCAGGCACTCGTCGACGTAGCGCTGCACCGGCTTTTCCCAGAAACGCATGTTCGACGCGTTGATCGCGAACTCGCGGGTTTCGGCAGGAATTCGCATGTTGGGGTGGGTCAGCACGAACTCGCCGACGTCGCGGTCGAGCGTGAAGCCGTTGGTGCCGTGGCCGAAGGTCAGCACCAGCATGGTCGACGAACCGTAGATCGCATAGCCGGCGCACACCTGCTGGGTGCCGGGCTGCAGGAAGTCTTCCATCTTGGCGGCGCGGCCGGCGACCGGGGCTTTCAGGATCGAGAAGATGGTGCCGACCGAGATGTTGACATCGACGTTCGACGAGCCGTCGAGCGGATCGAACACCAGCAGGTATTTGCCGAGCGGGTACTGGCCGGGAATGGCGTAGACGTCGTCCATTTCCTCGGACGCCATGCCGGCCAGGTGGCCCGCCCACTCGTTGGAGCGGATCATGATGTCGTTGGTGATGACGTCGAGCTTCTTTTGCGTCTCGCCCTGCACGTTTTCCGAATCCAGCGCGCCCATCACGCCCAGCAGCGCGCCCTTGTTGACGGCGTTTGAAATCGCCTTGCAGGCAATGACGACGTCGTTCAGCAGCGAAGTGAAATCGCCGGTGGCGCCGGCGGTGCGGCGCTGCTCTTCAATGATGAACTGGGTGAGGGTGGTGCCGGTGTGCATGGTTGGACTCCGAAATGCATAAGAAAATCAGAATATTATACACCGCCAACGTTGGCGCCGATTAGTCGGTTCCCACCAGCTGGTCGGAACGGGTGAAGG
>JAMCVR010000075.1 GCA_023475455.1 Thermoplasmatota archaeon | reverse complement strand
CCGCTGGGTGGCGGCTTACGACAAGGAAGGCAACAGCGTCACCCGCAGCCTCGACATCAGCGGGCGGGTGCGCGCCGTCACCGATCCCAACGGCAACACCCGCACCCAGACCTGGTGGGACGCCAGCCGCAACGGCCGGCTGAAGGAAACCATCGACGCCCTGGGCCGCAAGACGTCTTCCGACTGGGACGCCAACGGCAACCTCATTCAGGTGACCGACAATACAGGCCAAGTCGACAAGACCCATTACGACGCGCTGAACCGTCCCGTGCGCGAAGTGGGTCCGGCGGTCGGCGGCGTGAACCCCGTCGCCTGCATGAAGTACGACCCCCTGGGGCATCTTGCCGAAATCTGGGCCGGCAGCACCACAGACACCGCCAGTCCGTCCTGCGACCTCACTGGCGCCGACCCCAACCTGAAGAAACAGGTCAGCTACCTCCACAACGACTTCGGCTGGAAGGTCAAGGAAACCGACGCCCTGAACAAGAGCCGGACCTGGAGTTTCGACCGGTACGGCAACGTGCTTGCCGCCACCGACGCCAAGGGGCAGACAATCGAGATGACCTGGGGCTACGGCCATCAGCTCGCCAGCCGCACCGTCAGGAACGCCGACGGCAGCGTGTACCAGACCGAGACCGTCACCCGCAACCCCCTGGGCCAGCCCACCCAGGTCGCCCAGACCAACCCGGCGCTCACCGAGACCCGCAGCTACGACGCCGCCCACCGCGTCATCGGCATCGCCGACTCCCGGGGCAATAAGACCCTGACCCACGACTGGAGCCCCGGCGGCCTGTTGAACATGGTCGAGGACAGCGACGGCCACCGCACCGACTACCTGTACGACGGCACCGGCCGCCTGATCGGCATCTGGGCCCCCAACTTCGACTACCTGGCTTTCAGTCACGACGCCGGCGGGCGCCTCACCGAAAAGTGGTTCCCCAACGGCACCACCGCGCGCTACGCCTGGAACCCCGACGACAGCCTGGCCGAACTGACCAACCGCACGGCGGCCAACAGCGTTCTCAGCAGCCACCAGTACCAGTACGACACGCTGGGCCGCCGCACCCGCCACGCCGAGACCATCGGCAGCCTCGGCACGAAATACCTGCAATACGGCTTCGACGCCCTGAGCCGGCTGACCCAGAGCCAGACCTGCATCACCTCGGCCTACAGCACCTGCACACCAGACGAAACCCTCACCTACGACATCTGGGACAACCGCAAGACCCGCACCGCCGCAGGCAGCACGCTCGCCTACGTCTACGACGCCGCCAACCAGCTCACCGAAATCCGCCAGGGCAGCGACACCGGCCCGCTCGTCGCCAGCTACGCCTGGGACGCCAACGGCAACCAGACCAGCCGCCCCGGCCAGACCCTCGTCTGGACCCCCGACGACCGGCTCGCCGGCATCGGCGCCGAGACCTACGCCTACGACCCCCAGGGTCGCCGGATCAGTAAAACCGTCTCCGGCCAGAGCACAAGCTGGCTCTACAACGGCCCGGACATCCACGCCGAATGGAACGCCGCCGCCCCGTCCGGCGCCCCCCAGGCCGTCTATACCCACGGCCCCGCCTGGGACGACCCGCTCATCCGCACCAGCGGCAGCACCGGCGGCCCCGACGCCATCGCCCGCTACTACGCCCAGGACGGCTTGGGGAGCGTCGTGGCCTTCTTCGGCGACATCGCCGCCGCCGGCGCCGTGACGGCCGTCAGCGTCACCGCCACCAACAGCTACAATGCCGCCAGCTACCCGCCCGCCAAGCTCATCGATGGCGACACCGCAGGGACTTCCGGCTTCTGGGCGGGCAGTTCATCCAGCCTGGCGACCAACCCCGCCACCTTCACCCTGGAACTGGGCGCCGTCAAAACGGTGAGCCGCGTCAAGCTCTACAAGGTGCAGGGCTATCTCGCCGACTACACCACGAAAAACGCCGAAGTCCAGGTCAGGAACGGCGGCGTGTGGAGCACGGTCGGCACGCTGTCCGGCAACACCCAGGACAGCCCCGAGATCGTACTGGCGAACGCCACGGGGGACGCGATCAAGGTGCTCGTCCAGGGGGTGCAAAGCGGCAACCTCGTGCTCATCGCCGAGGCCGCGCTGTCCTTCGACGGCGGCGCGCAGACCGTCGCGCTGCAGCGCTTCGATGCGTGGGGGAACAAGACCCAGAGCGCGGGAGCAAGCATCCCGCAGTACGGCTACACGGGCAGGGAGCCGGATGCGACGGGGCTGATCTATTACCGGGCCAGATACTACGACCCGAGCATCGGACGCTTCATAAGCCGCGATCCCATCGGATTGCAGGGCGGGCTGAACCAGTACGCCTATGTCAGCAACGATCCGGTGAATGCGACGGATCCGAGCGGGGAGATTGTGGTGAACGCCGCGGGCGCGGCGGTCGGAGCTGGTTATGGGGCGGTGTCTGGCGGGATTAGTGGCGCGATTGTGGGATGGAATGCGCCGACTGCATCAGGCGGTTTCCTGGCGCGTTCACAAAATGCACTTATTGGCTTTGGTGCAGGAATCGTCACGGGTGGCATTGTAGGCGGAGCCGCAGGCTTCGTGCTCAATCCAGCCTTGGCAGCGAGCGCGCCGATTACAGTGGCCTCTGGGGTGGCCGGCGGCTTGATGTCCAACCTCGGCACCACGACCGCACGGCAGCTCATGAACCAGCAGCCTGTCCACCCCTTGGCCAATCTAAACTGGCAACAGGGCGGCATCATCCTCACCAGCGCTGCGGGTGGCGCGGCAGGCGTTGCGACCGCGCGCTTGCTGACCGGTCTTGCCAGCAGCACCACTGCATTCGTGGGAGGCGAGTCCCTCGCCATGCCAGGCAGTCTGGCCGAGGCGGTGGCGGGCGGCTTAGGCGCCGGGTATGCGGAGTCTTCGGTCTCATCTTCCTCCCCGTTGTCATTGAATCCGGCGGGTTCGTTTGGCTCCTCAAACAACATGCAAGTCCTGGGTATAGTCACGCCGGGATGGTCGACGGCAGGCAAGCAATCCCTGCCCGCGATGGCCGATCCCCTGCCTCCCGCGAGCTCATGCTTTGCATGTGCCACCAACAGCACGAGCTACGCGTCGTCTGTCGTGTTCAAACCGCCCAAGTGATGGCAGCGCAGGCCATGCTCAAGTCCGTGCAAACCATCCTCCATCCCCCGGAGCTGAAAGGCAGGGAACGCAGGCGTTATTGGATTGCAGTAGGCGGGTGGTTTGCCGTGATTCTTGGATTGCTAAGCATCCTGGGCAGTGCGCTGCTTCTTGTTGTGGGGTGGTTGGAAGGTCATTTCGGGACGGCCGCACTTAGCCCCTATGGCTCACTGATACTAGCTTGTGTACTTATTATCGGTGTAGCCAGCGTGCTCGGTGGGGACCGTCTCTGGCTGCGCCTGTTCATCCTGTCCGGCTATCTGTCGGATGCGGCGACCATCCGTTTGATGTCCAACCGGGCGCCGAGCGCGGTTTCCGAGCGGCGCCATCGCTGGCTGGGGCCGGCGCTGCTGATCGTGATTTACGGCATGGTGGGGTTCATGGGTTTCATGGCGCGGCAATGGTGGGTATTATTCGTCGCGCTGCCGTTGCTGGTGTGGGGTCTCTACCTGATCCGCAATGCCTGGAAGCAGGCGGATGAGATGCTGTCGGGCGGAGCCATTCCGCCGGAATCCGAGGATCGCATCGGCCAGATCGAACAAGTGCTCGAAGCGCGACGTAAGAAGGGGCAGGAAAATCGTAGCCTCTAATGATGCTTCGATGCTTCCCGAAGCTTGAGCGCTTACCGGCCCTTTCTGGATTTCTCCTCGCCCGTGACAAACCCGATGGGCCGTGTCTTGGTCTCGGGTGGTTTCATCAGTTCCCGCATCGCATTGATCAGCCCCGCGATGGCCTGGTCGTGCGAATCGACCTTGTGCGCCAGCTCGTTGAGCTTCGCCGCCAGTTCCTTGTTGCCCGCCAGCATCTCGCTGTCCCGTCCGCGTGTCCGCAACCCGTTTCCGCCTTCCGGCACGCCGAAATTTCCTTCCGTTTAACCGCCCGGTAATTCCCCCGCTATTTCCGCTTCATCGGAATCACTTCGTCCTTTCGCATTTCCGTCACCCCCGTTTCATTTCCAGCCCGATTTCGTCGCTCGCGCCTCGCCTGGTCACGCCTTATCCCGGACAGTCGTTTTTGTCCGTCCGCTTGCTTCGTTTCTTCTGTTGCGCGCCGCTTCACCGTCGCAGGTAGTAGCCCTGCAACAACCCACCCCACGCCTCGAACCAATATTCGCCCCTGATCTTCGCGGCGAATGGATTCACGCCCGCCCAAGCCTCGGCTGGCGTTCGACCCTGCAAATGCTGATGCGGACGAACGTGGTTGTACCAAAGCCGGAATTCCCCAAGCGCCGCATTCAAGGTTGCGAAACTTTCCACTTCCCGCCGATCGAGCTTGTTCTTCAGCGTCCCGAACAGCCGCTCGACCCGCCCGTTCTGCCAAGGGCAGCCCGGATCGCTGCGCTGGTGGCGAATCCCAGCCATGACGAGCGCGGCCCGGAACACCCGGCTGACGAAGCACGCTTCGTTGTCCGTTCTGACAGCGCGCGGCTTGCCGTACTTTCCCATTGCCAGGAACAGATGTCCAAGCAGGGTCCACGAAGTCTTGTTCGGTAACGCATCCAGCGCCAGCAAACCCCGGCTGCCATGATCGAGCAGCCCCAGGATCATGTGCAGGTTGCCTGTTGAATCGGTCTTGCCCGTCAAGTCCATCGCCCACACGAGATTGCGGGGCATGGCCCTTGGCACGCGATGCTTCATCCGACGCCGCATCGCTTCGATCTTGTAGCGATGCCTGCGTAACGTCTCCGCCACGAAGGATTTGCCCACCGTCATCCGCTGTTTACTATCGGCATGGCGGGTATAGCGGCGGTTGAAAACGAGAGCGATCACCCGGCATCCCGCATCCGGCATCAGCGCTTTGAGGCGGACGATCTCCCGCGTTACCCACAGCGGTTTGGCCCGCGTTCGGCAATAAACGGGCGGAGTCGAATGGCGCCCGCGCCTTCCGTTCCGGCGTTGAAATCTCCGCGCGAACCACGCTGCAATCCGCATCCAGGCCCACGCCATCAGCAGCAACATCGCGTCCGCACCTGCCGCAAAAAAGCGCAGCCTGACAGCGCCTCATGACAACACCGCTGTCACACACCCCCGCCAAACTTCAGCCGACACCTTTGCACAGGATTCCCCCATGTCCGTTTGGTCAATACGCCTTGCGCGTGTCGTGCTCATGGTTACGGCCAGCTTGCTGTCTGCCCCGGGTTACGGCGGCGGCTACGGCGCCCTCACGCCTTCGCCCTTGCTGACCGACTTCAACGTCAACTATTCGCTGATCGACCCGGCCATCCCGAGCAGCCTCCTGGGTTCCGGCACCAGCTACTTCTCCCTCTAC
>JAMCVR010000016.1:10165-24513 GCA_023475455.1 Thermoplasmatota archaeon | reverse complement strand
TCACACAATTATCCACACCTTGCGTGGACAACCCTGGTTAAGACTTGGTTAACAGCCACTTAGCAGGCTTTCCCAGATACCGGACAAAGATTCACTGCTAACATGCCACCCGTCCTTCAGGTTGCGCAAGGGAACTTTTTTTGTGTCAAAGGCTTGACAGCCAGGCAATGTTTGTAAGCTTTTGAAAAATATAATTTTTATGCCTTGCCCATTTTTTAGCCTTTAGAGCCTGCCCACCTGAATACGGGCATTGGGAGGCAGTCGACACAAATCATTCACACAATTATCCACACCTTGCGTGGACAACCCTGGTTAAGACTTGGTTAACAGCCACTTAGCAGGCTTTCCCAGATACCGGACAAAGATTCACTGCTAACATGCCACCCGTCCTTCAGGTTGCGCTGGATACGCCGCTTCACCGGGCGTTCGACTACCGCCTGCCGGATGGCCTGGGACCCGTGCGGCCGGGCAGCCTGGTCGAGGTCCCCTTCGGCCGCGCCCGCCAAGTCGGGGTCGCGCTGAACCCGCGCACCGACAGCGCCCTCCAGCCCGACAAGCTGCGCGACGTGATCCGCGTGCTGGACGACCGCCCCGCCCTGTCTCCCGACATTCTCCGCCTGGCGCAGTTCTGCGCCGACTATTACCACTACCCGCTGGGCGCGATCCTGCTCGCTGCGCTGCCGCCGCGCCTGAAAAACGCCACGCCGTTTGTCGCGGAGACGCCCTGGCTGGTGCTGACCGAGGCCGGACGGGCGGCGGAACCGCCGGCGCGCGCCAAGGCACAGCGGACCCTGCTCGACGCCTTGCGGGCGGCGCCGCAGGCACGCGACAACCTGCGCGCGCAAAAACAAAGCCGCCACGCCGCCGCGCTGGTGGCGGCGGGCTGGGCTGCGTGGGCACGCCTGCCGCCCGAGCGCGGCGACGCCCCCCCGGCGTCGGCCCCGGCAAGCGATGCAACGGCAGACACCCCGCCCGCGACCGCCGAGCAGCAGGCCGCCCTCGACACCCTGCTGCCCGCGCTCGCGCAGTTCGGCGTGCACCTGATCCACGGCGTCACCGGCAGCGGCAAGACCGAGTTGTACCTGAGCCTGATCGACGCGGTGCTGGCACGCGGCAAACAGGCGCTGGTGCTGATCCCTGAAATTGCGCTGACCCCGCACCTGGAACGGCATTTCCGCCGCCGCTTCCCCGGGCGCCGCCTCGCCACCCTGCACAGCGGCCTCGGCGAAAAGGAACGCACCGAAAACTGGCTCGCCGCGCCCGACTGCGACGTGCTGCTCGGCACCCGGCTCTCGGTGTTCGCGCCACTGCCGCGGCTGGGGCTGATCGTGGTGGACGAAGAGCACGACGCCTCGTTCAAGCAGCAGGACGGCCTGCGCTATTCGGCGCGCGACGTCGCCATCGCGCGCGGCAAACAATCCCATGTTCCGGTGGTGCTCGGCTCCGCCACGCCCTCGCTGGAAAGCTATGCCCAGGCCCTGAACGGCCGCTACCGGCTGATCGAACTGCAGCAGCGCGCAATCAGCCAGGCCCGGCTGCCGGCGATCGAACTGGTCGACCTGAAACACATCCCGCTGGATAACGGCCTCACCCGCCCCGCGCTCACGGCGCTCACCGAAACCCTGACGCGCGGCGAGCAGAGCCTGGTGTTCTTGAACCGGCGCGGCTACGCGCCGGCACTGTATTGCCCGAGCTGCGCCTGGGTGTCGCCCTGCCCGCGCTGTTCGGCGCGGCTGGTGCTGCACAGAACGTCGCACCGGCTGAAATGCCACCACTGCGGATTCGAGACGCGCATCCCGCCCGAATGCCCGAACTGCGGCAACCCCGACCTCAAGGCGCTCGGCCAGGGCACGCAGCGGCTGGAGGAAACGCTCGCCGCCCTCTTGCCCGCCGCGCGCATCCGCCGCATCGACCGCGACACCATGCGCCCGCGCGCCTGGGCCGAACTCGGCGAGGCGGTGCACGGCGGCGAAGTCGACATCCTGGTCGGCACCCAGATGCTGGCCAAGGGCCACGATTTTCCCAACATGACGCTGGCGCTGATCCTCGACACCGACGGCGCGCTCTACAGCCCCGACTTTCGCGCCACCGAACGTTTATTCGCCCAGCTGATGCAGGTGGCGGGACGCGCCGGGCGCGCCGACAAGCCCGGCCGCGTGCTGATCCAGACCGCCTTCCCCGACCATCCGCTGTTCCGCTATCTGCAGCGCCACGACTACCCCGGCTACGCGCGCGAGCTGCTGGCCGAACGCCGCCGGCTCGATCTGCCGCCGTTCACCCGGCAGGTGCTGCTGCGCGCCGAAGCGACGACGATGGACGCGGCGCTGGCCTTTCTGCAACGCGCCACGGCGCTCGCGCCCGACCATCCGCAGGTCAGCGTGTTCGGCGCCACCCCGGCGCCGATGGCGCGCGTCGCCAATCTGGAGCGGGCGCAGCTCCTGATCCAGTCGGCGCAGCGCCAGGCCCTGCAGGCCTTCGTGCGCGACTGGCGGCCGCAGCTCGACACCATCAAGCCGCGCGTGGCGCGCTGGTCGCTGGATGTGGACCCGCTGGTGTTTTGAGGCCTTGCCCACGGCGCTTATAATCGCGGACACCCCATTCGAACACTGAGGATGTGCGCAGCGTCCCATCCTCTCTGTAACCATGTCCAACACCCATCCTCTCAAAGAAAAGCTCGCCCTGCTGGTTGGCATCGCCCTCGAAACCGTGGCGCCCGACGCTCCGGTCAGCCTCGAAATCGAACGCCCGAAAAACCCCGCCCACGGCGACTTTTCCAGCAACGCCGCGATGCAGCTGGCGCGTCCGCTGAAGAAGAATCCGCGCGAACTGGCGCAGCGGATCCTGACCGAACTGCCGGCGTCGCCGCTGATCGCCAAGGCGGACATCGCCGGCGCCGGCTTCATCAATTTCCACCTCACGCCCGCCGCCTGGCACGGCATCGTGCGGCGCGTGCGTGCCGAAGGCGCGCAGTTCGGCCGCGGCGACGCCGGCAAAGGCCGCAAGGTGCTGGTCGAGTTCGTCTCCGCCAATCCCACCGGCCCGCTGCACGTCGGCCACGGCCGCCAGGCGGCGCTCGGCGACGCCATCTGCAATCTGTATGCGGCGCAGGGCTGGGATGTGACTCGCGAGTTCTACTACAACGACGCCGGAGTGCAGATCCAGACGCTCGCCAACAGCGTGCGGGCGCGCGCCAAGGGCATCAAGCCGGGCGATGCCGAGTGGCCGGAAACCGCCTACAATGGCGACTACATTGCCGACATCGCGGCCGATTTCCTGGCGAAGAAAACGGTGAAATCGGACGACCGCGAATTCACCGCGTCGGGCGACGTGAACGATCTCGATTCGATCCGCCAGTTCGCCATCGCCTATCTGCGCCACGAGCAGGACCTCGACCTCAAGGCCTTCGCGGTGCGCTTCGACCACTACTACCTGGAGTCGAGCCTCTACACCAGCGGGCGCGTCGAAGCGACGGTGCAGAGGCTGATCGACGCCGGCAAGACCTACGAGCAGGACGGCGCGCTGTGGCTCAGGACCACCGACTACGGCGACGACAAGGACCGCGTGATGAAGAAATCCGACGGCACCTACACCTATTTCGTGCCCGACGTCGCCTACCACATCGCCAAGTGGGAGCGCGGCTACGAGCGCGCGATCAACATCCAGGGCACCGACCACCACGGCACCATCGCCCGCGTGCGCGCCGGCCTGCAGGCCGCCAACGTAGGCATCCCCGAGGGCTATCCCGACTACCTGCTGCACACGATGGTCAGGGTCATGCGCGGCGGCGAGGAGGTGAAGATCTCCAAGCGCGCCGGCAGCTACGTCACCCTGCGCGACCTCATCGAGTGGACCAGCAAGGACGCGGTGCGCTTCTTCCTGCTCTCCCGCAAGGCCGACACCGAATACATCTTCGACGTCGACCTCGCGCTCGCCAGGAACACCGACAATCCGGTGTACTACGTGCAGTACGCGCACGCGCGGATCTGCCGGGTGTTCGAGGAATGGGGCGGCATGGCCGACGCGCTCGACGGCGCCGACCTCGCGCCGCTGACCGCGCCGCACGAACTCGATCTCATGCAGCGCCTGGCCGAATATCCGGAAACCGTCGCCACCGCGGCGCGCGAACTGGCGCCGCACCTGCTGGTGCATTACCTGCAGATGCTGGCGGGCGATTTCCACGCCTGGTACAACGCCGAAAAATTCCTGGTCGAGGAGGCGGCGACGAAACTCGCCCGCCTGGCGCTGGCCGACGCCACCCGCATTGCGATCGTCAACGGGCTGGCCTTGCTCGGCGTGTCCGCCCCGGAGAAAATGTAGCCATGGCAAAACCCGCTTCCCGCAATACCGGCCGCTCGGGCGGCAGTTCCGTTTTCACCGGCGTGCTGATCGGTCTCACCGTCGGCGCGATCCTCGCCGTGGGCGTGGCGCTGTGGGTCACCGGCAGCAATCCGTTCAAGTCCGCCACGCCGGCCTCGGCGCCCAGCCAGAAGACGCCCGCCACGGCTCCCCCGGAAGCTGCGCCCAGCTTCGACTTCTACAAAGTGCTGCCGGGCGACGCCGCGAGCGAACTGCCGCCGTCCACAGCGCCCGCCGCGCCCACGCCGCGCTATTACCTGCAGGCAGGCGCATTCCAGAATCCGAACGACGCCGACAACCTGAAGGCGCAGCTGGCCTTGCTGGGCGTCGAGGCGGTCATTCAGACCGGCGAGGTGGCCGACAAGGGCGTGTTCCATCGCGTGCGCGTCGGCCCCTTCAGCGCCATGGATGACGTGAATCGCACCCGCAGCCTGCTGGCGCAGAACAATATTCCCGCTACGCTGGTCAAAGAAATTCCCACCCCACAGGAGACGCCTTGATGTTCACCCGCGCTTTGGCTCTTTTTGCCGCCGCCGTATTTTCCCTGTCCGCCCTGGCCGCCGGCCCCGAGGCCTTCGAGGGACACGACTACACCCGCCTGAAGAATCCGCAGCCGGTCGCCACCGGCAGCAAGGTCGAAGTGCTGGAGTTCTTCTGGTATCGCTGCCCGCACTGCTTTCAGCTCGAACCCGCGCTCAATTCCTGGCTGAAAACCCTGCCCAAGGACGCCCAGGTTCGCCGCGTGCCGGCAGTGTTCCGCGACGACTGGCTGCCCGGCGCCAAGCTCTACTACACGCTGGAGCAGATGGGCCTGCTCGGCAGCCTGCATCACAAGGTATTCGACGCTTATCACCTGGAAAACCTCAACCTCAACGACCCGGCCGTGCTGGGGAACTGGGTCGCCAGGCACAAGGTGGACCGCAAGAAATTCGAAGGCATCTACAACTCCTTCTCCGTCCAGTCCAAGGCCACGCAGGGCGCGCGACTGGCCACCACCTACGCGATCACCGGCGTGCCGGCCTTCGTCGTCGACGGCAAATACGCCACCTCGGTGTCGATGACCGGCAGCGAGGCGCGCCTGTTCGAAGTGCTCGACCAGTTGATCGCCAAGGCACGCGCCGAACGCGGTGGCAAGAAGCCCACGAAGTAAGCCTGTTGTCGTCCACTCCGCCCAAGATCTTCATCACCGGCGCCAGTTCCGGTCTCGGCGCGGCAGTCGCGCGGCACTACGGCGCATTGGGCGCGCAGTTGGGGCTGGCCGGACGCCGGCTCGACGGCCTGCGGGACACCGCCGCCGGACTGGATGCGCGGTTGTATCAGGCGGACGTGCGCGACGCCGCTGCCATGCAGGCGGCGGCCGCAGCGTTCTTGAACGACGTCGGCCCGCCCGACATCGTCATTGCGGCGGCGGGCATCAGCGTCGGCACGCTCACCGAAGCCCCGGAGGACACACCGGTGTTCCGCGCGGTGATGGATGCCAACGTGCTGGGGCTGGTGCATACCTTTCAGCCCTTCATCGCCCCCATGCGGACCAACGGCGGCGTGCTGTGCGGCATTTCCAGCGTGGCCGGGGTGCGCGGGCTGCCGGGTGGCGGTGCCTATTCGGCCTCGAAGGCCGCGGCGACCGCCTATCTCGAAGCGTTGCGGCTGGAGCTGAAAGCGCGCGGCATCCATGTGATCACGGTGGCGCCCGGCTACATCGACACGCCGATGACGCAGGTCAATCCATATGCCATGCCGTTCCGGATGACGGCAGCAACCGCTGCCGCCAAAGTGGCGCGCTGCATTGCGCGGCGGCGTGCCTATACGGTCATTCCCTGGCAGATGGCGTGGGCGGCGCGCGTGCTGAAATGGCTGCCCATTCCGGTCTATGATGCGGTATTCGAGAAAGCGCCGCGCAAGCCGCGCGGTCTGCCGACTTAATCGGCGTTACAAAAATTCAGCGGAGAAGCAATGCCAAGCCCCTTGAACATCATCCTCATCGACGATCACCCCTTGCTTCGCATGGGCGTGGCGGGCTACATCGAGCAGGAGCCGGATCTCACGCTCACCGCGCAACTGGCCAACGCCGCCGAACTGCGCGCCTGGCTGGCGGCGGGCAACCGCGCCGATGCCGCGCTGCTCGACCGCTCGCTGCCCGATGCCGACGGCCTCGACCTGGTGTCCGACCTGCGCGACCTCGGCATCAAGGTCATCATGCTCACCATTGCCGATTCCGACGAGGAAATCTCCGAGGCGATTTCGTCCGGCGTCGACGGCTACGTCATCAAGTCCAGCGAGCCCGACCAGGTGCTGGCGGCGATCCGCCGATGACGCAGGTCAATCCATATGCCATGCCGTTCCGGATGACGGCAGCAACCGCTGCCGCCAAAGTGGCGCGCTGCATTGCGCGGCGGCGTGCCTATACGGTCATTCCCTGGCAGATGGCGTGGGCGGCGCGCGTGCTGAAATGGCTGCCCATTCCGGTCTATGATGCGGTATTCGAGAAAGCGCCGCGCAAGCCGCGCGGTCTGCCGACTTAATCGGCGTTACAAAAATTCAGCGGAGAAGCAATGCCAAGCCCCTTGAACATCATCCTCATCGACGATCACCCCTTGCTTCGCATGGGCGTGGCGGGCTACATCGAGCAGGAGCCGGATCTCACGCTCACCGCGCAACTGGCCAACGCCGCCGAACTGCGCGCCTGGCTGGCGGCGGGCAACCGCGCCGATGCCGCGCTGCTCGACCGCTCGCTGCCCGATGCCGACGGCCTCGACCTGGTGTCCGACCTGCGCGACCTCGGCATCAAGGTCATCATGCTCACCATTGCCGATTCCGACGAGGAAATCTCCGAGGCGATTTCGTCCGGCGTCGACGGCTACGTCATCAAGTCCAGCGAGCCCGACCAGGTGCTGGCGGCGATCCGCAGCGTGTGCGACGGCCAGAGCAGCTTCCCGCTCAACATCATGCAGAAGATGGCGCGCGGCGAACTCAACAACAGCGCGCTGTCGGCGCTGACCGCGCGCGAAATGGAAATCGTCGACCACGTGAAGGAAGGGCTGTCGAACAAGGCCATCGCCTACAAGATGACCCTGTCGGAAAACACCGTGCGCAACCACCTGCGCAACATCATGGAAAAGCTCGGCTTGCGCAACCGCGTCCAGGTCGCCACCCTGGCGCTGAAGGAAGACAGGAAGCGGCATTGAGCCGCTTTTAAGGCACGGCGCGGCATTAAGCGCTGGCATCGCCCGGCGTCATCGGGAAAAAGCGCTTAACAAAGAGGACACGGAGGAAAATTTTCCCTCCGTGTCCTCTTTGTGAATGACGGAGATTTCTTCCCGCCTCATTCAACGGTGACCGACTTTGCCAGATTACGCGGCTTGTCGACGTCGGTGCCCTTTTGCAGGGCGGCGTGGTACGACAGCAGCTGCAGCGGCACGGTGTGGAGGATCGGCGACAGCGCGCCGTTGCCGCCGCCGGGCAGCTTGATGACGTGAACCGAGGCCGATTCCTCGATATGCACGTCGCCGTCGGCGAACACATACAGCTCGCCGCCGCGCGCGCGCACTTCCTGCAGGTTCGACTTCAGTTTTTCGATCAGCTGGTCGTTGGGCGCGATGGTGACCACCGGCATGTCCTCGTCCACCAGCGCCAGCGGGCCGTGCTTGAGTTCGCCGGCGGGATAGGCCTCGGCGTGGATGTAGGAGATTTCCTTCAGCTTCAGCGCGCCTTCGAGCGCGATCGGGTAATGCACGCCGCGTCCGAGGAACAGCGCGTGGTGCTTGTTGGCGAAGCGCTGCGACCAGGCCTCGACCTGCGGCTCCAGCGCCAGCACCTGCTGCGTCTTGTTCGGCAAACTGCGCAGTTCGGTCAGGTACGCGGCTTCCTGTTCTGCGCTGAGACGCCCGCGCAGCTTGGCCAGCACCAGCGTCAAGAGGAACAGGCCGGCGAGCTGGGTGGTGAAGGCCTTGGTCGAGGCGACGCCGATTTCCGGGCCGGCGCGGGTGAGGAATTTGAGGCGCGAAGCACGGGTGAGCGCCGACTCCGGCACGTTGCAGATCGTCAGCGTCTTGTCTTGGCCCAATGCCTGGGCGTGGTTCAGCGCGGCCAGCGTGTCGGCGGTTTCGCCCGACTGCGAAATGGTGACGATCAGCGCATCGGGGTTGGGCACCGAGGTGCGATAGCGGTATTCGCTGGCGATTTCGGCATAGGCCGGAATGCCGGCGATCTCCTCCAGCCAGTAGGTGGCCACTTTCGCCGCATGGTAGCTGGTTCCGCAGGCGAGGAAGGTCACCGCGTTCACCTTGCTCAATACGTCCAGGGCGTCGAAGCCGAACCATTCGGGCTGCACGCGATCCTGCGCCACCGCGATCAGCAGCGTTTCGGTGAGCGCGCGCGGCTGTTCGTGGATTTCCTTCTGCATGAAGTGGCGGTAATGGCCGAGCTCGGCCATGTCGGCCGACAATTCGGACACATGCACGCTGCGGTCGACCCGTTTGCCCGCCGCGTCGTAGACCGTCACCGCCAGCAGGCCGATGTCGGCGACGTCGCCCTCTTCCAGATACATCACGCGCTGCGTCACCGGCAGCAGCGCCGAGACGTCGGAGGCGATGAAGTTTTCCTCGATCCCCAGGCCGATCAGCAAGGGGCTGCCCTTGCGCGCGCAGACCAGCCGATTGGGGGCTTCCTCGCTCACCACGCCGATGGCGTAGGCGCCTTCGAGTTCGGCCACCGCCGCACGGGTGGCGGCGAGCAGATCCTTGCTCTGGCAGTAATGGAGCGCGATCAGGTGCGCGATGACTTCGGTGTCGGTCTCCGAGGTGAAGGCAAATCCGGCGGCCATGAGCCGGGTGCGCAAGGCTTCGTGATTCTCGATGATGCCGTTGTGAACCACTGCGAGACAGCCGCTCACGTGCGGATGCGCATTGGCTTCCGACGGCGCGCCGTGGGTGGCCCAGCGGGTGTGCGCAATGCCGAGGTTGCCGTGCACCCGCTGCGCCGCGCACTCGTCCGCCAGCGCGGCGACGCGGCCGACGCTGCGCACCCGTTTCAGCCCGCCGTCGATGATGACCAGCCCGGCCGAGTCGTAGCCGCGGTATTCCAGCCGGCGCAGGCCTTCGAGCAGGATGGGAACGACGTTACGTTGCGCAACCGCGCCGACAATGCCGCACATGGTCAACGCTCCGCTTGGGGTGAGGGGTGAGGGGTGAGGGGTGAGGCGTTTAGCGCCGAACCGCCGCCATTTTGCTTGTTTAGATTTTCCATAGTATCCAAGTCTCTCATTATTTACGCCTCACCCCTCACCCCTCACGCTTCTTCACCGGCCGCTTCCAGCCGTTTATGGTGAGCTGCTTTGCCCGCGACAGGGTGAGCTCGCCGGCGGGCGCGTCTTTCGTCAGCGTGGTGCCGGCGCCCAGGGTGGCGCCGCGGCCGACGGTGACCGGCGCGATGAGCTGGGTGTCGGAGCCGACGAAGACCTCGTCCTCGATCACCGTGCGGTGCTTGTTGGCGCCGTCGTAATTGCAGGTGATGGTGCCGGCGCCGATGTTGACCTGCTTGCCCATGGTGGTGTCGCCGACGTAGGACAGATGATTGATCTTGGAACCGTCGTCGATCTGGCTATTCTTGATTTCGACGAAGTTGCCGACGTGAACGTCGCGCGCCAGCCGGGTGCCGGGGCGGATGCGCGAGAACGGCCCCAGCCGGTTGGCTTCGCCGATCTCGGCGTCGTCGAGCAGGGTGAAGGCGTCGATGCGCGTGCCCGCCGCCACGATCGCATTGCGCAGCACGCAGTGGGCGCCCACTTGCACGCCGTCGCCCAGTTCCACGCGGCCCTCGAATACGCAGTTGACGTCGATGACGACGTCGCGGCCGCAGTTCAGCGAGCCTCGCACGTCGAGCCGCGCCGGGTCCAGCAGGGTCACCCCGGCATCGAGCAGCGCCTGCGCGATTTCGCTCTGGTGGATGCGCTCAAGCTCGGCCAGTTGCGCCTTGCTGTTCACGCCCAGCACTTCCCACTCGAATGCAGGCTGGTAAGTGTCCACTTCCACTCCGTCGCTCACCGCCAGCGCGATGATGTCGGTCAGATAGTATTCGCCCTGCGCGTTGTCATTTTTCAGTTCGCCTATCCACCGCTTCAGGCGGCGCGTCGCCACCGCCAGGATGCCGGTGTTGACTTCCTGGATCGCACGCTCGGCAGGCGTCGCGTCCTTGTGCTCGACGATGCGCGTGACCTTGCCGTTTTCGCGCACGATGCGCCCATAGCCATCCGGATGCGCCAGATTGACGGTCAAGAGCCCCAGCCTGCCTGCCTGCGCCGCTGCTACCAGGGGCCGCAAGGTCGCAACATGGGTCAGCGGCACGTCGCCGTACAGCACCAGCGACACGCCGTCATCCGAAAGCCGCGGCAACGCCTGCTTCACCGCATGCCCAGTGCCGCGCTGTTCGGCCTGAAGCACGAACGTCAGCCTGTCGTCGGCCAGCGCCTGCGGTACCGCCTCACCGCCAAAACCATACACCACGCAGATCTGCGCTGCGCCGAGCGCATGGGCCGTATCCACCACATGCCCGAGCAGGGGTTTGCCCGCCAGCTTGTGCAGCACCTTGGGCAGGTCCGAGCGCATCCGGGTGCCCTTTCCCGCTGCAAGTATCAGAATTTCAAGATTGGATTGCATTCGTGTCTGTTGGATGATGAGCCGCATCGGCAAAACGGATGAGCAAGACGCGCGCCAAGTATAAAGCCTGCTTGCGGGCGTCCCTATGAAAAAAGGCAACCGTCAGGCTGCCTTTTTTGGGTTGGGGACATGGGGGCGGACCTGCGGGCTAACGAGGCGTGTTTTGGAATACGCCCTGGGTTACGTCATTGGCCTCGTCATTCCCGCTGAAGGAATTCAGAGGTAGCCCGCTGCTGTCATTGCGCGTGACCTTGCCGTTTTCGCGCACGATGCGCCCATAGCCATCCGGATGCGCCAGATTGACGGTCAAGAGCCCCAGCCTGCCTGCCTGCGCCGCTGCTACCAGGGGCCGCAAGGTCGCAACATGGGTCAGCGGCACGTCGCCGTACAGCACCAGCGACACGCCGTCATCCGAAAGCCGCGGCAACGCCTGCTTCACCGCATGCCCAGTGCCGCGCTGTTCGGCCTGAAGCACGAACGTCAGCCTGTCGTCGGCCAGCGCCTGCGGTACCGCCTCACCGCCAAAACCATACACCACGCAGATCTGCGCTGCGCCGAGCGCATGGGCCGTATCCACCACATGCCCGAGCAGGGGTTTGCCCGCCAGCTTGTGCAGCACCTTGGGCAGGTCCGAGCGCATCCGGGTGCCCTTTCCCGCTGCAAGTATCAGAATTTCAAGATTGGATTGCATTCGTGTCTGTTGGATGATGAGCCGCATCGGCAAAACGGATGAGCAAGACGCGCGCCAAGTATAAAGCCTGCTTGCGGGCGTCCCTATGAAAAAAGGCAACCGTCAGGCTGCCTTTTTTGGGTTGGGGACATGGGGGCGGACCTGCGGGCTAACGAGGCGTGTTTTGGAATACGCCCTGGGTTACGTCATTGGCCTCGTCATTCCCGCTGAAGGAATTCAGAGGTAGCCCGCTGCTGTCATTGCCTGTTTGAGGGTCTTGAATTCGGTGCCGTCGTCGGCCACGAAACTCCCCAGCTTGCTAATAAAAACTTTCTGCATCTCGTTCACCACGGCCGGGTTAATGGTGCTGACGGCCGTTTTCAGCTTTTTCTTGTCTGCTTCGCTCAACTGATTGCTTGCCACCAGGGTGAAGCCCGGCGAAGTAGGAAGGGGATACCAGACCTCGTAATTACCCTTCTCAATCAGGCCCTTGGCAATCTTTGCGCCCAGGCTGCCGGCTTGCGCGTAATTGCGCTCCATCGCCAGAATCACGTCTTCCTGCGCCTTCAGATTAAAGATTTTCACATTCTCATTCTTGCTCTTGAGCACATAGCGGCTCAGAACGTCCGGCAGGGACTCCTTTTCGGCCAGCGCGACGCTCGCCACCTTTGCGCCCTTGCGGCGAACCAGCACGATGTTGATCATGTCCTTCACCCGGGCTATCGGGACATACCCCTTGTCGAGCGCCGAGACCGCCACCGTCGGGGGGGCGAAGTAAACATCCAGCCGACCATCCTCCAGCGAGCGGTTGATGCTTTTCAGGGTCGTGAATATCGTCAACCGGGGCTCCCGCCCAATGGCGCCCGCAATGGCCTGGGCAAAAGATTTTGTCGCCGCGCGCAAATCCTCCCGCAGCATGTCGGAAGTCCCGGTACCCGGAAATATGCCGATCCTCAGCTTCTGGTCGCTGGCATGCGCAATCAGTGGAATCACCGGGAGCAGGGTCAGTCCTGCCAGAAAATCTCGCCTTTTCATCTTCATGCCCTCCCACTTTCTATTGAAAATCCATGACCCCATTTACGACGCTTATGGCGGAAAATTTAATCACACCCTACGCGCACCATCCAGCCATGAAAAAAGCAACCCGCGGGTTGCTTTTTTGTTCGACAGCACTATCGCTACAACAGCCCGTCCCTACAAGAACCGACGCTCCCGTACAGGGCGAACCCACCTACTTTTGCGGCTGCAATTCGACCCGACGGTTGTGGAAGCGGCCTTCTGTTGTCGAGTTATCGGCGATCGGCCGGGATTCGCCGTAGCCCCTGGTCACCAGGCGGTCGGGCGGGATCCCTTGGTGATCAGATAATTGCGCACCGATTCGGCGCGGCGGAGCGACAGCCTCATGTTGTAGGCTTCGGTCCCTCGGCTATCGGTGTGGCCCGCAACTTCCACCTTGCCGTCGCCCCACGCCTTCAGGCTTGCTGCCGCCTCGTCGAGTTTGGCACGGGCTTCCGGCCGCAAGGTGGCCTTATCGTAGCCGAAGTTGACGTCGTCCAGTACAAGCCGGTTGGACGCGGGCGCCGGCGCGGGCTGCGGCTTGGGGACGGGCGCGAGCGCGGGGGCTCGACCGGTGCGGCGGCGGCAGCGGGGCAGCCGTCCGGGATTTTGGCATACACCGTGGGACGCTTGTCGTCGCCGTCCACGATCCCGTCGCCGTCGCTGTCCAGTTCGCATCCGTCGGCGTTCACCTTGCGTCCGGCCGGTGTGCCGGGGCACGTGTCTTTGCCATCGACGACGCCGTCACCGTCGGTGTCCGCTTCCTTGGGAAGCGGACAGGGTTGATCCAGAAGCCCCCGACCGGGACAACCGATCGTCCTGAAAAGCTCGTGGCTGCAATTCGACCCGACGGTTGTGGAAGCGGCCTTCTGTTGTCGAGTTATCGGCGATCGGCCGGGATTCGCCGTAGCCCCTGGTCACCAGGCGGTCGGGCGGGATCCCTTGGTGATCAGATAATTGCGCACCGATTCGGCGCGGCGGAGCGACAGCCTCATGTTGTAGGCTTCGGTCCCTCGGCTATCGGTGTGGCCCGCAACTTCCACCTTGCCGTCGCCCCACGCCTTCAGGCTTGCTGCCGCCTCGTCGAGTTTGGCACGGGCTTCCGGCCGCAAGGTGGCCTTATCGTAGCCGAAGTTGACGTCGTCCAGTACAAGCCGGTTGGACGCGGGCGCCGGCGCGGGCTGCGGCTTGGGGACGGGCGCGAGCGCGGGGGCTCGACCGGTGCGGCGGCGGCAGCGGGGCAGCCGTCCGGGATTTTGGCATACACCGTGGGACGCTTGTCGTCGCCGTCCACGATCCCGTCGCCGTCGCTGTCCAGTTCGCATCCGTCGGCGTTCACCTTGCGTCCGGCCGGTGTGCCGGGGCACGTGTCTTTGCCATCGACGACGCCGTCACCGTCGGTGTCCGCTTCCTTGGGAAGCGGACAGGGCTGATCCAGAAGCCCCCGACCGGGACAACCGATCGTCCTGAAAAGCTCGTGGCCGATCGTTTTCCCGATCGGACTGGCCGCCTGGGATCATAGAAAACGCCTCGTGCCGACACCCTTTGTGCCGCATGGGCCGAAACGGCCCCGCCAGACATGAGGGTTGCCACACCGGCACTGAGGAGAAAAC
>JAMCVR010000016.1:0-9315 GCA_023475455.1 Thermoplasmatota archaeon | reverse complement strand
ACTGAATCGTCTTCGCCTTTTCGACCGCTTCTTCGATCGGACCGACCATGTAGAAGGCCTGTTCGGGAAGGTGGTCGTATTCGCCGTCGACGATCGCCTTGAAGCCGGCGATGGTCTCTTTCAGCGTGACGTACTTGCCCGGCGCGCCGGTGAACACTTCGGCGACGAAGAAGGGCTGCGACAGGAAGCGCTGGATCTTGCGCGCACGCGCCACGGCCAGCTTGTCTTCCGGCGACAGTTCGTCCATGCCCAGAATCGCGATGATGTCGCGCAGTTCCTTGTACTTCTGCAGCGTGCCCTGCACCGCACGGGCGACGTTGTAATGCTCCTCGCCGACTACCTGCGGATCGAGAATCCGCGAGGTCGAATCGAGCGGATCCACCGCGGGGTAGATGCCCAGTTCGGCGATCTGACGGGAGAGCACCAGGGTCGCGTCGAGGTGGGCGAAGGTGGTGGCGGGCGACGGGTCGGTCAAGTCGTCCGCCGGCACGTACACGGCCTGGAAGGAGGTGATCGAGCCGGTGCGGGTGGAGGTGATGCGCTCCTGCAGGCGACCCATTTCGTCGGCCAGCGTCGGCTGGTAGCCCACGGCGGACGGCATCCGGCCCAAGAGCGCGGACACTTCGGTACCGGCCAGGGTGTAGCGGTAGATGTTGTCGACGAACAGCAGCACGTCGCGGCCTTCGTCGCGGAAGTATTCGGCCATGGTGAGGCCGGTCAGCGCGACGCGCAGACGGTTGCCCGGCGGCTCGTTCATCTGGCCGTAGACCAGCGCCACCTTGTCCAGCACGCCGCCTTCCTTCATCTCGTGATAGAAGTCGTTGCCTTCGCGGGTCCGCTCGCCGACGCCGGCGAATACCGAGAAGCCCGAGTGGGCCACGGCGATGTTGCGGATCAGTTCCATCAGGGTCACGGTCTTGCCCACGCCGGCGCCGCCGAACAGGCCGACCTTGCCGCCCTTGGCGATCGGCATGATGAGGTCGATCACCTTGATGCCGGTTTCGAGAATTTCCACCGTCGCGGCCTGGTCGGCGTACGCCGGCGGCTTGCGGTGAATCGGCATGTGGGTATCGGTGTTCACCGGGCCCATTTCGTCGATGGGGGTGCCCAGCACGTTCATGATGCGGCCCAGGGTCGCCTGGCCGACCGGCACCAGAATCGGGTTGCCGGTGGCGAGCACTTCCATGCCGCGGCGCAGGCCGTCGGTGGAGCCGACTACCTGCGGATCGAGAATCCGCGAGGTCGAATCGAGCGGATCCACCGCGGGGTAGATGCCCAGTTCGGCGATCTGACGGGAGAGCACCAGGGTCGCGTCGAGGTGGGCGAAGGTGGTGGCGGGCGACGGGTCGGTCAAGTCGTCCGCCGGCACGTACACGGCCTGGAAGGAGGTGATCGAGCCGGTGCGGGTGGAGGTGATGCGCTCCTGCAGGCGACCCATTTCGTCGGCCAGCGTCGGCTGGTAGCCCACGGCGGACGGCATCCGGCCCAAGAGCGCGGACACTTCGGTACCGGCCAGGGTGTAGCGGTAGATGTTGTCGACGAACAGCAGCACGTCGCGGCCTTCGTCGCGGAAGTATTCGGCCATGGTGAGGCCGGTCAGCGCGACGCGCAGACGGTTGCCCGGCGGCTCGTTCATCTGGCCGTAGACCAGCGCCACCTTGTCCAGCACGCCGCCTTCCTTCATCTCGTGATAGAAGTCGTTGCCTTCGCGGGTCCGCTCGCCGACGCCGGCGAATACCGAGAAGCCCGAGTGGGCCACGGCGATGTTGCGGATCAGTTCCATCAGGGTCACGGTCTTGCCCACGCCGGCGCCGCCGAACAGGCCGACCTTGCCGCCCTTGGCGATCGGCATGATGAGGTCGATCACCTTGATGCCGGTTTCGAGAATTTCCACCGTCGCGGCCTGGTCGGCGTACGCCGGCGGCTTGCGGTGAATCGGCATGTGGGTATCGGTGTTCACCGGGCCCATTTCGTCGATGGGGGTGCCCAGCACGTTCATGATGCGGCCCAGGGTCGCCTGGCCGACCGGCACCAGAATCGGGTTGCCGGTGGCGAGCACTTCCATGCCGCGGCGCAGGCCGTCGGTGGAGCCCATCGCAATGGCGCGCACCACGCCGTCGCCCAGCTGCTGCTGGACTTCCAGCGTCAGCTCGGGGGTCTGCATTTTCAGCGCTTCGAAGACCCTCGGCATGGATTCACGTGAAAACTCCACGTCCACCACGGCGCCGATGATCTGAACAATTTTTCCGTTGCTCATGTTGCCATCCTAAGTAAATTAAATCTTGGCCTAATCAATTAAATTCTGTGTGCCGTGCGCTCAAACCGCGGCTGCACCGGCGACGATCTCGGACAGTTCCTTGGTGATCGCGGCCTGACGGGTCTTGTTGTAAACCAGCTTCAGTTCGCCGATCACGTCCTTGGCGTTGTCGGACGCGGCCTTCATCGCCACCATCCGCGCCGACTGTTCGCACGCGATGTTCTCGGCCACGCCCTGATACACCAGCGATTCGATGTAGCGCATCAGCATGCCGTCGACCACCGGCTTGGCATCGGGCTCGTAGATGTAGTCCCAGTGCGTTTTCAGGCTGGCTTCCTCGGGGCTTTCCATCTTTGCCAGCGGCAGCAGCTGGGTCAGCGTCGGCTCCTGCTTCATCGTGTTGACGAAGCGGTTGTAGACGATGTAGAGCGCGTCGATGCGGCCTTCCAGGTACGCATCCAGCATGATCTTGACCGGGCCGATCAGCTTCTCCATGTGCGGGGTGTCGCCCAGGCCGGTCAGCTGCGACACCACGTTGGCGCCGAGTCGCTGCATGAAACCCAGCCCCTTGTTGCCGATCGCGGTGACGTCGATGCCGACGCCGGCGGCTTCCCACTGCTTCATCTGGTTCACCACCATGCGGAAGGCATTGGTGTTGAGGCCGCCGCACAGACCCTTGTCCGAGGTGACGACGATGAGGCCGACGCGCTTGACCTTGTCGCGCGCGATCACGAACGGATGCTTGTATTCCGTGTGCGCATAGGCCAGGTGCGTCGCCACGCGGGCGATTTTCTCGGCGTACGGGCGCGCGGCCTTCATGCGGTCCTGCGCGCGGCGCATCTTGGACGCCGCGACCATTTCCATGGCCTTGGTGATCTTGCGCGTGTTTTCCACGCTCTTGATCTTGGTCCGTATCTCTTTTCCGGCAGCCATGCTGGGCTCCTATCAGTACACGCCGGTTTTCTTGAACTCGTCCACCGCGGCGGTGAGCGCCTTTTCGGCGGCGTCATCCAGGTTGCCGCTGGTTTCGACGGTGTCCAGGATGCTGGCGTACTTGGACTTCACGAAGGCCAGCAGCGCGGACTCGAAGGGCAGAATCTTGTTGACTTCGACGTCGTCCATGTAGCCCTTGTTGACGGCAAACAGGGTCAGCGCCATGTGCGAAACCGACATCGGCGAGTATTGCGCCTGCTTCATCAGTTCGGTCACGCGACGGCCGCGCTCCAGCTGCTTGCGGGTGGCTTCGTCGAGGTCGGAGGCGAACTGGGCGAAGGCCGCGAGTTCGCGGTACTGCGCCAGCGCCAGGCGGATACCGCCGCCGAGCTTCTTGATGACCTTGGTCTGCGCGGCGCCGCCGACGCGGGACACCGACAGGCCGGCGTTGATCGCGGGACGGATGCCGGCGTTGAAGAGGTCGGTTTCGAGGAAGATCTGGCCGTCGGTAATCGAGATCACGTTGGTCGGCACGAAGGCGGACACGTCGCCGGCCTGGGTTTCGATGATCGGCAGCGCGGTCAGCGAACCGGTCTTGCCCTTGACGGCGCCGTTGGTGATCTTCTCGACGTAGTCGGCGTTGACGCGCGCGGCGCGCTCCAGCAGACGCGAGTGCAGGTAGAACACGTCGCCCGGATAGGCTTCGCGACCCGGCGGACGGCGCAGCAGCAGCGACACCTGACGGTAGGCCCAGGCCTGCTTGGTCAGATCGTCGTACACGATCAGCGCGTCTTCGCCGATGTCGCGGAAGAACTCGCCCATGGTGCAGCCGGAATACGGTGCGATATACTGCATGGCGGCGGCGTCGGACGCGGTTGCGGCGACGACGATGGTGTGGTCCATCGCGCCGTGCTCTTCCAGCTTGCGCACCACGTTGGCCACCGAGGAAGCCTTCTGGCCGATGGCGACGTAGATGCACTTAACGCCGGTGCCCTTCTGGTTGATGATGGCGTCGATCGCGACCGCGGTCTTGCCGGTCTGGCGATCGCCGATGATCAACTCGCGCTGGCCGCGGCCGACCGGCACCATGGAGTCGATCGACTTCAGGCCGGTCTGCACCGGCTGGTCGACCGATTTACGCTCGATCACGCCGGGGGCGATGCGCTCGATCGGCATGGTGCTGTCTGCGGCGATTGGGCCCTTGCCGTCGATCGGCTGGCCCAGCGAGTTCACCACGCGGCCGAGCAGGCCGCGGCCGACCGGCACTTCGAGAATGCGGCCGGTGCACCTGGCGACGTCGCCCTCCTTGATGTGCTCGTAGTCGCCCAGGATCACCGCGCCGACCGAGTCGCGCTCGAGGTTCAGGGCCACGCCGAAGGTGTTGCCCGGCATTTCGATCATTTCACCCGACATCACGTCGGACAGACCATGAATGCGGACGATGCCGTCGGTGACGGACACGATCGTGCCCTGGGTGCGCAGTTCGCTCGATGCACCGAAGTTTTCGATCTTGGCTTTAATCAGTTCGCTGATTTCGCTTGGATTCAATTGCATTTTGTTCTCCGAACCGGGAGGTTCCGATAAATATCTGTTGGATGAGCCTGGCTGCGCCTTAAGCCCGAAGGGCGAAGGACATGCGCTGCAGCCGCCCTTTCACCGAGCCGTCTATCACCTGGTCGCCGATCGTGATCACCGCGCCGCCGATCAGTTCGGGATCGACCGCCACCTGCACGTTCACCGCACGGTTGAACTTGGCCTTGAGACCGGCCACCAGGTCGTCGATCTGCGCCTGCGTCAGTTCCTGCGCGCTGGTGATGGTCACCTCGAGCGTGCCTTCGGCCTGGGCCTTCAGGGTCTCGAACTGCGCGCCGATTTCCGGCAGCAGCGGCAGCCGGTCATTCTCGGCCAGCACCTTGACGAAGTTGGCTCCGCGCTCGCCGAGGTCAGCACCGGCCACCTCGACGATCAGGCCGGCGACACGATCCGCCGACACCGCGGGGTCGGCGATCAGGCGCGCCACCTGGGCGTCGGAGACGATGGCCGCCAGCGTCGCGATGCGCGAAGACCAGCCCGCCAGGTCGTTTTCGCCCTGCGCCATGCGGAATACCGCTTCGGCGTAGGGACGGGCCAGGGTAGACAGTTCGCTCATGGCTTACAGCTCGGCTTTCAGCTGGCCCAAAAGGTCAGCATGCGTCTGCGCGTTGACTTCGCGGCGCAGGATCTTTTCCGCGCCGGCCAGGGCCAGGGCCGCCACCTGTTCACGCAGGCTTTCGCGTGCGCGGTTGGCTTCCTGCTCGATGTTGGCCTGGGCGGCGGCCAGCTGACGGTCGCCTTCTTCCTTGGCAGCCGTTTTCGCCTCTTCGACGATTTGCGCCGCGCGCTTTTCAGCCTGGGCAATCACCTCGGCCGCCTGGGCCTTGGCGTCGCGCAGGCTGTCGACGGCCTTTTTGGCTGCCAGCTCCAGTTCGTGCTTGCCGCGATCGCCCGCGGCGAGGCCGTCGGCGATCTGCTTCTTGCGCGTTTCGAGCGCGTTCATGATCGGCGGCCACACGAACTTCATGCAGAACCACACGAAGAAAATGAACGTGATGGACTGGCCGATCAAAGTTGCGTTGAAATTCATATCCGCACCTTTTTAATGACGGGGTTTGAACAAGTTCCGAGTCAACCCGCGAATTAACCGGCAACGGCGAACAGAACGTACATGGCCAGACCGACGGCGATCATCGGCACGGCGTCGACCAGACCCATGACGATGAAGAACTGGGTGCGCAGCATGGGGATCAGTTCGGGCTGGCGGGCGGCGCCTTCGAGGAAGCGGCCACCGAGGATGCCGATGCCGACGGCTGCACCGAGCGCGCCCAGACCCATCATCAGGGCACCAGCGATAAACAGCACGGCTTGAGTCATTTCCATTTGTTGCTCCTAAAAATAAAAATCAAAGTTGAAAACAGGAAACCGGTTAATCGTTACGACAGAAATCAGTGGTGCTCGGCGTGCGCCATGTCCAGATACACGATGGTCAGCGTCATGAAGATGAAGGCCTGCAGCGTGATGATGAGGATGTGGAACACCGCCCACGCCCACTGCAACGCACCGCCGAACAGCGCCAGGATCCAGCCGCCGCCGAACATCAGCGCAATCAGGATGAAGATCATTTCGCCGGCGTACATGTTGCCGAACAGACGCAAGGCGAGCGAAATCGGTTTGGCGATCAGGCCCACGCCCTCGAGCAGCAGGTTGACCGGGAACAGGAATTTGGGGAAGGGCTGGAAGGCCAGCTCGGAGAAAAAGCCGCCCGCGCCTTTCATCTTGACACTGTAGTACAGCACCAGGGCGAAGATCGACAGCGACAGGCCGAAGGTGACGTTGGGATCGGTCGACGGCACCGCTTTCAGATAGGGCACGCCCGCCACCGTCGCGGCGAAAGGCAGCCAGTCAACCGGGATGAGGTCCATCAGGTTCATCAGGAACACCCACATGAACACGGTCAGGGCCAGCGGCGCGACCAGCGCATTCTTGTGCGAGAAGGAACCCCGCACGGAGTGGTCGATGAACTCGACGACCCACTCGACGAAATTCTGCAGGCCGGCCGGCACACCGACCGTCGCCTTCTTCGCCGCCATGCGGAACAGGAACAGGAACAGCACGCCAAGGCCGATCGAGAACAGCATGCTGTCGACGTTGATCGCCCAGAAGCCCATGGCCGCCGCTTCTTCGGCGCCGTGGGCAAAGCCCCAGGTGCCGTCGGCATGCTGGCCATAGGTCAGGTTTTGCAGGTGGTGCTTGATGTACTCGCCGGAGGAAGCGTATTCCGTAGCCATAGTGATCAAATTCAATAAGTGAGTTTTGGATGGGCGCGCCGCTCGCCCCCATTCAAAACCAACCTTGGCAGCACCCGCCGAATGGACAGGCTGTTTACGTTTCGTTACGGCTTGTTGTTGCGGCGGCCAGCCAGGCAAACTGCGCCAGCACCAGACCCGCCAGCATCGGCAGGGGCGCCAGCTTCAGCACGCCGAGGCCCGCGATCAGCAGACCCACCAGCAGCAGCAGCCGCTCGACCCCGGCACGGATGAACACCTTGAACAAACGATGCTGATCCCACTCGGGGTGCCGCATCGTCTGCCGTTCGCGCCAGACCAGCACCGCGCTGACCGCCAGCGCCGCCAGCACGCCATACAGCACGGCCACTCCCGCCCCGATCCCGGCAATCATCCACCCCGTCGACGCGGCGATCGGCGCCAGCCCCGCCTGCGCCAGGGCCACCTTCAGGGTGCCGGAAATGCCGATGCGGCGGGTGCCGGTAAACATTAGCCGGCGATGATACTAGAATCAGGGAGGTCTATGCAATCATCAAACCGCTTGATGATGAATTTCACTACCACTACGTAGTGATGTTGTATGCCCACCCTCCCCTGCCCGCCCGGATCCGCCCCCTTTACAGCCGGATTCCCAGCCTTTGCAGCAGGCCCTGCAGCTCGTCCGCGCTCGCAAATTGCAGGGTCAGCTTGCCGCCGCCCTTGCTGCCGGTTTGCACGTGCGCCGTCATGCCGAGGGCGTCGGACAGCGCTTCTTCCAGCCGCAGGATATCGCGCGACACCGCCTGCCTGGCCGGCGGCGCGGCGGGGGCGTCCTTCAGCCGCGCCACGCGGCGCTCGACTTCGCGCACCGACAGCCCGCGGGTCTCGATTTCGTGCGCCAGTTCGCGCTGCGCGCCCGCATGCAGGGGCAGCAGCGCCCGCGCATGACCCATTTCGATGAGACCGGCGGTCAGCATGTCCTGCACCGGACGCGACAGGTTGAGCAGCCGCAGCAGGTTGGACACCGCCGCGCGCGACTTGCCGACCGCCTGCGCCACCGCATCGTGGGTCATGCCGAATTCCTGGATCAAACGCTGCAGGCCGTGCGCCTCGTCGATGGCGTTGAGGTCTTCGCGCTGAATGTTTTCGATCAGCGCCATCGCCGCCACCGCCTCGTCGGCGACCTCGCGCACCAGCACGGGGATTTCGGCGAGGCCGGCCAGCTGCGCCGCGCGCCAGCGCCGCTCGCCGGCGATGATTTCGTAGCCGCCGGCGACCTCGCGCGCCAGGATCGGCTGCATCAGCCCCTGCGCGCGGATGGAGTCGGCGAGCTCCTGCAGCGATTCGCTGTCCATCTGGGTGCGCGGCTGGTATTTTCCGGGCGCCAGATGCGCCACCTGCATCATGCGCAGGTCGCCCTGCGGCGGCGCGGCATTGTCTTCGCCGCCCAAGAGCGCGTCGAGTCCGCGCCCCAATCCCTTAAGCTTGGCCATCTGTTTTCTCCCTGGCTGTGAGGCCTGAATGCATGCCCTGTTGGCTGCGCTTGAGCATTTCCTCGGCCAGTTCCATATACGCTTTTGCACCGCGGCACTGACGGTCGTAGGCCAGCACCGGCAGCCCGTGACTGGGCGCCTCCGCCAGCCGCACGTTGCGTGGAATCACGGTGTCGTAGACCTTGTCGCCGAAATGCCGCTTGATCTGGTCCGACACCTGCTGCGCCAGCGTGCTGCGCGGGTCGAACATCACCCGCAAGAGGCCCTCGATGCGGATGTCCGGATTGAGCCGCTGCTTCACCTTCTTGATGGTGGCGACCAGATCGGTCAGCCCTTCCAGCGCGTAATACTCGCATTGCATCGGGATCAGCACCGACTCCGCCGCGGCAAAGGCGTTGACGGTCAGCAGGTTCAGCGTCGGCGGGCAGTCCATCAGGATGAAATCGTAGTCGCCAGCCACCTGCGCCAGCGCCACCTTCAGGCGCAGGTCGCGCTGCTCCAGGTTGACCAGATCGATCTCCGCGCCCGCGAGCTCGCGGTTGGCCGGAATGACGTCGAAATGGCCCGGTCCGGAGCGCATCCGCGCGTCGCGCACGCTCACCTGGTTGAGCAGGATCTGGTACACGGTCGGGAGCGCGCTGCGCTTTTCGATACCCGAGCCCATGGTCGCGTTGCCCTGCGGATCGAGGTCGGCCAGCAGCACGCGCCCTTCCAGCGCGTAATACTCGCATTGCATCGGGATCAGCACCGACTCCGCCGCGGCAAAGGCGTTGACGGTCAGCAGGTTCAGCGTCGGCGGGCAGTCCATCAGGATGAAATCGTAGTCGCCAGC
>JAMCVR010000179.1 GCA_023475455.1 Thermoplasmatota archaeon | reverse complement strand
TCGACCAGCGGCTGCAGCTCGCGCGGCATCGGCGCGTCGGGGATCGGCGTCAGCGCATCCGGCGCGCGGCGGGCCAGCGCCTGGCGCAGGCGTTCCAGCGGCACCAGGCCGCTTCTGACGCCGAGCCACAGCATCGTCAGGCTGCCGATCAGGGCGACCACGAACGGCACGATCGCGGCCACCATTACATCACGCAGCAAGGTGTTGCGCTCGGCCAGGCGATCCGCCGTGGTGATGCGCAGGCCGTGCGCCTCGACGGTGTAGCTGCGCCAGCGCTCGCCGTCGATTTCGCGCTCGGCAAAACCGGGCGTGGTCGTTGCGATGGCGGCGGACGTTGCGCCCGGGGTGCGCGCGAAGACTTCGCCGCGTAGCGAACTGACCTGGCAGGCGAGCCCTTTTGCCGTCGCCGGCACGGTCAGCGTGGAGACGCCTGCCGTCCCGCCGCGCGCGTCCCACGCAGCAGGATTCTGCGAGATCAGCCCGGCCACCATGCGCGCCGACATCGCGAGACGCTGATCCAGCGTGCGGCGCATTTCATCGTCCAGATCGCGCAGCATCCACACCGCGACCCCGCCCCACAGCAGGCTCAGCGATACGCCGATCATCAGCAGCAAGCGTAATCGCAGGCTCATGCGTCCCCCATGTTGAAACGGTAGCCGACACCGCGCACGGTCTCGATCAGGTCGGCGCCGAGCTTGCGCCGCAGATGATGGATATGCACATTGAGCGCATTGCTCTCGATCTCCTCGCTGAAACCGTACAGGCTGTCCTTGAGCTGGTCGGCGCTGAGGATGCGTCCGCGCGCATGCAGCAACGCCACCAGCAACGCCAGTTCGCGCCGCGACAAAACCACCGGGCGGCCATGCAGGGAGACTTCGCCGCGCTCCGGGTCGAGGCGCAGCGCTCCCTGCTCGATGACGTCCACGCTGCGCCCGGCGGCGCGGCGCAGCAGCGCGTGCAAACGCGCGACCAGTTCGTCGAGGTCGAACGGCTTGAGCAGGTAATCGTCGGCGCCGGCGCGCAGCCCGGCGACGCGGTCTTCCACCGCGTCGCGCGCGGTCAGCACCAGCACCGGCAGCGCCATGCCGTCCGCGCGCCAGCGCTGCAGCAGGCTCATGCCATCCTCGTCGGGCAGGCCGAGGTCGAGAATCACCGCCTGGTAATGCACGGCCGACTGCATGGCCCCGGCCTGCGCCGCGGTTTTCACCCCGTCCGCCATCAGGCCGCGCGCGCGCAGGCCGGCCTGGATTCCGTGGGCAATCAGGTCGTCGTCTTCAACCAGCAATACCCGCATACTTTCGTGCTCGGCACCCTATCGTGCGTCGAGAATAGCATTGTTAATGGTGCCTTAATTCGGCCTTGCCAGGATGCGCGCTCACGTTGATTTGGAGGCGCTCATGCTGCGTTCGTTCGGGTCGTTGGTGATGCTCGGTCTGCTGTGGGCCCTGCCGGTGCATGCCCAGCAGGATTTTCTGCCGGTGGAGCAGGCGTTCCGCCTCGGCGTCAGCCAGGACGGCGACGGTCAGGTGCGCCTGAACTGGACCATCAGCGATGGCTATTACCTCTATCGCAAGCAGGTGAAGGTCGAGGGCGACCCGGCGGGCAGCGTCAAGGAAGTCACCCTGCCGGCGGGCGTCATCAAGAACGACGCGTATTTCGGGCCCAGCGAGGTCTATCACGACCAACTGTCGGTGCAGGTCGAAGCCCCGACGGCCAAGGCCTTGACCATCAGCTGGCAGGGCTGCGCCGACGCGGGCATATGCTACCCGCCGCAAACCTGGCGCGGCGAGGCATCCGTTCTGCTGGCCCACATGGCCGAAAACACCCAGCGCAACGACATGACCTTCTGGCTTGAGCAGGTAATCGTCGGCGCCGGCGCGCAGCCCGGCGACGCGGTCTTCCACCGCGTCGCGCGCGGTCAGCACCAGCACCGGCAGCGCCATGCCGTCCGCGCGCCAGCGCTGCAGCAGGCTCATGCCATCCTCGTCGGGCAGGCCGAGGTCGAGAATCACCGCCTGGTAATGCACGGCCGACTGCATGGCCCCGGCCTGCGCCGCGGTTTTCACCCCGTCCGCCATCAGGCCGCGCGCGCGCAGGCCGGCCTGGATTCCGTGGGCAATCAGGTCGTCGTCTTCAACCAGCAATACCCGCATACTTTCGTGCTCGGCACCCTATCGTGCGTCGAGAATAGCATTGTTAATGGTGCCTTAATTCGGCCTTGCCAGGATGCGCGCTCACGTTGATTTGGAGGCGCTCATGCTGCGTTCGTTCGGGTCGTTGGTGATGCTCGGTCTGCTGTGGGCCCTGCCGGTGCATGCCCAGCAGGATTTTCTGCCGGTGGAGCAGGCGTTCCGCCTCGGCGTCAGCCAGGACGGCGACGGTCAGGTGCGCCTGAACTGGACCATCAGCGATGGCTATTACCTCTATCGCAAGCAGGTGAAGGTCGAGGGCGACCCGGCGGGCAGCGTCAAGGAAGTCACCCTGCCGGCGGGCGTCATCAAGAACGACGCGTATTTCGGGCCCAGCGAGGTCTATCACGACCAACTGTCGGTGCAGGTCGAAGCCCCGACGGCCAAGGCCTTGACCATCAGCTGGCAGGGCTGCGCCGACGCGGGCATATGCTACCCGCCGCAAACCCGGCGCGTGACGCTGGCCGACGTCGCCGTCACGCCGGACGCCTCCGCGGGCGGCGCGCTCGGCGAAGACCAGGATCTGGCCGCGCGCCTGTCGAACGTCAGCCTCGGCTGGATGCTGGCGGTGTTCTTCAGCCTGGGCCTGCTGATGACCTTCACCCCCTGCGTGCTGCCGATGCTGCCGATTCTTTCCAGCCTGATCGCGGGCAGCGGGGCCAGCCCGCGGCGCGGCTTCGTCCTTTCGCTGGCCTTCGTGCTGCCGATGGCGCTGACCTACGCCGGCGTGGGCGCTGCGGCCGCGCTGGCCGGCGCCAACCTGCAGGCGACGCTGCAAAACCCCTGGATGCTCGGCGCGTTCGGCCTGATATTCGTCGTGCTGGCGCTGGCCATGTTCGGCTTCTACGAACTGCAGTTGCCGGCGGCGCTGCGTAACCGCCTCAACAGCGCCAGTCAGGGCCAGCGCGGCGGCACGGTCGGCGGCGCCGCGACCATGGGCGTGCTGTCGGCACTGCTGGTCGGCCCCTGCATGACCGCGCCGCTGGCGGGCGCGCTGCTCTATATCGGCAATACCGGCGACGTGCTGACCGGCGGTCTGGCGCTGTTCGCCATGGGACTGGGCATGGGCGTGCCGCTCCTGCTGGTGGGCACGCTCGGCGCCCGCCTGCTGCCGCGTCCCGGCGACTGGATGAACCGGGTCAAGGCGCTGTTCGGCTTCATTCTGCTCGCCACCGCGATCGTGTTCGTGTCGCGAGTGTTGCCGGCCGCGCTGACGCTGGGCTTGTGGGGCGCCTGGCTGCTGGCGATCGCCCTCAGCCTGCTGGCGCTGATCCAGAAAATCGGCAGCGAAAAAGGCCGCCTGGTGTCGCGCTATCTGGCACTGCTGATCGGCCTGTGGGGCGGCGCGATGCTGCTCGGCGCGGCCGGCGGCGCGAACGATCCGCTGCGGCCGCTCGCCTTTGTGACGGCTAGCGCTGCGCCCGGGCAACCCCCCGTCGCGAACGATTTCATGGCCCGCTTCGCCCCGGTCAAGACCGAACAGGCGCTCGCCGCCCGCGTCGCCGAGGCCGGCCGGCGCGGGCAGTGGACGCTGGTGGATTTCTACGCCGACTGGTGCGTGTCGTGCAAGGCGATCGAGCACGAGGTGTTTGCCGACCCGCGCGTGCAGCAGGCCCTGGCCGATGTGCAGCTGCTGCGTCCGGATGTCACCGCCAACGATGCGGACGACCAGGCGCTGATGCGCGCGCACCAGGTGCTCGGCCCGCCCACGCTGCTGCTGATCGGGCCGGACGGCCAGGAGCGGCGCGTCGAACGCATCGTCGGCGAACTCGGTGCGGATGCCTTTCTCGCCCGCCTGGAACAGGCAAGGAAAGGCTGAACATGCTGTCGGTGAATATCGGCCCCTTCGCACTGTCGGGCAGCGTACTGCTGTTGCTGGCAGCCGGGCTGGCCGCGGCGGGGGCAGGGCATCTGGCCGGGCGTCGCCAGAAAATCGGCATCGTCAACACCCTGAGCGACATGCTGCTCGCCGGGGTGCTTGCGGCGCGCATCGCCTTTGTCGCTTTCTGGTTCGACGCTTACCGCAGCGCGCCGTGGTCGATGCTCGATATCCGCGACGGCGGTTTCATGATCGGGCCCGGAATCGCGGCGGCACTGCTGGTCGCGCTCTGGCGCGGCTGGCGCCATCCGGCGCTGCGCAAGCCGCTGGCGGCGGGGCTGGCCGCAGGCGGGCTGATGTGGGGCGCACTGTTCGGTGCGCTGCGCATGACGGAACCGCCGGCGCTGCCGACGCTTTCGTTGACGACGCTTGCCGGCGACCCGGTCGATCTTGCAGCGCTGGCCGACGGCAAACCCCTGGTTGTCAATCTGTGGGCGAGCTGGTGCCCGCCGTGCCGGCGCGAAATGCCCACGCTGCTGCTGATCGGGCCGGACGGCCAGGAGCGGCGCGTCGAACGCATCGTCGGCGAACTCGGTGCGGATGCCTTTCTCGCCCGCCTGGAACAGGCAAGGAAAGGCTGAACATGCTGTCGGTGAATATCGGCCCCTTCGCACTGTCGGGCAGCGTACTGCTGTTGCTGGCAGCCGGGCTGGCCGCGGCGGGGGCAGGGCATCTGGCCGGGCGTCGCCAGAAAATCGGCATCGTCAACACCCTGAGCGACATGCTGCTCGCCGGGGTGCTTGCGGCGCGCATCGCCTTTGTCGCTTTCTGGTTCGACGCTTACCGCAGCGCGCCGTGGTCGATGCTCGATATCCGCGACGGCGGTTTCATGATCGGGCCCGGAATCGCGGCGGCACTGCTGGTCGCGCTCTGGCGCGGCTGGCGCCATCCGGCGCTGCGCAAGCCGCTGGCGGCGGGGCTGGCCGCAGGCGGGCTGATGTGGGGCGCACTGTTCGGTGCGCTGCGCATGACGGAACCGCCGGCGCTGCCGACGCTTTCGTTGACGACGCTTGCCGGCGACCCGGTCGATCTTGCAGCGCTGGCCGACGGCAAACCCCTGGTTGTCAATCTGTGGGCGAGCTGGTGCCCGCCGTGCCGGCGCGAAATGCCGGTGCTCGCCGCCGCGCAGCAACGCGAAGCCGGGGTGAACTTCGTGTTCGTCAACCAGGGCGAAGACGGCGCAACGGCGCAACGCTACCTCAGCGCGGGTCGGCTCGATCTCGCCAACGTGCTGCTCGATCCCGACACCGTGCTCGGTCGCGCAGTCGGCTCGGGCGCCTTGCCCACCACCCTGTTCTACGACGCCGGCGGACGGCTGGCCGATACCCACCTGGGCGAGCTGTCGGCGGCTTCGCTGGCGAGCAAATTGAGCCCGTTGCGCGCGTCCGCCGGTGCGTCGGGAAAAGACTGACGC
>JAMCVR010000109.1 GCA_023475455.1 Thermoplasmatota archaeon | reverse complement strand
TCGGGCTGGAGGAATTCTTCCTTGGCCACGAGCGGGTGCGGCCGCTGCGCTGGCTGGTTCGCATCACCCTGTTCTGGCGCCCGCTTGCCGAGCCGCGCGGCGTGCGGCTGCGGCGCGCGCTGGAGGCTCGCCTGCGTTTACTTGAAGCAGGCGACGCATGAAACTGAAAAACCCGGTTGCACCACAGAGGCACAGAGAACACAGAGGAAAAGCAAAGCCTTGCACGATCAGGGCGGATTGCCCGCCAGGCGAGCGCCAACCGGCCAACCGATCGTTGATTGATTGCCTTTCTCTGTGCCTCTGTGCCTCTGTGGTGAGGAATTCAGGATGAAACTGCTGCGCCTCGCCCGCATCCTCACCATCGGCCTGCGCTTCGGGCTGGAGGAATTCTTCCTTGGCCACGAGCGGGTGCGGCCGCTGCGCTGGCTGGTTCGCATCACCCTGTTCTGGCGCCCGCTTGCCGAGCCGCGCGGCGTGCGGCTGCGGCGCGCGCTGGAGGCGCTGGGCCCCATCTTCGTCAAGTTCGGGCAGATGCTCTCGACCCGGCGCGATCTGGTGCCGCTCGACATCGCCGACGAACTCGCCCAGCTGCAGGACCGGGTGCCGCCGTTTCCCTCGATCAAGGCCATCGCCACGCTGGAAGCGGCCTACAAAAAACCCCTGGCCGAGGTGTTCGCCGAATTCGACGCCGCCCCGGTCGCCTCGGCCTCGGTGGCGCAGGTGCACTTCGCGCGCCTGCACGACGGCACCGCCGTCGCGGTGAAGGTGCTGCGCCCCGGCATTGCGCCGGTGATCGCGCACGACGTCTCCCTGCTGTATGCCGCTGCGGGGCTGGTTGAAAAACTGTTTGCCGACGGCAGGCGGCTGCGTCCGCGTGAGGTGGTCGCCGAGTTCGAGAAGCACCTGGAAGACGAGCTCGACCTGATGCGCGAGGCGGCCAACTGCTCGCAGCTGCGGCGCAATTTCCGGAATTCGCCGCTGCTCGCAGTGCCGGAGGTGTACTGGGATTACTGCGGCCGCGAGGTCATGGTGATGGACCGCATGGACGGCATCCCGGTGAGCCAGACCGAGCGCCTGCGCGAATCCGGCGTGAATATTCCCAAGCTCGCCGCCACCGGCGTCGAGATCTTTTTCACCCAGGTGTTCCGCGACGGCTTCTTCCACGCCGACATGCACCCGGGCAACATCCTGGTGCGCCCCGGTTCCGAGCAGTACATCGCGCTCGACTTCGGCATCATGGGCACGCTCACCGAGGTCGACAAGCAGTACCTCGCCCGCAACTTCCTCGCCTTCTTCCGTCGAGATTACAAGGGCGTCGCGCTGGCGCACCTGGAATCCGGCTGGGTGCCGGCCGACACCCGCGTCGACGAACTCGAAGCGGCGGTGCGCGCGGTGTGCGAGCCGGTGTTCGACCGCCCGCTGAAGGACATTTCCTTCGGCCGCGTGCTGCTGCAGCTGTTCCAGGCGTCGCGCCGCTTCAACGTGGAAATCCAGCCGCAGCTCGTTCTGCTGCAGAAAACCCTGCTGAACATCGAGGGCCTCGGCCGCCAGCTCGATCCCGATCTCGACCTGTGGAAAACCGCCAAGCCCTTCCTCGAGCGCTGGATGAACGAACAGCTCGGCTGGCGCGCACTGGTGAAAAACCTGCAGGCCGAAGCCCCCAAGTGGGCGGCCCTGCTGCCGCAGCTGCCGCGCCTGGCGCACCACGCGCTGAACGAAAACCGGCTGGCCCAGCTGGAGGCCGGCCTCACCCTCATGCTGCACCAGCAGCACGCCCGCAACCGATGGCTCGGCACCATCGCCGGCCTGCTGGCCGTGCTGACGGCCGCCACCCTTTATTTCATCCTGCGATAAGGACTCGCCATGCTGATCGGTTTCGTCGTTCTCTACCTCGTCCTCTCGATCGGCATCGGACTCTATGCCGCCACCAAGGTCCACAGCGCCAGCGACTACATCACCGCCGGCCGCGCGCTGCCGATGATTGTGGTGGTGGCCATGGTGTTCGCCACCTGGTTCGGCGCCGAGACCGTGCTCGGCATTCCCGCCACCTTCCTCGACGAGAATCTCGGCGGCACGATATCCGATCCCTTCGGGGCCTCGCTCGCGCTGATTCTGTTCGGCCTGCTGTTCGCCCGCCCGCTGTACCGCATGAGACTGCTCACCCTGGGCGACTTCTTCCGCCGGCGCTACAACCGTCCGGTCGAGGTAGTGATCTCGGCCGCGATCGCGCTGTCCTATCTGGGCTGGGTGTCGGCGCAGGTGGTGGCGCTGGGGCTGGTGTTCAACGTGCTCTCCGACGGCATGATCACCCAGCCCGAAGGCATCCTCATCGGCGCGGCGGTGGTGCTGCTCTACACCCTGTTCGGCGGCATGTGGTCGGTGGCGCTGACCACGCTGGTGCAGATGACCGTGATCGTCGTCGGCCTGCTGTGGATTGCCAAGCTGGTGGGTGACATGCCCGAAGTGAACGGCATCGCGCCGGTGGTCGAACACGCCATGGCTGCCGGCAAGTTCGAATTCTGGCCGCCGCTGGAATGGGCGGCGCTGGTCACCTTCGTCGCCGGCCTCCTGACCATGGGGCTGGGCTCGATTCCGCAGCAGGATGTGTTCCAGCGCGCCAACGCCAGCAAGACCGAACGCATCGCGGTGTGGGGCACGGTCATCGGCGGTGCGCTGTATTTCGTCTTCGCCGCGGTGCCGATCTACCTCACCTATTCCGCCACCCTGGTCGATCCGGCCATGACCGCGACCCTGCTGGCCGACGACGCCCAACTGGTGCTTCCGACCTTCGTGAAAACCCATCTGCCGTTCTACGCGCAGATCATTTTTTACGGCGCCCTGCTCTCGGTCATCATGTCCACCGCCTCCGGCACCCTCCTGGCCCCGTCGGTCACCATTTCGGAAAACATCATCAAGGAATTCATGCCGCATCACCGCATGAGCCAGAAGAAACTGCTGTGGATCACCCGCAGCGTCGTCGTCGCCTTCACCGGGCTGGTGGTGTTGTATTCGCTGTGGTCGCTGCAAAGCGAAACCAGCATCCACCAGATGGTGGAGAACGCCTACAAGGTCACGCTCGCCTGCGCCTTCGTCCCGCTGGTTGCCGGCCTCTACTGGAAGCGCGCCAGCAATCTGGGGGCGGGGCTGTCCATCGTGCTGGGTCTGGTTGTGTGGATCGCGATGGAGTTTACCGCCCCGGAGGCGGCCCTGCCGCCGCAGTTCGTGGGGCTGATCGCAAGTGCGGCGGGCATGCTTGCAGGCAGCCTTGCCGCGTCGCGCGGAGGCTGAGCGATGTCGAGTTTTTTTACGGACAAAGGGAGACGGACAAAGGAGACGGACAAAGGAGACGGACAAGGGGAGCGGACAAAGGGACAAAGGGGACGCTACCCTTTCAAAGGGACAAAGGGGACGCTACCCTTTAATTGTGCTAGCTTTCTGAAATGCCCAGACTATCCAGAACGGTATTTGCTGGTGTTCCACACCACGTCACGCAGCGCGGCAACCGGCGCGAAGACATTTTTTTCGTGGACGAAGATCGCGCAGCGTATCTGTTATGGCTCAAGGAATACTGCGAGAAATTCGAGGTTGAAATACTCGCCTATTGCCTCATGACCAACCACATCCACCTGGTTGCCGTTCCGGCAACCGACGACGGCCTGCACCGTGTGCTCAAGCCGCTGCACATGCGTTACGCCCAACGCATCAACCGTGCGCGTGGTTGGAAGGGGCATCTATGGCAAGGCCGGTTTTTCTCATCACCCCTGGATGAAGCTTACCTGTGGGCGGCGGTGCGCTATGTGGAACGCAACCCGGTACGTGCCGGTATGGAGTGCTGTGCCGAGAATTACCGCTGGTCAAGCGCCGCCGCGCATTGCGGCAAACGAATAGACGGGCTTCTGAATCTGGAATCTGGCTGGAGCAAGAAATTCTTGGAGATGGAAGACTGGTCGGCCTGGCTTTCCGGGGGAGATGAAGCGGACGAAATCCAGGTGCTGAGGCGAAATGTCGAAAAAGGGCTGCCCTGCGGTTCTGCTGGCTTCGTTCAGAAACTGGGGAGACGTGCAGGACGCTTGCTGGAATACCGTCCTCAGGGCCGCCCTAAAAAGACTGGCGATAATGAATAAAAGGGTAGCGTCCCCTTTCTTTTTTCTTTCACCTTTCTTTCAGTTCGCCGGCCTGATCGCGAGCGCGGCGGGGATGGGTGCCGGGAGCCTGCTGGCTGCGCAAGCCAAGCGTTTAATGTCGGAAAACTTTACATCCGGGCGTGAATACCAAACCAAAGACCGCCAACAAAACACTTAACCAATTGTTATTTAACGATTTAACCTCTATCAAATCGGGTTGGCACAACTGATGCTTCATTAATTGACAGCAGGATGGGAGATCGATTACAGGAATTCAGGAAATCGTGTCTGATCCATTTCCAGTATTTTTAAGGAGGCTTGAAATGAAAAAACTTGCATTCGCATTATTTCTGTCCCTGGGTTGGGTCACTGCCGCATCGGCCCATACGACTTCCTTAGGTTATGTTCCAGGCACGAATGCTGGCGAAGTCACATTCTGGGCAGGGCATTACAGCCATGGCGGTTTACCCGGCACTCAAGGCACGGGGCAGTTAGTTGGGGTCAGTCTCGTGTACAACAGCGGCGCGGTACCGTTCAGCATCGGTCCCGTGAGCAGCAAACCAGCAGGACTGGTCGATGGCACCAACAACTTCTTTTGGGGGCCCTTTCCTTACCCCTTCCCCATCCCGACGGATCCTAACCTGTTCGGCGGCATTGTGCATTGGCAAGGACTGACCTTGACCGGGCTGAGTGCCGGCACTTACGATTTCACCATCGCTGACGATGCGCGGACGACGGCAGAATGGGCGAACCTAACACAAGTCGGTGGACAGCCTGGCTCAGTTCGCCTCACATTGACCGGACAAGATATTGGCAGGGGCGGCGTGGTCCCTGAGCCCGCCTCCCTGGCTCTGCTTGGCATCGGTTTGGCCGGCCTGGGCGCCATTCGCCGCCGCAAGACAGCCTGATTGCTTCATCGCACCGACAAAAAGCCGGCGCATGGCGTCGGCTTTTTTTACGCGTTCCCCCCCGGTTCAGCGCAAATACCCCTCATGCTCCAGCTTGAGCAGGATTTGCTGCACCGCCTCGTCGATGCCCAGGCTGGTGGTGTCGATCGCCAGTTCCGGTTTTTCAGGCACTTCGTAGGGATCCGAAACGCCGGTGAACTCGGGAATCAGTCCTGCGCGCGCCTTGGCGTACAAGCCCTTGCGGTCGCGCGATTCGCAGGTCTCGATCGGGGTGGCGACGTGGATTTCGACGAAGCCTCCCACGGCCTCGATCATGGCGCGCACGTCGCGTCGCGTCTGCCGATACGGCGCGATCGGGGCGCAGATGGCAATGCCGCGGTTCTTGGTGATTTCGCTCGCGACAAAGCCGATCCGCCGCACGTTGATGTCGCGATGGGCCTTGGAAAACCCCAGTTCGGACGAAAGATGACGGCGCACGATGTCGCC
>JAMCVR010000026.1 GCA_023475455.1 Thermoplasmatota archaeon | reverse complement strand
GTAGGTCATACCGCGGGTCAGCTCGATGGTTTCCGCCGCCGCCCAGCTGCGTCCATCCTTGCCGCTGACGGAATAGCTCAGCCGCAAACCGAGCCGGTATTCGGTGACGCGCCCGGCACCGGACAGCGAGAGAATGGTTTTGCTGCGCGCTTCCTGGCCGAGTTTCAGCACGACCTCGGCTTCGTCTGCGGTCGCGGCCAGGCGGGTGCTCTTGTTCGCCTTCAGGGCATTGCGAAGTCGCTGTGCCACCGCGCTGTCAGGCGGCGCATCGACATACAGGCTGGCGAACGGGATGCCGTCCAGCCGGCGCAGCTGGAAGCCGCAACCGGCAGCGAGCGCGGCAGGCAGGAGGGCAAGGAAGAGTCGACGGTTCATATGACGATATTAACCAAACGCCCGGACACCACCACCACTTTTTTCGGCGGCCGGCCTTCCAGGTATTTTTGCGCCGACTCGCTTGCCAGCGCCGCGGCCTCGATGGCTGCCTTGCCGGCCGCCGCCGGCACGCGGATCTGGCCGCGCAGCTTGCCGTTGACCTGCAGCATCAGTTCGATCTCGTCCTGCGCCAGCGCGGCCGCGTCCACCGCCGGCCACGCCAGCGCGGCGCCCGGCTTGAGTTCGGCATAGAGCGCCTCGGCGACGTGCGGCACGATGGGAGCGAGCATGGCGACCGCGGCTTCCAGCACCTCCTGCCGCACGCTGCGGGTGACGGCATCGTCGCCGTCCAGCCTGGCGAGCGCGTTCATCAGCTCCATCACCGCCGCGATCGCGGTGTTGAACTGCTTGCGGCGCCCGATATCGTCGGCGACCTTCTGGATGGTCTGGTGCAGCTGGCGGCGCAGGGTCTTGGCCGCGCCCGGCAGTTCGCCGCCGGCATACGCCGCGACCGCGCCGCCCTGCACGTGCTCGTAGGCCAGCTTCCACAACCGTTTCAGGAAGCGGTGCGCGCCCTCCACCCCGGCGTCCGACCATTCCAGGCTCTGCTCCGGCGGCGCCGCGAACAGGGTGAACAGGCGTGCGGTGTCGGCGCCGTACCGGTCGATCAGCGCCTGCGGGTCGACGCCGTTGTTCTTCGACTTCGACATCTTCTCGGTGCCGCCGGCGATCACCGGCCGGCCGTCGGATTTCAGCACCGCGACGCCGTCGCGCAGCTCCACGTCGGCCGGGTTGAACCAGGTTTTCTTGCCGTCGGGCGTTTCGCGGTAATAGGTGTCGGCGACCACCATGCCCTGCGTCAGCAGGTTGGCAAACGGTTCGTCGCTCGCCACCAGGCCTTCGTCGCGCATCAGCTTGTGGAAGAAGCGCGCGTACAGGAGATGCAGGATGGCGTGCTCGATCCCGCCGATGTACTGGTCGACCGGCAGCCACTGGTTGGCCCGCGCATCCAGCATGCCGCCGTCGAAATCGGGGCAGGCGTAGCGCGCGTAGTACCACGACGACTCGACGAAAGTGTCCATGGTGTCGGTCTCGCGCCGCGCCGCGCCACCGCACTTGGGGCAGGTGCAGTTGACGAAATCGGCGCGCTTGTTGAGAGGGTTGCCGGAACCGTCCGGCACCACGTCTTCCGGCAGCACCACCGGCAATTGCCCGGCCGGCACCGGCACGTCGCCGCAGCGGTCGCAGTGGATGATCGGGATCGGGCAGCCCCAGTAGCGCTGGCGCGAAATGCCCCAGTCGCGCAGGCGGAACTGGATTTTCTTTTCGCCCAGGCCGAGCGCGGCGAGGTCGGCGGCGATGGCGTCGACTGCTTGTGCATAGTTCAGACCGTCGTACTTACCGGAGTTGACGCAGATGCCGTGTTCTTTGTCTGCGTACCACTCTTGCCAAAAATCAGTTGTGAAAATGTTCTCGGCGCTTGATACACCCTCGGCAACTTGGGCGTCGGTTGCTTCTGGCGCAACACGACGTATTTCAGCCTTCACGGCTGCCAGCCTCTCTTTAGGGGCGGGGACTTGAATGACCTGCTTGATCGGCAGGCCGTATTTCCGCGCGAAGCCGAAATCGCGCTCGTCGTGCGCCGGCACCGCCATCACCGCGCCTTCGCCGTAGCTCATCAGCACGTAGTTGCCGACCCACACCGGGATCGATTCTCCGGTGAGCGGATGGGTGACTTTGAGGCCGGTATCCATGCCCTTCTTTTCCATCGTCGCCATGTCGGCTTCGGCGACGCTGCCCTGCTTGCATTCGGCGATGAAGGCGGCGAGCGCGGGGTTGTCCCGTGCCGCGCGGGTGGCGAGCGGATGCTCGGCGGCCACCGCGCAGAAGGTCACGCCCATGAGGGTGTCGGCGCGGGTGGTGAACACCCACAGCTTTTCGTCGCGGCCGTCGAGCGTGTAGGGGAAGGCAAAGCGCACGCCGATGCTCTTGCCGATCCAGTTGGCCTGCATGGTCTTCACCCGCTCCGGCCAGCCCGGCAGGGTGTCGAGGCCGGTCAGCAGCTCGTCGGCATATTGGGTGATGCGGAAGAAGTACATCGGGATGTCGCGCTTTTCGACCAGCGCACCGGAGCGCCAGCCGCGGCCGTCGATCACCTGTTCGTTGGCGAGCACGGTCGCATCGACCGGGTCCCAGTTGACGGTGGCCATCTTCTTGTAGATCACGCCCTTTTCAAACAGGCGGGTGAACAGCCACTGCTCCCAGCGGTAGTAGTCCGGCTTGCAGGTGGCGAGCTCGCGCGACCAGTCGATGGCGAAGCCCAGCGCCTTGAGCTGCGTGCGCATGTGGTCGATGTTGGCGTAGGTCCACGCCGCGGGCGGCACGTTGTTGGCGATCGCGGCGTTCTCCGCCGGCAGGCCGAAGGCGTCCCAGCCCATCGGCTGCATCACGTTGTAGCCGCGCATCGCGTGGTAGCGCGCCAGCACGTCGCCGATGGTGTAGTTGCGCACGTGCCCCATGTGCAGCTTGCCCGAGGGGTAGGGAAACATCGACAGGCAATAGTATTTGGGGCGCTCGGAGACGTCGCAGGCGCGGTAGGCCTGGCTGGCCGCCCACCGCGCCTGCGCGGCGCGCTCGATTTCCGACGGAAGGTATTTTTCTTGCATCGCGACAACCGCATAGAATCAGGGCGGCCGATTATACCGCCCGCCCGTGGCAGCCCGGCATGGGCATGACCGGGAACACGGCCCGCGCTGCGCCCCCCGGTGGCGACCAGGACGCCGCCTGCGCCGCTGCCGCGTTCGAGAAATGGGAAGGGCGGCTCGAATTCACCCTGCAGGCATGCACTCGCCCGCGCCCGGCCGCGCGGGTGACAAGCCCCTCCCCGCACGGGTAAAATGCTGCGTTTTCGCATCATTTTCAGCCATCCTTCAGGGAGTCCCAGCATGTCCAAGAAGCATCCCGTCATTGCGGTCACGGGTTCATCCGGCGCCGGCACCACCACCGTCAAGCGCGCGTTCGAGCACATTTTCTTCCGCGAAAAAATCAATGCCGCCGTGATCGAGGGCGACAGCTTCCACAGCCTGTCGCGCGTGGAGTTCAAGGAAGCCGTGAAGAAGGCCGAAGGCGAAGGCAACATGCACTTCAGCCACTTCGGCCCGCAAGCCAATCACTTCGACAAGCTGGCCGAGCTGTTCAAGACCTATGGCGAAACCGGCAGCGGCAAGAAGCGCTATTACATCCACAGCGACGAGGAGGCCGCCGAGCACAACCAGCGCCTCAACACCAGCCTCAACCCCGGCGAGTTCACCCCGTGGGAAGACGTGCCCGCCGGCTCCGACGTGCTGTTTTACGAGGGCCTGCACGGCCTGGTGAAGACCGACGACGTCGACGTCTCGCAGTACGTCGACCTCGGCATCGGCGTGGTGCCCATCGTCAACCTCGAATGGATTCAGAAAATCCACCGCGACGGCGCCGAGCGCGGCTATTCGGCCGACGTCATCGTCGACACCATCCTGCGCCGCATGCCGGACTACGTGAACTACATCACCCCGCAGTTCTCGCGCACCGACATCAACTTCCAGCGCGTGTCCACCGTCGACACCTCCAATCCCTTCATCACGCGCGACATCCCCACCCCGGACGAAAGCCAGCACGTCGCCGATGGTGTAGTTGCGCACGTGCCCCATGTGCAGCTTGCCCGAGGGGTAGGGAAACATCGACAGGCAATAGTATTTGGGGCGCTCGGAGACGTCGCAGGCGCGGTAGGCCTGGCTGGCCGCCCACCGCGCCTGCGCGGCGCGCTCGATTTCCGACGGAAGGTATTTTTCTTGCATCGCGACAACCGCATAGAATCAGGGCGGCCGATTATACCGCCCGCCCGTGGCAGCCCGGCATGGGCATGACCGGGAACACGGCCCGCGCTGCGCCCCCCGGTGGCGACCAGGACGCCGCCTGCGCCGCTGCCGCGTTCGAGAAATGGGAAGGGCGGCTCGAATTCACCCTGCAGGCATGCACTCGCCCGCGCCCGGCCGCGCGGGTGACAAGCCCCTCCCCGCACGGGTAAAATGCTGCGTTTTCGCATCATTTTCAGCCATCCTTCAGGGAGTCCCAGCATGTCCAAGAAGCATCCCGTCATTGCGGTCACGGGTTCATCCGGCGCCGGCACCACCACCGTCAAGCGCGCGTTCGAGCACATTTTCTTCCGCGAAAAAATCAATGCCGCCGTGATCGAGGGCGACAGCTTCCACAGCCTGTCGCGCGTGGAGTTCAAGGAAGCCGTGAAGAAGGCCGAAGGCGAAGGCAACATGCACTTCAGCCACTTCGGCCCGCAAGCCAATCACTTCGACAAGCTGGCCGAGCTGTTCAAGACCTATGGCGAAACCGGCAGCGGCAAGAAGCGCTATTACATCCACAGCGACGAGGAGGCCGCCGAGCACAACCAGCGCCTCAACACCAGCCTCAACCCCGGCGAGTTCACCCCGTGGGAAGACGTGCCCGCCGGCTCCGACGTGCTGTTTTACGAGGGCCTGCACGGCCTGGTGAAGACCGACGACGTCGACGTCTCGCAGTACGTCGACCTCGGCATCGGCGTGGTGCCCATCGTCAACCTCGAATGGATTCAGAAAATCCACCGCGACGGCGCCGAGCGCGGCTATTCGGCCGACGTCATCGTCGACACCATCCTGCGCCGCATGCCGGACTACGTGAACTACATCACCCCGCAGTTCTCGCGCACCGACATCAACTTCCAGCGCGTGTCCACCGTCGACACCTCCAATCCCTTCATCACGCGCGACATCCCCACCCCGGACGAAAGCTTCATCGTGATCCGCTTCCGCGAACCCGCCGGCGTCGACTTCCCCTACCTGCTGAACATGATCCCCAACTCCTTCATGTCGCGCCGCAACACCATCGTGGTGCCGGGCGCCAAGATGGGCTTCGCCATGGAACTGATTCTGGCGCCGATCATCCAGGACATGATCGCGAACAAGAACAAGTAGGCAAATTCGGCCTGAATCGGGATAGGGGACGGTCAATCCTGACCGCACCCCTCCCACACCACCCGGCATGCGGGTCCGCACCGGGCGGTTCGAGAAGTTGAGGTCATGAGAGTCGGGGTACGCCGAGTTTGTCGAAATAGGC
>JAMCVR010000047.1 GCA_023475455.1 Thermoplasmatota archaeon | reverse complement strand
GCCTATTTCGACAAACTCGGCGTACCCCGACTCTCATGACCTCAACTTCTCGAACCGCCCGGTGCGGACCCGCATGCCGGGTGGTGTGGGAGGGGTGCGGTCAGGATTGACCGTCCCCTATCCCGATTTCAGCGTATTGTCCATAGGGGCGTTTTTATCGCGCCGGGGCAGACGCGAGGCGCAAAGTGCGCGAAAATTCACGCTGATGCTTTTTTACTGGAGTAGAAGACCGTGCTGGAAGCAATTCGCAAGCATGCAAAGGGCTGGCTGGCCAAAGTCATCCTGGCCCTGATCGCAATTACCTTCGCCCTGTTCGGCGTGGATTCCTACATGTCGGGTGATCGCAACGGCGGCAAGATTGCCGAGGTCGGCGATGCGGGCATTTCGCGCGAGGAATTGATGCGGGAAATCCAGGCACAGAGCGACCGCATGCGCGAGGCGCTCGGTCCTGCGTTCGATTCATCCGTCACCGAAACAGCCGCTTTCCGCAAGCAGGTGCTCGACAGTCTGATCGAGCGCAAGGCGCTGTTGCAGGAAGCGCAGAAGCTCAGGTTCCTGGCGCCCGATGCGTACATTGCGTCGGTGCTGGCGCAGATTCCCGCCTTTCAGCAGGACGGTACGTTTTCGCAGCAGCGCTATGAGGCGGTGCTGCGCCAGAACGGTCGCACCCCTGCCCAGTTTGAAAACGAATTGCGCCAGTCTTTCATGCTGGAGGCGATGGTCAGCCCGGTTTCAGTTGCGGCATTCCCGTCCGCCGCGTCGTTGACGCAGATCGCCCGTCTGGTGGCGCAGCAGCGTGAAATCGCCTGGACCGACATACCGGCTTCCGCCGTTGCGTCGCAAATCAAGGTGACGCCTGCCGACGTGGAGCGTGAATACGCCGCCAACAAGGCCGAGTTCACCGAGCCCGAGCAAATTCGTGCCGAGTACCTGGTGCTGGATATGGCCGCAGTGGCGGCGGGCGTGGCCGTGAGCGACCAGGCGGTGGCGGACTACTATGCCGCCAACGCCGCGCAGTTCGGCCAGCCCGAGCAGCGCAGCGCGAGCCATATCCTGATTGCCGCGGACAAGAATGCAGATGCGGCCACGCGCGCCCAGGCCAAGGCGAAGGCAGCCGAGCTGTTCCAGACGCTGCAGAAAAATCCGGGGCGTTTCGCCGAGCTGGCGCGCACCGAATCGCAGGATCCCGGCTCGGCCGCGCAGGACGGCAGTCTGGGAAGCTTTGGCCGCGGCATGATGGTCAAGCCGTTCGAGGACGCCGTGTTCAGCATGAAGCCGAATGAAATCCGTGGCCCGGTGGAGAGCGATTTCGGCTATCACATCATCCGGCTGGATGGCATCCAGGCTGCGCGGATTGCGCCGCTGTCCACCGTCCGTGCTGCGGTGGTCGAGGAATTGCGCAAGCAGCAGGCGCAGAAGGTTTTTGCCGATCTGGCCGACAACTTCAGCAACCTGGTGTATGAAAGCGCGAACAGCCTGCGGCCCGCCGCCGCAGCGGCCAAGCTGACCATCCGGCAGAGCGGCTGGATGGCGGCCAACACCGCGCCGGCACCCTTCAACCACGCCGGCCTGTCGGCTGCGCTGTTCAACCCGGAGTCGATCAAATCGAAGCAGAATACCGAGGCGATCGAGGTGCAGCCGGGCACGCTGGTGGCGGCGCGGGTGATCGAGCACAAACCGGCGCGGCTGCGCCCGCTGGCCGAGGTGTCGGCGGCGATCGAGGCCAGGCTGCGCGCCGCACAGAGCGCAAAGCTGCTGGCGCAAAAAGGCGAAGCCGTCCTCCAGGCGCTGGCCAAGGGTGACGAAGCCGGCGTGAACTGGTCGGCCTTCCAGGTGGTCGGCCGCCAGCCATCGGCTGCGCTGGATGCCGCCGGCGTCAAGGCGGTGTTCCGGGTCAACACCGACAAGCTGCCCGCCTACACCGGCTTTGCCCGTCCCGACGGCGCCTATCGCATCGTGCGGGTGAGCCGCGTCCTGGAGGCGTCCGAACTGGATCCGACGCTGCTGGCGTCGATCGAATCCGGCGTCACGCAGGCGCAGCAGCGTGCCGACATGCAGGCGATGACCGCGCTGATTACCGCTGGCCAGAAAGTGAAGATCCAGCCGAATGCGATCGAGGGCAGGTAAGCCGAACGGGTCGCAGCCCCGACAAAAAGCGCGCCTTGCTGGCGCGTTTTTTGTCGGGCAGTGCCGGGCGGATCATTCAGCGCCGGCGGTGGAGTTGAAGCCGGCATCGACGTAAGTGATCTCGCCGGTGATGCCGGAGGCCAGGTCGGACAGCAGGAAGGCGGCGGCGTTGCCGACTTCCTCGATCGTCACGTTGCGGCGCAGCGGCGCATTCTTGGCGACGAGGTCGAGCTTCTCGCCGAAGTTGGCGATGCCGCTGGCAGCCAGCGTCTTGATCGGCCCGGCCGACACCGCGTTGACCCGGATGCCCTTGGGGCCGAGGCTTTGCGCCATGTAGTAGACGCCGGATTCGAGGCTGGCCTTGGCCAGGCCCATGACGTTGTAGTTGGGGACGGAGCGGATGGCGCCCAGATAGGACAGCGTCAAGAGCGCCGCCCGGCGGCCTTCCATCATCGGCAGCGCGGCCTTGGCCAGCGCGGCAAAGCTGTAGGAGCTGATGTCGTGCGCGATGCGGAAGTTTTCCCGGGTGACCGCGGAAAGATAGTCGCCGGCCAGGGCCTCTTTCGGCGCGAACGCGATCGAGTGCACCAGCCCGTCGAAGCCGTCCCAGTGCTTGCCGAGTTCGGCAAACAGCGCGTCGATCTGCTCGTCGCTGCCGACGTCGCACGGAAACACCAGGCTGGAGCCGAACTCCAGGGCGAATTCGGTGACGCGATCCTTGATGCGTTCGCCCTGGTAGGTGAACGCCAGCTCGGCGCCTTCGCGCTTGCATGCGGCGGCAATGCCGTACGCGATGGATCGGTTGGAGATGACGCCGGTGATCAGCAAGCGTTTTCCTGCAAGAAATCCCATGATGGTCTCGAAGAGTTGCGGTGTCCGCGATTATAACGGCTGACGTTGGCGGTGCGCTTGGGTACACTTGCGGCATGACGCGAACGGGCATTCTTCTGCTGGGGCTGGGTTTGCTGGCGGGCTGTTCCGGCAGTTGGAACAACCCCTATCCAGGCAGCCGGTCCGATGCCAATGTGCTCTACAGTGCGTTTTCCGAACGCCCCAAGCATCTCGATCCGGCGCGCTCCTACAGCGCGAACGAAATCGAGTTCACCGGCCAGATCTACGAGCCGCCGCTGCAGTACCACTTCCTCGAGCGCCCCTATACCCTGATTCCGCTGACGACCGAGGCGGTGCCCAAGCCGCGGTATGTCGACGCGTCCGGCAAGCCGCTGCCGGACGATGCGCCCGCTGCGGCGATTGCCGAAAGTGTGTACGAAATCCGCATCCGTCCCGGCATCCGCTATCAGCCCCATCCGGCTTTTGCGCGCGACGCGGCGGGGCGTTATCGCTACCATGCGCTGACGGCCTCCGACACCGCGGGCAAAACCCGCATCGGCGATTTCGAGCACACCGGCACGCGCGAACTGGTGGCGGCGGACTACGTGTACCAGATCAAGCGGCTGGCCAATCCCCGGCTCAGTTCGCCGATCTTCGGCCTGATGAGCGAGCACATCGTCGGGCTGAAAGAGCTGGGCGAGGCACTGGAAAAGGCGGCCCGGACCAACCCCGACGCAGTATTGAGTCTCGACGACTTTCCGCTTGCGGGGGCGGAAGTGGCGGACCGCCACACCTATCGCATCCGCATCAAGGGCAAATACCCGCAGTTCATCTACTGGCTGGCGATGCCGTTTTTTGCGCCGATCCCGTGGGAGGCCGAGGTTTTTTACGCGCAGCCGGGCATGGCGGACAGGAACCTCACGCTCGACTGGCAGCCCGTCGGCACGGGTCCCTACTATCTGGCGGAGAACGATCCCAACCGCCGCATGATGCTGAAGAGGAATCCCGCCTTCCACGGCGAGACCTACCCCGCGGAAGGCAGCGAAGAGGACCGGCAGGCCGGACTTCTGGCGGATGCCGGCAAGCCACTTCCATTCGTGGACGAGGCCGTGTTCAGCCTGGAAAAGGAAACCATTCCCTACTGGAGCAAGTTCCTGCAGGGCTACTACGACAGCTCGGGGATCAGTTCCGACAGCTTCGACCAGGCCGTCCAGTTCTCGGCCGGCGGCGACCCGCAGCTCACCGACAGCATGCGCGACCAGGACATCCGCCTCATCACCGCGGTGGCGGCTTCGATCTGGTATGTCGGCTTCAACATGCTCGACCCGGTGGTCGGGGGCTTGAGCGAAGACCGCCGGAAGCTGAGGCAGGCGCTCTCCATCGCGTTCGACTACGACGAGTTCATTTCGATTTTCCTCAACGGCCGCGGCATCCCCGCGCAGGGGCCGATCCCCCCGGGGCTGTTCGGCCATGTCGAGGGCGTGGCCGGGATGAATCCCTATGTATACGAAGCGCGCGCCGGCAGGATCGTGCGGCGTCCGATCGAGGCGGCGAAAAGGCTGCTGGCCGAGGCGGGTTATCCGAACGGGCGCAACGCGAAGACGGGCGAGCCGCTGGTGCTGTATTTCGACACCATGGCGAGCGGGCCGGATGCCAAATCGCGGCTCGACTGGATGAAGAAGCAGCTCGACAAGCTCAACGTGCAGCTGGTGGTGCGCGGCACCGACTACAACCGCTTCCAGGACAAGATCCGCAAGGGCAACGCGCAGCTGTTCGAATGGGGCTGGAATGCCGACTACCCCGACCCGGAAAACTTCTTCTTCCTGCTCTACGGCCCGCACAAGAAGGTTGGCAGCGGCGGCGAGAACGCGGCCAACTACGATAACCCTGAGTTCAACCGCCTGTTCGAGCGCATGAAGGACATGGACAACGGCCCCGAGCGCCAGCGGGTGATCGACGCCATGCTGGAAATCGTGCGCCGCGATGCGCCGTGGATTTTCGCCTACTACCCGAAATCCTTCGGCCTGAGCCACGGCTGGGTGCACAACGTCAAACCCAATCTGATGGCCAACAACACGCTGAAATACCGGCGCATCGACCCGGTCCTGCGCGAGGCCCGGCGCGAGGCATGGAACCGGCCGGTGCTGTGGCCGATCTTCCTGCTGTTTGCATCGCTCGCCGCCGTCATCGCGCCGGCGGTGATCGCGTGGCGGCAGCATGAAAAGGGGCGGGCGTGATGGGTGCGAAATTGAACAATGAGGGCACGAAGGTCACGGAGGAGAAACGGGGCATGATGCCGCGTCCTTTCCGTGCTCTGTGTAAATAGCCATGTTCGCCTATATCCTGCGCCGCCTGCTGTACGCGATTCCGATCCTGATCGGGGTGAACCTGCTGACCTTCGCGCTGTTCTTCGTCGTCAACACGCCGGACGACATGGCGCGGCTGCAGCCAACTACGATAACCCTGAGTTCAACCGCCTGTTCGAGCGCATGAAGGACATGGACAACGGCCCCGAGCGCCAGCGGGTGATCGACGCCATGCTGGAAATCGTGCGCCGCGATGCGCCGTGGATTT
>JAMCVR010000091.1 GCA_023475455.1 Thermoplasmatota archaeon | reverse complement strand
TGACAAAACGGGGGTAGACCCGATCGACCCGCGCAACGCCTGGCTGATGACCACCATGATGCAGGACGTGGTGCGCTACGGCACCGCCGCGCGCGCGGGCCAGTTGGGACGCAGCGACCTTGCCGGCAAGACCGGCACCACCAACGATGCGCGCGACACCTGGTTCGCCGGTTACAACCCCGGCCTGGTGGCGATCGCCTGGATGGGCTACGACCAGCCGCGCTCGATGGGGCGCAACGAGACGGGCGCGCAATCGGCGCTGCCGATCTGGATGCGCTTCATGGGTGCCGCGCTCAAAGGCGTGCCACAGAAGGGCTGGGCCATGCCCCCGGGCATCATTTCCGTACGAATCGACCCGTCCACCGGCGCCCGCCTGCCCGACACCGTGCTGGGCGGCCTGCTGGACGGCCTGCTGGGCGACACCAACGTCGGCATGGAGGAATATTTTTACCAGGAATTCCCCCCGCCCGATGCCCACGCGGCAAGCTGGGAAGCCGATCCGGGCGAGATGCCCAGCGCCCCTGATCCCGGAACGCTGCCATGAACCCAAAAACCGCATTGAAACCACGGAGGCACGGAGAGATGTCCCGCAGGGACATCTCTCCGTGGTGAGGAATTCAGGATGAAACATCAGGACATGCGCCGCCGCATTGCGCACGCAGCGGCGCGCCTGCTGGCCGAAGACGGCAGCCTCGATTACGGCAGCGCCAAGCGCAAGGCGGCACGCCAGCTGGGTGCGCCCGACAGCGGCAACCTGCCCGACAACCAGCAGATCGAGGAAGCGCTGCGCAGTTATCAGGCGCTCTATCAGGCCGACGAAACCCGCGCGCAACTGGCGCTGCTGCGGCAGGTTGCCATCGAATACATGGAACGGCTGGCCGATTTCGATCCCCACCTGACCGGACCGGTGCTGAACGGCACGGCCGGGCGTCATGCCGGCATCACCCTGCAGCTCTTCAGCGATCTGCAAAAGGACGTCGAATTCCTGCTGATTGCGCTGAACACGCCTTACCAGGCCGCCGAACATCGCGCAGCGGACGCACCCGGGCGGGTCTACCCCCGTTTTGTCATCGACGATCCGCGCGCAACAGTCGAAGTGACCGTCTATCCGTCCGCCGAACTGCGCAGCATGAAGCGCCTGCAGGCCGACGGCAACCCGCGGCGCGTGCGCCTGCCCCAGGCACGGGCCCTGGTTTGACGCTTGTCATTGCAACCCGCCCTGGCACGGAAGATGCTGACTGACCTGGTCATGCTTTCCGATGAATAAACGGCCGTGATCCGATTTTTCCGGCACTACGTGCCCCTCAATTTATTGCTGCTGGTGCTGATCGAGTCGCTGATCCTCGGCGGCGCCGTCTATGCGGGCGTCAGTGCGCGTTTCCTCGGCGGCGGCGCGATCCCGGACGACCTCACTCCGCTGCTGCCCAAGGCCCTGGCCTTCACCGTCGTCATGCTCGGCCTGATGACCGCCAGCGGCCTCTACGATCTGGAATTGCGGGGTGGCGTGCGCGCGCTGTTGCAGCGCCTCGGCCTGAGCTTCGGGCTGGGTCTGGTGACGATGAGCCTGCTGTTTTATTTCTTCCCCGACCTGCTGGTCGGGCGGGGCGCCTTCCTGCTGTCGTTCGGCTTGGCGCTGCTGGGCATCCTGGCAAGCCGCGCCCTGTTCATCCGCTGGGCGCGTGCGGGTGCGCTCAAAACCCGTGCGCTGGTGATCGGAACCGGCAGCCGCGCCGCCCACATCGAATCGCTGCTGGCCAAGCGCGGCAATGCCAGCAACGTTCAGGTGATCGGCTATCTGCCGCTGGGCGGCAGTCACCATTTCGTCGACCATGCCCGCATTCTCGACACCGGGGAACCCCTGCCCGAACTGGTTCAGCGCCTGCAAATCAGCGAAATCGTCCTCGCCGTGCGCGACCGCCGCAGCGGCGGCATGCCGGTGCAGGACCTGCTCGCATGCAAGCTGCGCGGCATCCGCATTCTCGAACTGTCGAGCTTTTTCGAGCGCGAAAACGGCCATTTGCAGCTCGATTCGATGAACGCCAGCTGGATGATCCTGGCCGAAGGCTTTCACCAGGGCATCGTGCGCGACACCGTCAAACGCCTGTTCGATCTGGTGGTCAGCGCAGCCATGCTGGTGGTCTGCCTGCCGATCATGGCGCTGACCGCACTGCTGATCAAGCTGGAAAGCCCCGGCCCGGTGCTGTACCGCCAGGAGCGCGTCGGCCAGGGCTGCCGCAATTTCACCATCCTCAAATTCCGCAGCATGTGCGTCGACGCCGAGAAAGACGGCAAGCCGCGCTGGGCCGGCCAGAACGACGGCCGCGTGACGCTCACCGGGCGCTTCATCCGGCGCACCCGCATCGACGAACTGCCGCAGATCTTCAACGTCTTCCTCGGCGACATGAGCTTCGTCGGCCCGCGCCCCGAGCGCCCCTATTTCGTGCAGGACCTGACCCAGAAAATCCCCTATTACGGCGTGCGGCACACCGTCAAGCCCGGCATCACCGGCTGGGCGCAGGTGCGTTACGCGTACGGCGCGAGCGACGAGGATGCCATGCACAAGCTGCAATACGACCTGTACTACGTCAAGAATCACGGCCTGTTTCTCGATCTGATGATCCTGTTCCAGACCGCACAAGTGGTATTGTGGGGAAAGGGCGCGCGCTGAGCGCGTTCGCCCGGAGCCGACCATGCCCGACACCCTCCTCCTCCTTGCCGCCGTCGGTTATGGCCTGGCGATGCTGGCCTATCTGGGGCTGTCCGGCCTCATCGTCGCCAGCTGGCGGCAACGTCCGCAGGGGCGTCTGCTGGTGCTCGCCACCGGGCTCAGCGCCGCCTGGGGAGGCGTGTCGGTTCTCAGCGCCTCGGGCGCATTGCCGCTGTGGCTGCAACTCGCCGCCGAAGTCGCACGCAGCGGCGCCTGGCTGGCGCTGCTGTTCTACATCCTGCATCTCCGCCTGCCGGCCGGCGCCGCCCTGCCGGCGCCGCTGCGTTTCATCCGTCTTCTCGGCGCCGCCCTGATCGGCGGTTTGCTGTTCGCCAGCGCAACCCCTTTCATCGCCCCCGCCCAGCCGGTACTGGCCCAGTGGGCGGGCAACCTGGGACTGGTCCTGCTCACCGTGATCGGGCTGGTGCTGGTCGAACAGGTGTACCGCAGCACCCGCCCGGAAGACCGCTGGGCGATCAAGTTCCTCTGCCTGGGACTGGGCGGGCTGTTCGCGTACGACTTCTATCTCTACGCCAACGCCGCGCTGTTCAATGCGATCGACGCCCAGGTGTGGGCGGCGCGCGGTTACGTCGCCGCGCTGGTGACGCCGCTGATCGCGGTCTCGGCCGCACGCAACCCGGAATGGGCGGCGCCGGTCGGCTTGTCGCGCAGCATGGTCTTCCATACGGCCAGCCTGCTCGGCGCGGGAATCTACCTGCTGCTGATGGCCGGCGCCGGCTATTATCTGCGCCTGTTCGGCGGCGAATGGGGCGACGTGGTGCAGACCGTGTTCATCTTCGCGGCCGCCATGCTGCTGGTGCTGGTGCTGTTTTCCGGCACCCTTCGCGCGCGCCTGCGGGTGTTTCTGTCCAAGCATTTTTTCAGCTACCGCTACGACTACCGCGAAGAGTGGCTCAACTTCACTCGCACCCTCACCGAGGGCCGGCCCGGCGAGCACCTCTGCGAACGCGCGGTCGAGGCGCTGGCGCGGCTGGTGGAAAGCCCCGGCGGCGCGTTGTGGATGCGCGAAGGCGACGCCGGCTACCCGCGCGCCAGTCACTGGAACTGGGGCGATCTCGACGGCACCGAAGCCGCCGACTCCGCCTTCATCCAATGGCTTGCCGGCAAGCAATGGGTAGTGGATCTGGACGAAATGAAAACCCGCCGCGATTTGTACGGCGATCTCGACACCCCGCCGTGGATCCGGCAGGCCGACGATGCCTGGCTGGTGGTGCCGCTGATGCTGCACGACGAACTGCTCGGCTTCGTCGTGCTCAAGCATTCGCTCGGCAACGTCACGTTCAACTGGGAGGTCAGCGACCTGCTCAAGGTCGCGGCGCGCCAGGCCGCGGCGCATCTGGCGCAGATGCGCGCCGCCAACCAGCTCATCGTGGCGCGCCAGTTCGAATCGTTCAACCGCACCACCACCTTCGTCATCCACGACCTGAAGAATCTCGTCGCACAGCTGTCCCTGCTGCTGTCCAACGCCGAAAAGCACAAGCACAACCCCGAATTCCAGGCCGACATGCTGGACACCGTGGAAAGCGCGGTCGCCCGCATGAACAAGGTGCTGGCGCAATTGCGCCGGGGCGGCGACGAGGCGCAGGCGCAGTCGGTGGCGCTGGCGGACATCCTCGCCGACGCCGTCGCCAGCAAGCAGGCGTTCAAGCTGCGCCCCGCCGTGGATTTGCCGCCTGCTCCCCTGCGCGTGCGCGCCGAGCGCGAACGGCTCACCCGTGCCGTCGGCCATTTGCTGCAAAATGCGCTGGAGGCCACGCCGCCAACCGGTCACGTTACACTCCGCGCATTCGAGGAATCCGGGCAGGCGGTCGTAGAAATCACCGACACCGGCAGCGGCATGGACGACGACTTCATCCGCACCCGGCTGTTTCAGCCGTTCGATTCGACCAAGGGCGCCGGCATGGGCATCGGCGCCTACGAATGCCGCGAAACCGTCCGTGCGCTGGGCGGACAACTGGACGTGGAGAGCACGCCGGGGCGCGGCACCCGCTTCCGCCTCAACCTGCCGCTTGATGATAATTCAGTTGCTGGAGGAGACGCCGCATGAGCGACGCCAAACAAAAGATCCTGCTGGTGGAAGACGATCCCGGGCTGCAAAAGCAGCTGAAATGGAGCCTCGCCGACTACGAACTGGTGATGGCCGCCGACCGCGACGGCGCGATCGCCCAGTTGCGCCGCCACGAGCCCCCGGTGGTGTTGCTCGACCTGGGCCTGCCGCCCGACGCGGACGGCGCCACCGAGGGTCTCGCCGCGCTGCAGCAGATTCTGTCGCTCGCGCCTTCCACCAAGGTCATCGTCGTCACCGGCAACCTCGACCGCAGCAATGCGGTGAAGGCCATCCATCTCGGCGCCTACGACTTTTTCCAGAAACCCTTCGACCCCGACGTGCTCGCGCTAATGATCGCGCGCGCGCTGCACGTCCATGCGCTGGAGGTCGAAAACCGCATGCTGATCGCCAGGCAGGGCGGTTCCGCCCTGCAGGGTCTGATCACCGGCAGCGAGCCGATGCTGAAAATCTGCCGCACCGTGGAGAAAGTCGCTCCCGCCAACGCCACCGTGCTGCTGCTGGGCGAATCCGGCACCGGCAAGGAAGTGCTGGCGCGCGGCGTGCACGAACTGTCGCCGCGGGCCGGCAAGCGCTTCGTCGCCATCAACTGCGCGGCGATCCCGGACACCCTGCTGGAATCCGAACTGTTCGGCTACGAAAAGGGCGCCTTCACCGGCGCCGCCAAGCAGACCATCGGCAAGATCGAGTATGCCAGCGAAGGCACGCTGTTTCTCGACGAAATCGGCGACCTGCCGATACCGCTGCAGGCCAAGCTGCTGCGCTTC
>JAMCVR010000164.1 GCA_023475455.1 Thermoplasmatota archaeon | reverse complement strand
CCAGCCCTACGGCGGCGCTCCGGACGTGCTGTCGCAAGCGCCGGCCACGACGGCGCCCGCGCCGGTGGATACGCGCGCGCGCGACGCCTTCCGCAATCGTGACCGGGAGGATCGGCCATGAGCAAGAATATCGCTTCCCTGCTGATCGGCCTGGTTGTGCTGCTGGTGGTGTTGAGCGGCAGCATGTTTACCGTCGATCAACGGCAGAACGCCATGGTGTTCCAGCTGGGCGAGGTGGTGTCGGTGAAGACCAAGCCTGGCCTGTATTTCAAGCTGCCGCTGGTGCAGAACGTGCGCTATTTCGATACGCGCATCCTGACGCTCGACTCCGCCGATCCCGAGCGTTTCATCACCTCGGAAAAGAAGAACGTGCTGGTCGATTCCTTCATCAAATGGCGCGTGATCGATGCGCGGCAGTTTTACGTGTCGGTCGGCGGCGACGAGACGCGGGCGCAGATCCGCCTCAACCAGACGGTCAACGACGGCCTGCGCGCGGAGTTCGGCAAACGCACCATCAACGAGGTGGTGTCGGGCCGCCGCGAGGAGATCATGAGCATCATCCGCGCCAAGGCCGACACCGACGCGCGCAAGATCGGCGTGCAGGTGGTGGACGTGCGGATCAAGCGGGTCGACCTGCCGGAAACCGTGTCGGAAAACGTCTACCGCCGGATGGAAGCCGAGCGCAAGCAGGTGGCCAACGAGCTGCGCTCGACCGGCGCGGCCGAAGCCGAAAAGATCAAGGCCGACGCCGACAAGCAGAAGGACGTGATCGTCGCCGAAGCCTACCGCGATGCCCAGCGCGTCAAGGGCGAGGGCGACGCCAAGGCTTCGGCCGTGTATGCCGCCGCCTATGGCAAGAATGCCGAGTTTTATGCGTTCTACCGGTCGATGCAGGCCTATCGCGAAAGCTTCAAGAGCAAGAGCGACGTGATGGTGCTCGATCCCAGCGCCGACTTCTTCAAGTACATGAAGAACCCGCGTGCCGCCGGCGGTCAATGACAGGCTCCGACTGGCTGGCGGCGATCGGCCTGCTGCTGGTGATCGAGGGTATCCTGCCGTTTGCCGCGCCTGCCGTGTGGCGCGAAGGCTTCAGCAGGATGCTGGAACTCAGGGACGGCCAATTGCGGTTTATCGGAGCCGCCTCGATGCTGGGTGGCCTTTTTGTGTTGATGTGGCTGAACTGAAATGACCGCCTGGTTATTGCCCGAAAACGTCGAGGACGTATTGCCGCCGCAGGCCTGGCGCATGGAAGACATGCGGCGCGCGCTGCTCGACCTGTTCCGCAGCCGCGGCTATCAGCTGGTGATCCCGCCGCTGATGGAATACGTCGAGTCGCTGCTGACCGGGGTGGGGGCCGATCTCGATCTCAAGACCTTCAAGCTGGTCGACCAATTGAGCGGGCGGCTGATGGGCGTGCGCGCCGACATCACGCCGCAGGTGGCGCGCATCGATGCCCATCTGCTCGCCGCCAATGCGGTGAACCGCCTGTGCTATGCGGGGAGCGTCTTGCACACCCAATCCGACGGCTTCCATCGCTCGCGCGAACCGATCCAGATCGGTGCCGAACTGTATGGCGAGGCCGGTGCCGACGCGGACCTCGAAATCCTCACGCTGATGCTGCAGGGCCTGTCCGCGTGCGGCGTGAAAGCCGTGCAGCTCGACATCGGCCACGTCGGCGTCTATCGCGCGCTGGCGCAGGAAGCCGGGCTTACCGGCGAGGTCGAGCATCAGCTGTTCGGCGCGCTGCAGGCCAAGGACGGCAGCGCCGTGGCGGTCTTGACGGCCGGTCTGCCCATCGCCCTGCGCGACGCCTTCGCCGCGCTGCCGCAGATGTACGGCGACCGCAGCGTGCTGGCCGAGGCGCGTGCGCGCCTGCCGCAACTGGGGGCGGTCGAGCGCGCACTGGACACCCTGGAGACGCTCGACCAGGGGCTGGCCGACGTCGAGGCGGCCTACGATCTGGCCGAACTGCGCGGCTACGGCTATCACAGCGGGGTCGTGTTCGCCGTCTACACCGGCGGGCGCAGCCATGCGATCGCGCAGGGCGGGCGCTACGACGAGGTGGGGCGGGTATTCGGCCGGGCGCGCCCGGCCACCGGTTTCAGTCTGGATTTGCGCGAACTGGTCATCGCAGGCTCGGCTACACAATAAACGGGAGGCTTCACCATGGCAGCAAAAAACGTCGTCGTCATCGGCACCCAGTGGGGCGATGAAGGCAAGGGCAAGATCGTCGACTGGCTGACCGACCGCGCGCAGGGCGTGGTGCGCTTCCAGGGCGGCCACAACGCCGGCCACACCCTGGTGGTGGGAGGCAAGAAGACGGTGCTGCACCTGATCCCGTCCGGCATCCTGCGCGACAACGTCACCTGCTACATCGGCAACGGCGTGGTGCTGTCGCCCGACGCGCTGCTGGAAGAAATGGACATGCTGGTCGCCGCCGGCGTCGACGTCGCCAGCCGCCTCAAGATCAGCGAGGCCTGCCCGCTCATCATGCCGCACCACGTGGCGCTCGATCAGGCGCGCGAGATTGCCAAGGGCGCCGGCAAGATCGGCACCACCGGGCGCGGCATCGGCCCCGCCTACGAAGACAAGGTGGCGCGCCGCGCGCTGCGCCTGCAGGACATGTTCCACCGCGAGCGCTTCGCCGCCAAGCTCGGCGAAGTGCTCGACCACCACAACTTCATGCTGAAAAACTACTACAAGGCCGAAGTGGTGAGCTTCAACCAGACGCTCGACAGCATGATGGCCATGGCCGAACGCCTGAAGCCGATGGTGGCCGACGTGCCGCGCAGCCTGTACGAAGTCAACAAGGCGGGCGGCAACCTGCTGTTCGAGGGCGCGCAGGGCACGCTGCTCGACATCGACCACGGCACCTATCCCTTCGTCACCTCGTCCAACTGCACCGCCGGCGGCGCCGCCACCGGCTCCGGCGTCGGGCCGGCCGCGATGCACTACGTGCTCGGCATCACCAAGGCCTACACCACGCGCGTCGGCTCCGGCCCGTTCCCCACCGAACTGTTCGACGACGTCGGCCAGTATCTCGGCGAGAAGGGCCACGAATTCGGCGCCACCACCGGCCGCCAGCGCCGCTGCGGCTGGTTCGACGCCGCCGCGCTCAAGCGCTCGATCCAGATCAACGGCGTGTCCGGCCTGTGCGTGACCAAGCTCGATGTGCTGGACGGCCTGGAAACCGTCCGCGTGTGCGTCGGCTACCGGATCGACGGCGAGGTGTGCGACATCCTGCCGGTGGGCGCCGAGTCGATCACCGACGTCGAGCCGATCTACGAAGACCTGCCGGGCTGGAGCGACACCACCGTGGGCGTGCAGGAGTTCGACCGGCTGCCGCAGAAGGCGCAGACCTATCTGAAGCGGATGGAAGCCCTGTGCGAAGTGCCGGTGGACGTGGTGTCGACCGGACCGGACCGGGTGGAGACGATCGTGCGTCGCCATCCCTACGAGGCGTAATGCCCGCAATGAGTTTTACACAAGCAAAAAGCCGACACGAGGTCGGCTTTTTGCATCAAGCTTTACTTCTTAGCTGCGTTTGGTGCCCAGAAGAGGACTCGAACCTCCACAGTGTTGCCACCGCTAGGACCTGAACCTAGTGCGTCTACCAATTCCGCCATCTGGGCAGTGAAGGCGCGCATTTTAGAGAGCCAACCATAAATTGTCAACGAAGATGCCCGCAAAAAAATCCCGCAGCCGCGCAAGCAAACACAAAATCCCGGCGATACGCCTGGCCGACCCGTTCTATGAGCGCGAAACCGAGCGCTACGAATCGCCGCTGCCGAGCCGGGAATACATCCTGCAGCTGCTGACCGAGGCCGGCTGCCCGGTCGACGTCGACGCATTCGTCGAGCAGCTGCACATCACCGAGGCCGAGCGCGACCTGTTCCAGCGCCGCCTCGGCGCGATGCAGCGCGACGGCCAGCTGATGCTCAACCGCAAGCGCCAGTTGTGCCTGCCGGACAAACTGGATCTCATCAAGGGCCGCGTCGAAGGCCATCCCGACGGCTTCGGCTTCGTGGTGCCGGACGAGGGCGGCGACGATCTCTACCTGTCGCCCAAGGAGATGCACCGCGTGCTGCACGGCGACCGCGTGATGGTGCGGGTGGCGGGCTTCGACCGCCGCGGACGGCGCGAGGCCAAGATCGTCGAGGTGCTGGAGCACGTCAACAAGTTCGTCGTCGGCCGCTACTACCTCGAGGGCGGCGTCGGCTTCCTGATCGCGGAAAACCGCCGCATCAACCAGGATATTCTCGTCCCGGCCGAACACGCCGGCGCCGCGCAGTCCGGCCAGGTGGTGACGGTGGAAATCGTCACCCAGCCCGGCGCGCACAACGAGGCGGTGGGCCGCGTCACCGAGGTGCTGGGCAGCTTCACCGGCCCCGGCATGGAAATCGAGATCGCGTTGAGGAAGCACGATCTGCCCTATGTGTTTCCGCCCGACGTCGAGGCGCAGGCGTCCAGGCTGCCGAACAAGGTGCTGAAGAAGGACATGGCCGGGCGCGAGGACATCCGCCATCTGCCGCTCGTCACCATCGACGGCGAGACCGCGCGCGACTTCGACGACGCGGTGTACTGCGAACCGCTCGGCCGCAGCGGCTTCCGCCTGGTGGTGGCGATCGCCGACGTCAGCCATTACGTGCAGCCGCGCGATGCGCTCGACGGCGAAGGCTACAACCGCGGCAACTCGGTGTACTTCCCGCGTCGCGTCATTCCCATGCTTCCGGAGGCGCTGTCCAACGGCCTGTGTTCGCTCAACCCCGAGGTCGACCGCCTGTCGATGGTGTGCGACATGCGCATCACCAGCACCGGCAGCATCAAGGAATATCGCTTCTACCCGGCTGTGATCTATTCGCACGCGCGGCTGACCTACAACCAGGTGTGGGACTGGCTCTCCGGCGCGGCCAAACCGGAGAAGAAGCAGGCTGCGCTGATGCCGCATCTGGAGGCGCTGGATAAACTGTTCCGGGTTCTGCTGAAGGCGCGCGCCAAGCGCGGCGCGATCGATTTCGGCTCGACCGAGACGCAGATCATTTTCGACGACCAGGGCAAGATCAGGGAGATCGTTCCGGTGATCCGCAACGACGCCCACCGCATCATCGAGGAATGCATGCTGGCGGCCAACGTCTGCGCATCGGATTTCCTGCACGAGCACAAACAGCCTGCGCTGTACCGGGTGCACGAAGGCCCGACGGCGGAAAAGCTCGCTGCGCTGCGCGAATTCCTTGCCGAATTCGGCCTCGACCTCGGCGGCGGCGACAAGCCGCACGCCAAGGATTACGCGGCGCTCCTGGAGAAGATCAAGGATCGTCCCGATCATGGCCTGTTGCAGACCGTGATGCTGCGCTCGCTCAGGCAGGCGATCTACAGCCCCGACAACAAGGGCCACTTCGGCCTGGCCTACGAGGCCTACACCCACTTCACCTCGCCGATCCGGCGCTATCCCGACCTGCTGGTACACCGCGGCATCAAGGCGGTGCTGAACGGCGAGAAACTGCCCGCCAAGGGACTGGCTCTCCGGCGCGGCCAAACCGGAGAAGAAGCAGGCTGCGCTGATGCCGCATCTGGAGGCGCTGGATAAACTGTTCCGGGTTCTGCTGAAGGCGCGC
>JAMCVR010000080.1 GCA_023475455.1 Thermoplasmatota archaeon | reverse complement strand
ATCGATGACGCCGGGCCGGCCGGCGATCAGCTCGTAGCGGCCCTGGGCCGTGCCTGCCATGTCCGCATTGGCAAAGGCCGCGTCGTCCAGCGTCAAGCGGCGGCCGAGCGGCGTTTTTTTCCAGCCTCCGCGCGCCCGCACGCGGTCGAACCCGAACGACGGCTCGCGGAACAGGCCGGGCAGGTCGAGGGCCAGTTGCGTCGAATCGATCTCGAACACGCCTGCGCGCGCATCGCCCTCGATGCGCCCGCTGAGCCCGGCCAGTCCCGGCTGCGCGCCGACCGCCGTCACGCCCAGGCCGCTGAAGTGGGCCGCAACGTCGAAGTTGTCGAGGCCCGGCTGCGCGCCGCGCCAGCGCAGGCGCAACACGTCGAGTCGACCTTGCGGTTGCAGGGTGTGCAGGCGCGCGCGCAAGCCCGCATCCAGCGGCAGGCTCGGCAAAACATCCTGCCAGCCGTTCAGACCGAGGGCTTTTGCCGTGATTTCGCGCGACGTCGCGCCCCAGGCCAGCCCCACGTTGAACGGCGCGCCCAGCGCAGCGCCTGGCCGCGCCACGCGCAGGTTCTCAAACGCCACGCGCTGGTCGTCCGGGCCGCGCCGCCATAGCGCCCGGCCGCGCACCTGCGCCAGCCGCAAGGCGGGCAGTCCCTCGCCCAGCGTGGTTTCGACCGCCCGCAGATCGAGGCCCGCGACCACCCCTGCCAGGCGGCCTTTCGCCACTTCGAATGTCAGCTTCAACGCACCCCAGCCCCGCCGGGGCTGATACGGCAGCGCCAGCCAGGCGCCCAGATGCGGGAACGACACCCCCGCCACGCTCGCATCGACCGAACCGTTCCAGGTCTTGCTGTCCTCCGCATCGCGGCTGCTCAGTTTTGCCTCGACCGTCAACGGCCGGGCCAGGCTGGCCGGCGGCACCGCCTGCAATGTCAGGCGGTGCGTGCGGCGCGTGTTGCTCAGCGTGAAGTCGACCGCCGTCAGGATCAGCGGCGGGGCGTTGCGCACTTCGTCCAGCCAGGTGAGCGTGGCCTCGCTCACGTGCACCCGGCCCTGCCGCAGCAGCCAGTTGGCAAAGCCGCTGCCGGGATCGGCCGGGTTGACGGGAATGCCGCCGACGTAGAGATGCCGGTCGCCTGCGCGCCGCACCCCAAGCGTCAGCCCTTGCATCTCGATGCGGTTGAAGCGCGGTTCCAGAAACAGCAGCGAACGCCAGGCGAACGCGGCCTTCAGTTCGGGCAGGTGGAGTGCCGGCCGGCCCTGTTGATCGTACAGGCGCACGCCCCGCAGACGGAATTCGGGACGCGCCTGCCGCCACACCCCCGACACCGCTTCCAGCGTCACCCGCTGGCCGAGCGCGCGCGACATCAGGCCGGCCACCGCGTCGCGGTGTTCGGCGATGTTCGGCAGCACCCAGAAAAACATCAGCGCGGCAGCCGTCGCAAAACCCAGCGCACCCAGCGCAGCCAGGGCCGCCAGCCAGCGCGATGCGCGGCGCAGGAACATGGAGAACGCGGGGGAAACGGTCATGGAAGAAGGCTCGCGGATTGCACGATTCTATGCGTTTGTCCGCGCCGTGCGGAAGGAATCCGGCAGGAAATGGGGGAACCTCACTCTCCGGTAAAGCGGTGAATCTGCCGGCGGTCGCGCTTGGTGGGCCGGCCCTTGATCGCCGCCGCCGGGCTGGCCGTCAGCTTGCGCTCGCCCGCCTGCTGCCGGCGGCGCGCCTGGCTGGCGGGGTCTTCCTCGTACAGTGCCTGCGCGACCGGCGCCGGTCCGCGCCGCGTCGACAGCGCACGCACCGTCAGGGTCCAGCCGGCCTCGCCGAGTTGGACCTCCAGCCGGTCGCCCGCTTTCACCTCGCGCGCAGGCTTGACGCGCGCGCCGTTCAGCTTGATCTGCCCATGCTCGATGGCCTGGGTGGCGAGGCTGCGCGTCTTGTAGAAGCGCGCGGCCCACAACCATTTGTCGAGCCGCATCCTGTCGAGCAGCGCGCGTTCAGGCGGCATCGAGCACTCCAGCGAACGCCAGGCGAACGCGGCCTTCAGTTCGGGCAGGTGGAGTGCCGGCCGGCCCTGTTGATCGTACAGGCGCACGCCCCGCAGACGGAATTCGGGACGCGCCTGCCGCCACACCCCCGACACCGCTTCCAGCGTCACCCGCTGGCCGAGCGCGCGCGACATCAGGCCGGCCACCGCGTCGCGGTGTTCGGCGATGTTCGGCAGCACCCAGAAAAACATCAGCGCGGCAGCCGTCGCAAAACCCAGCGCACCCAGCGCAGCCAGGGCCGCCAGCCAGCGCGATGCGCGGCGCAGGAACATGGAGAACGCGGGGGAAACGGTCATGGAAGAAGGCTCGCGGATTGCACGATTCTATGCGTTTGTCCGCGCCGTGCGGAAGGAATCCGGCAGGAAATGGGGGAACCTCACTCTCCGGTAAAGCGGTGAATCTGCCGGCGGTCGCGCTTGGTGGGCCGGCCCTTGATCGCCGCCGCCGGGCTGGCCGTCAGCTTGCGCTCGCCCGCCTGCTGCCGGCGGCGCGCCTGGCTGGCGGGGTCTTCCTCGTACAGTGCCTGCGCGACCGGCGCCGGTCCGCGCCGCGTCGACAGCGCACGCACCGTCAGGGTCCAGCCGGCCTCGCCGAGTTGGACCTCCAGCCGGTCGCCCGCTTTCACCTCGCGCGCAGGCTTGACGCGCGCGCCGTTCAGCTTGATCTGCCCATGCTCGATGGCCTGGGTGGCGAGGCTGCGCGTCTTGTAGAAGCGCGCGGCCCACAACCATTTGTCGAGCCGCATCCTGTCGAGCAGCGCGCGTTCAGGCGGCATCGAGCACTCCAGCGAACACATCGGGCCGGGTCAGCGCGCGGATGAACCAGTCGGCGCGTCCCAGTTCCTCGGCGGCGCGTGCAAACGAACCCCTGCGGTCGATGGCGTCGAGTATGGCCAGCGCATCCAGGGTCGGCGGCATGTTCGAATGATTTGGATGAATTGATCGAATTGTGCCGGTTTTACTGGCAGGAAACCACGCCTATAGTCATTCCATCGCCCGAACACAAAAGGAGCCCATCATGCTCACCGTGCGCAAATCGTCCGAACGCGGCCACGCCCATCACGGCTGGCTCGACAGTTTTCACACCTTCTCCTTCGCTGGCTATCGCGACCCGAACTGGATGGGCTTCGGCCCGCTGCGCGTGATCAACGAAGACCGCATCGCGCCGGGTGCGGGCTTCCCCACCCACAGCCACCGGGACATGGAAATCGTCACCTGGGTGCTGTCCGGCGCGCTCGAGCACAAGGATTCGCTCGGCAACGGCGGCGTGATCCGCCCCGGCGAAGTGCAGCGCATGCGTGCCGGCCACGGCATCGCCCACAGCGAATTCAACGCCTCGGCGACCGAGCCGGTGCATCTGCTGCAAATCTGGATCGAGCCGGATGCCTACGGCCTGGAGCCGGGCTACGGGCAGATCGCCTTTGCGCCCGAAAGCCTGCAAGGCCGGCTGCGGCTGATCGCCTCGAACGATGGCCGCGACGGCTCGGTGACGCTGCACCAGGATGCCGCCATCCGTGCCGGCCGGCTGGCGGCCGGCGAACGCGCCACGCTGACGCTCGCCCCGGGCCGGCGTGCCTGGCTGCAGGTGGCGCGCGGCCGGGTCAAGGTGCGAGGCACTCCGCTGGAAGCCGGCGATGCGGTGGCGGTCCGCTTCGAATCCGCCGTCGACATCGAGGCGCTGGAAGCCAGCGAGCTCGTCAGCTTCGATCTCGCCTGAATCCCGCCGGGCTTCGGTTCCCGGCCGAAGCCCCGATACAATCCCCCATTTTTTGACGCAAGGACACGCCATGCCCAAGATTCTCGCCTTTTCCGGCAGCATTCGCCGCGATTCCTGGAACCGCAAGCTCATCCGGGCCGCGGCGGACGCCGCCCGCGCCGCGGGCGGCGAGGTCACCCTGATCGATCTGGCGGATTACCCGCTGCCGCTCTACAACGGCGACCTCGAAGACCGCGACGGCCTGCCCGACAACGCGCTGCGCCTGAAAGCCCTGTTCAAGGAGCACGACGCCCTGCTGATCGCCAGCCCCGAATACAACAGCTCGATTCCGCCGCTCTTGAAGAACACGATCGACTGGATATCGCGCGAATGGCAGGGCGAGTCGGGCCTGGTGCCCTACCGGAACAAGGTCGCCGCCATTCTCGCCGCGTCGCCCGGCACCTTCGGCGGCATGCGCATGCTGCCCCACCTGCGCCAGATCCTGAACACGCTCGGGGTGCTGGTGCTGCCCGGCCAGTTCTCGCTGCCGCACGCCGACACGGCGTTCGACGAAGAGAACGGCGCGCTCAAATCGCCGGCGCGCCTGCATGCGCTGATGCTGGAGCTGGTGAACACCGCCGCCGCGTTGAAACAGGCTTGAACCTGGAAAAAGCAGTTCACCGCAAAGACACGGAGAAGAAAACAAGAGCTTGCATTCGCCAGCCGGTTCACCCATGGGGTGAGCGCCATTCAGCCGATTTTCTCTCGTCGAATCGGCTCGGTGTCCCAGTGGTTCAAGAACTGCCGGATTCGGGATGAAAGAAAGCACCAGGCCAGACCGCCTGGACTGCGGGGAGGTCGGCCTGCGCGAAACATTCTCATGCCGTCCTTGCCGAAGCCCCGGAAGCCAGAGTAGACAACCCTTTCCGAGCCATCGGTCATCCCGTCTCTCCGCAGTCTTGCCGGAACAAGAACCCAAAATATTTTGTCGGCGGAACCGCACTTGCAGCACCCCAATAACAAGATCGACGCCGCACTGCTCGGCAAAATCATGCTCGCCCGTTTTCTGGAGTTGCCGCTGCGGACTTTCGACCGCTTCGTGACCCAGGCGGAATCGTCCACCGGCTTTAACGCGCTGCGCCCCTGGATCACCGTGGGCCGACTGGAAGGTGCGCGGGTGGCGCATGAGGCGGCCGTCCTTCCCCAAACCAAGGCCTCTCCGATCCTGGGAGAAGTTCACGAGGCGGGCCGTGACCTGGCGTTCCTTTACCGCCGCGACGGCTACGCGCGTGAGTACCGGTTCGATGAAGAGGGGATGAACCGCCTGATGGCACGTGAGAAAATCCCTGGAGATTTCGCAGGGACGTTACACCGGCTGCGCCTCATCAATACCCGGAACCGGCTCACCCATGCGCTGGTACAGGCGGTGCTGGCATCACAGGCGGCGTATCTGCGCTCCGGGCAAGCCTTGTCACTCGTCCCCCTGACCCAGGCCGAAATTTCCAGCCGGTTGCGGTCGGAATCGGATCTTTCCGTGGTGGCGGATCCGGGCCGGATCTCCCGGCTGGCGCGTGGATTGTCGATTGCGCTGGCAAACGGGAAAGCGGTGCCGTTAAGCGCCCTGTTCCCGAAGCCGCGGCAAGTTCATTGCCATTTCGTGGATCATCTGATAAAAACAGAAAAAGCCTTCATATCAGAAGGGTTATTGCCGGGTCCGCTGACAGACGGCGCTGTCGCCGCCATCCTTGAGCGGGAACACGGCATCCGCTTGTCGCGGCGCACAGTGGCAAACATCCGGCATGATCTGGCGATTCCCGATTGCAGGCGCCGCAGCCAGCGCACCGATTATCTCGCCGCTACCGAGGGGTTTTCCGCCCT
>JAMCVR010000046.1:15627-25259 GCA_023475455.1 Thermoplasmatota archaeon | reverse complement strand
GCGACGTTCTTTTTTCCGCATGGCCAGCCCCGGCTCGAGCGTCCCGAACTGGTGCGCGAAGTCCCGCACATCAACCACCCCGACGTGGTGAAGCTGGCGCGCGAACTCAAGCCCGACCTGATCTGCGCGATCGCCTACGTCAAACGCACCCAGCGGCTGGAGGAGGACGACGCCGTCGTGCGCGGCGCCATTCCAGGCTCGGCGCCGATCTGGGGTGCGTATTCACGCTTCGAATTCCCCAACTGGGCGGCCAAGTTCTTCGCCGACGCGCTGATCATGGACATGGCCAATGTGGCGGTGCCGCCCGTCCCGGCCGCGGCCAAGGGGCTAACGCGATGAGCCGGCTGCGGATCATGATCCTGTGCGGGCGCAGCGCCCGCCACCTGCACGTCGCCAACACCCTGTGCCGCGCCGGCGAGGCGCTCGCCATCGTGCAGGAAACCGGCGGCGAGTGGAACCTGAAAAAAACCCTGAAGAAATCGCGCCCGGACAATCTGTTCCGCAAGGCCTGGCGCTGGCTGCGCGACCGCCGCCGCTACGCCGGCAACCCCGAGGCGACGTTCTTTTTTCCGCATGGCCAGCCCCGGCTCGAGCGTCCCGAACTGGTGCGCGAAGTCCCGCACATCAACCACCCCGACGTGGTGAAGCTGGCGCGCGAACTCAAGCCCGACCTGATCTGCGTGTTCGGCACCTCGCTGATCCGCGGCGAACTGCTGAAGGAGGGCCGCCTTGGCATCGTCAACCTGCACGGCGGGCTGTCGCCCGAATACCGCGGCGCCGACGGTACCTTCTGGGCGCTGTACAACGGCGAACCGGGGAAGGTCGGCTGCACCCTGCATTACATCGACGCTGGCATCGACACCGGCCGCCTGATCGCCCACATCAGCCCCGAAGTACGTGAGGGCGACAGCGAACTGGTGCTGTTCTGGCGCGCGGTGCGCGACAGCGCCGAGGTCTACGCCGAAGCCGTCGCAAGGCTGTCCCGGGGCGAACAGCTTGGCATGCCGCAGCCGGGCAAGGGCCGCCTGTATCGGGTCAAGGACCGCGGGCTGCGTCACGAACAGGCGCTTGCTGCCCGGCTGGCGTCCGGCATGCTGGCCAAGGTTGCGCTGCCACGCCGGGTTCGCTGGTTCACGCGGGAAGCATCGGGGCAAAACACATGAGAGACATTCTCGTCACCGCGATAGTCTTTGGGGTGCTGCCGTTCATCTTCAAGCGGCCCTGGATCGGCATTCTGCTGTGGTGCTGGCTGGGTTACATGAATCCCCACCGCCAGGCCTGGGGCTTCGCCTACGATTTTCCCTTCGCGTTCATCACCGCCCTCGTCACCATCACGGCCTTCCTGTTCTCGAAAGAGAAAAAGGACATGGTCTGGACGCGCGAGACGGTTTTGCTGCTGCTCTTTGTCGGGTGGATGTTCATCACTACCGTTTTTTCGTTGTATCCCGATCTCGCATGGATTCAGTGGGACAAGGTCTGGAAAATCCAGCTCATGGTCTTCCTCACCGCCATGATCATCAAGGAACGCCAGCATCTGCACTGGATGATCTGGGTCATTGCCTTGTCATTGGGCTACTACGGGGTCAAGGGCGGCATCTTCACCATCGTGCACGGCGGCGCATTTCGGGTTCAGGGGCCGACCGGAACCTTTTTTGCGGGCAACAACGAAATGGCGCTGGTGCTGGCCATGCTCATCCCGCTCATCCGCTACCTGCACCTGCAGGAACCCCGCAAATGGGTCCGCATGGGTCTGGCCTCGGCCATGGTTTTGTCCGGCGTGGCCGCCATCGGCAGCCAGTCGCGCGGCGGCCTGGTGGCGATGGCTGCCATGGGCCTGTTCCTGTGGCTGAAAAGCCGCCACAAGCTCGTCATGGGCGCCTACATCGTCATCGCGGTAGGGATCATCCATGCGGTGATGCCGCAGGAATGGTATGACCGCATGTACACCATCAAGACCTACCAGGAAGATACCTCCGCACTGGGGCGCATCAACGCCTGGCATACCGCATTCAATGTGGCGAAGGATCGGGTGACCGGAGGCGGCTTCGAAATGTTCCGGCCGCCGACCTTCCGGCAGTACGCCCCCGAGCCCTTCCGCGTCCACGACGTTCACAGCATCTACTTCGAGGTGATGGGCGAGCACGGCTTCATCGGGTTCGGCATGTTCATCCTGCTTGCGGTGTTCGCCTGGCTGCGCGCCAACCAGGTGATCCGCGAGTGCAAAAACGACCCTCAGCGAAAATGGGCGGCCGACCTGGCCGCGATGATCCAGGTCAGCCTGATCGGCTACGGCGCCGGCGGCGCCTTCCTGGGGCTGGCCTATTTCGACCTCACCTATCACCTGATGATCGTGCTGGTGCTGGCGGCCAAGTTCTCGGGGGTGCTGGGGAAGGCGGAAACGGTGCCGGCAAGATCCGCGTACGTGCATCCGTCTGCGCGCTGGAATAACAAGTCGCCTTGAAGTCGGCGGGTTCGTCCCGCATTTGAACCTGTAAACCGCATTTGAACCACAGAGGCACAGAGAAAGACAAGAAATCAATAGCTTCCCGCACCTGGACACTCACCCGTTAGGTGACTGGGTATCACGATGCAAGTCTTTGTTTTTTTCTCTGTGCCTCTGTGGTGAGGAATTTAGGTTGAACCGCCCGCAAGCCCCGGTCACTCCGGCATCGCGCACCACTGGATCACAGCCGGCCCCCAAGGGGGCGCGCGACGGCATGGCGACGGATTGCAAGCGTTCCCTCGATCAGTCCCCGTTTTCCTGCAGCCACCGCTCCAGCATCATCGTCACCCAGATCATCACGCCGTAGTAGCTGGCGTGCGGGCCGCGCTGCATCGCGAGCATGTGGTCGAGATACGCCGGCTGGATCCAGCCGCGCCGCCTGAAATCCGACAGGCTGTCGCCGACCAGCTCGCCGAGCGGGGCGTACCGGTTGCTCCACACGCCGAACGGCAGGCCGAAACCGTGCTTGCTCTTGTTGATGATCTTTTCCGGCAGCAGGTCGACGAGCGCTTCCTTGAAGAACCAGCGCAGTTTTTGCCCGCGCACCTTGTAGTCCACCGGCAGGCGGTTGGCGAACGCCACCATGCGGTCGTCGAGCAGCGGGTAATGCACCTCGATGCCCGCCGCCTCGGTCATGGTGCCCACCTTGCGCAGGTCGTTGTCGGCCAGGGTGAATTTCAGGTCCAGGTGCATCATGCGGTTGATGTAATGGTCCGACGCGGTGCGCTCGTAGACTTCGGTCAAAGCGGCATCGGCCGACGACGGATCGACGGCATGGATGAAATCCGCAGCAAAAATCCGGTCGAGGGGGGTGCGGTGCAGGAAGTTGTAGCTTTCCAGCCGCAGCGGCAGCCCGACCCCGGCCTGGGCGACGTAGCTCTTCAGCTTGGATAACGGAAAGCGGTCGGAGAGACCCGGCAGGCGCGCGATCGGTTCGATCACGCCGCGCCGCAGCAGCGCCGGCAGGTGGGCATAGGCCTCGAACAGCCGCTGCTTGGCGTAGCGCGCGTTGCCGCCGAAGATCTCGTCGCCGCCGTCGCCGGCAAGCATGTGTTCGAAACCTCCCTCGCGCGCGGCCCTGGCGCAGAAGTAAGTCGGCACCGCCGAATCGTTGCCGAAGGGCTCGTCGTATTCGCGCGCGATGACGGGAATCGCGGTCACGATGTCGGCCGGCTTCAGGTAATACTCGTGACTGTGGCACTTGAAGCGTTCGGCGGCGCAGCGCGCGTATTCCATCTCGTCGAAGCCGTCGGCGTCGAAGCCGATGGAAAAGGTGTCGACCGGCGCGCCGCGCGCGGCGGTGAGCGCGCCGACGACGGTCGAGCTGTCGGTGCCGCCGGAGAGGAACGCGGCGGTGGCGGGGGCGTCCGCATCGCGCACGGCCCGATCCAGCACGGCGCGAAAATCGCGCCGCTGGCTGTCGAAACCGGCGTCGACCGGCGTGTAATCGGCCTGCCAGTAAAAGCCGGTGCCGAGCCGGCCATTTTTCAGGACGGCGAATTGCCCCGGCAGCAGCTTGCGCACGCCCTGGTACAGGCTGCGCGGCGCCGGGATGGTGTGGAAATAGAGATAGTCGTAGATCGCCTGCGGATCGATGACACGCCCCACGGCGGGGTGGGCGGCCACGCTTTGCGCGCTGCTGCCGAACACCAGCCGGCCGCCGCGATGGGCGTAGCACAGGCGCTCGGCGCCGACGCGGTCGAGCGCCATGAAGGCTTTTTTCTTGATCGGTTCCAGCACGGCGAAGGCGAAATTGCCGTGCATCAGCGTCGACAGTTTTTCGCCGAAACGCACCCAGCCGTGCGCCACCGCCACCGCCGGATTCCGGTCGCGGGCGATAAAGGCCAGCTCGTCGTCCAGAAAGCGCGGGCGCCCGGTCAGCGCGGCAGCCAGCCCGTTTTCAACGTGAATCTCGCCCTTGCCGAAGCGCGAGCAGGCCGCCACCCCCAGCAGCTGGCTGCTGTGCGCGTGCAGCAGCCCTTCGGGCGAGAGGCGGGCTGCGTGCCCCATGTGCCTGATCAAGTCCTGGTGCGCGCCGTGCTCGCCCAGCCAGCCGAAAATGCCATCCATGGTGTCGTGTGTCGGTGTGATGCGGGATAATCGAGGCTCGATATTAACGGGCTTGCAGGTTTGGCACGAATCCTGTTTATTGAGTCCGCCAACATTTGCCACATTGTCAGAAAGCCCGGCCTTTGAGTGAATTCCTGATCAAGGCAAGCAAAACGCTTGCCTGGCACGCGCGACGCATTCAGCGTGGCGTGCGCAGTGCGCGCTGGACGCTCGCGCGTTCCCCGGCGCGGCGGCCGATCATCGTGGTCGGCTGCTCGCGTGCCGGCACCACGCTGGTCTACAAGACGCTGTCCGAGTCGCGCGAGATCGGCAGCCTGCAACGCGAAACCCATGATTACTGGACCGGGCTGCATCCGCCGGCCGACAAGCACTGGGACACCCATGCGCTGGATGCGGCGGATGCCGGCGACCGCGACCGCGACACCGTCAGCCGCTACTTCTACAGCTGGACCGGCCGCCATCGCTGGGTCGACAAGAACAACCAGAACGGCCTGTGCGTGCCCTATCTGCACGCGCTGTTTCCCGATGCCGTGTTCGTCTTCGTCAAGCGCAGCCCGGGCGACAACCTCAATTCGCTGATCGAGGGGTGGCGCAAGCCCGACGAGTTCGCGCGTATTCCATCTCGTCGAAGCCGTCGGCGTCGAAGCCGATGGAAAAGGTGTCGACCGGCGCGCCGCGCGCGGCGGTGAGCGCGCCGACGACGGTCGAGCTGTCGGTGCCGCCGGAGAGGAACGCGGCGGTGGCGGGGGCGTCCGCATCGCGCACGGCCCGATCCAGCACGGCGCGAAAATCGCGCCGCTGGCTGTCGAAACCGGCGTCGACCGGCGTGTAATCGGCCTGCCAGTAAAAGCCGGTGCCGAGCCGGCCATTTTTCAGGACGGCGAATTGCCCCGGCAGCAGCTTGCGCACGCCCTGGTACAGGCTGCGCGGCGCCGGGATGGTGTGGAAATAGAGATAGTCGTAGATCGCCTGCGGATCGATGACACGCCCCACGGCGGGGTGGGCGGCCACGCTTTGCGCGCTGCTGCCGAACACCAGCCGGCCGCCGCGATGGGCGTAGCACAGGCGCTCGGCGCCGACGCGGTCGAGCGCCATGAAGGCTTTTTTCTTGATCGGTTCCAGCACGGCGAAGGCGAAATTGCCGTGCATCAGCGTCGACAGTTTTTCGCCGAAACGCACCCAGCCGTGCGCCACCGCCACCGCCGGATTCCGGTCGCGGGCGATAAAGGCCAGCTCGTCGTCCAGAAAGCGCGGGCGCCCGGTCAGCGCGGCAGCCAGCCCGTTTTCAACGTGAATCTCGCCCTTGCCGAAGCGCGAGCAGGCCGCCACCCCCAGCAGCTGGCTGCTGTGCGCGTGCAGCAGCCCTTCGGGCGAGAGGCGGGCTGCGTGCCCCATGTGCCTGATCAAGTCCTGGTGCGCGCCGTGCTCGCCCAGCCAGCCGAAAATGCCATCCATGGTGTCGTGTGTCGGTGTGATGCGGGATAATCGAGGCTCGATATTAACGGGCTTGCAGGTTTGGCACGAATCCTGTTTATTGAGTCCGCCAACATTTGCCACATTGTCAGAAAGCCCGGCCTTTGAGTGAATTCCTGATCAAGGCAAGCAAAACGCTTGCCTGGCACGCGCGACGCATTCAGCGTGGCGTGCGCAGTGCGCGCTGGACGCTCGCGCGTTCCCCGGCGCGGCGGCCGATCATCGTGGTCGGCTGCTCGCGTGCCGGCACCACGCTGGTCTACAAGACGCTGTCCGAGTCGCGCGAGATCGGCAGCCTGCAACGCGAAACCCATGATTACTGGACCGGGCTGCATCCGCCGGCCGACAAGCACTGGGACACCCATGCGCTGGATGCGGCGGATGCCGGCGACCGCGACCGCGACACCGTCAGCCGCTACTTCTACAGCTGGACCGGCCGCCATCGCTGGGTCGACAAGAACAACCAGAACGGCCTGTGCGTGCCCTATCTGCACGCGCTGTTTCCCGATGCCGTGTTCGTCTTCGTCAAGCGCAGCCCGGGCGACAACCTCAATTCGCTGATCGAGGGGTGGCGCAAGCCCGACGAGTTCGCCACCTGGTCGAACGACCTGCCGGCAAAGGTGGCGGTTGAAAACGGGCGACTGCATCGGTGGTGCTTCTTTCTGGCCGACGGCTGGCGCAAGTATGCGGACGCACCGGTCGAGGACGTCGCCGCGTTCCAGTACGCCGCCATCAACCAGGCCATCCTCGACGCCAAATCGGCCATCCCGTCCGGGCAATGGGTCGAGGTGTTCTACGAGGATTTCCTGCGCGACCCGGTCGCCGCCTTCCGCCGGGTCTTCGAAGGCTGCGGTCTCGCGTACGACGCCCGCCTGCAGGCGCACTGCGCCGACGTGCTCGACATCCCCTACAACGCCTTCTCCGAAATCCGCCTGGACAAATGGAAGGACGGGCGCAACCGGGAAAAGATCGAGCGCGTGCTGCCGCAGGTGGCGGACGTGGCCGCCAGGATGGGGTATTGATGCAGGCACCGCAGAGCCGTCACCCGTCATTCCGGCGCAAGCCGGAATCCAGCCTAACGCAGGCACTGGATTCCGGCTTGCGCCGGAATGACGAAACCCCGGGTACCCCCCTGTGACCGGGTTGGCGCTTGCTCTTGCCATGCTGCTGCTGCTGTGGGCAAGCATTCTGCTCGCCTTCGGCCGCCCGCTCGCCGCCCGCTGGCGCGAGCCCGTCCTGCGTCACCCCGTACTCGTCATCGAAAGCGACGACTGGGGCGCCGGGCCATTGCAACAGGCTGACGCTTTGCGTCGCCTGTCGGCGCTGCTGCAGCGCATCCGCGACCGCAGCGGCCGGCCGGCGCTCATGACCCTGGGCACGGTGCTGGAAGTGCCGGACGGCGCACGCATCGCCGCCGCCGGCTGCACCGAATACCACGGCCTGTCCCTTGCCGACGCCCGTTTCGATGACGTGCGTGCGGCGATGCAGGCCGGCATCGCGGCAAACGTGTTCGCGCCGCAACTGCACGGCCAGTGCCACTACTGGCCGCCCGCGGTGCTGGCCGCCGCGCAGGCCGATGACGGCGTGCGCGACTGGCTCGTCTCGTCCGAGCCCGCCGCGACCGAGGACCTGCCCTCGCCCCTGCAAAGCCGCTGGGTCGATGCGTCCAGCCTGCCCTCGCAGGCGCTGGCCCCCGAAGCGGTCCGGCAAGCCGCCGCCGCCGAGGCGGCGGCGTATGCGTCCGTGTTCGGCGGCGTGCCGCGGGTGGCGGTTGCCACCACCTTCGTCTGGAACGACGCGGTCGAAGCCGCCTGGGCGCAGGCCGGGGTCGAGGTCATCATCACGCCGGGCCGCCGGGCCACCTGCCGCAATGCCGCAGGCCACCCCGGCTGCGTGGATGCAACGATGCTGACGGGTGAGCGTTCCCTTTCAGGACAAACCTATCTGGTGCGTGATGCGTATTTCGAGCCGGCGCTGGGCCATGCCCCGCGGCGCCTGGCGGACGGCCTGCTGGCGCGCACCCGGCAGGGGCGCGCGTGCCTGCTCGAAACCCATCGCTTCAATTTTCTGCAGGCGCCGGACGCCAGCCTATCCACGCTCGAAGCGGGCTTGAATGCAGCACTGAGCGCCCGTCCCGATCTGCGTTTTCTCTCGCCGCTTGAACTGGCATGCGCGATCCGGGGCCGCGATCCGGCCTGGATCGAACCCCGGCTGCCGCCGCGGCTTGCCGCCTGGCGTGCGCGGCTGGACGAGATTCCGCGCTTTCGCCGTCTGGCACAACTGAGCGGTCTTGCGCTGCCGCTCGCCCTGCTGGGGCGTGCCGCATGAATCCGCGCTTCTCGGTCATCGTCCCCGCATTCAATCACGCCGCCACGCTGGCGCGCGCGATCGAATCGGTGCAGGCGCAAAACTGGCCGGCGCACGAGATCATCGTCGTCGACGACGGATCGACCGATGCCACCGCCGAGGTCGCGCGCCAGTTTGGCGGCGCCGTGCACCTGATCCGGCAGCCCAACGGCGGCGTATCGGTGGCGCGCAACGCCGGCGCCGCGGCAGCCACCGGCGACTGGCTGGCGTTTCTCGATGCCGACGACTGGTATGCACCCGATCGCATCAAGCTGCATGCGGAATGGATCGCCGAAGACGCCGCGCTGGATTGCCTGACCGGCGATTACGAATACCGCGACGCGGCCGGCACCCTGCTCGGCACCTCGATGGCGCAGCACGAATCGGGACGCATGATGCTGACCAAGGCATCGGACGCGGCGCGGGTGGTGATGGAAACCCCCGCCGAGTTCGCCGCCTTCGTCGCCGACCATTTCGGCGACACGCACACGCTGTCCGTCCCGCGCGCCCGCTTTGTCGAACTGGGCGGCTACCCCACCGGCTTCAAGGTGTGCGAGGACGTGCATTTCCTCACCCGCCTGGTGGCCAAAAGCCGCCGCATCGGCGTGGTCTGCCAAAGCCTCGGCGTCTACGTCATCCATGGCGGCAGCGCCACCCGGCGCGATCCGGTGGCGGCGCAACGCGAAAACGTGCGCACGCTGACCGATCTGGCGCGGCTGGCGGAAAACTTCCCGGTTGCGGTCCGGCAGGGGGTGATGGCGCGGATGGACAGCGCCCGCTACAACCTTGGCTGCGCATTGAGCAAGCGCGGCCAGCGCATGGCGGCGGTCGGCGCCGTGCTCCCCACGCTGGCTGCGCGCCCTGGCTGGAAAAGCCTGCGCAACGTGCTGTCGATGCTGAAAGGATGAACGGGTGAATCGTCTGCTGGTTCTGACCGAGCTGTTTTTACCGACGAAAGGCGGCACCGCCGTGTGGGCGGCCGAGGTGTACAAGCGCCTGGGCGGCCGGGAGATCCACATCGTCACCGCCGACGTCCCCGGCGCAGCCGCAGTCGACGCCGCCCACCCCAACACCATCCACCGCCTCAACCTCAGGCGCGTGCCCTGGCTGCGCCCCGAATCGCTGGCAATGTATCTGCGATTCTTCCTGGTGTCTTTGTGGTTGTCGTTCAATCATCGATTCGACGCCATCCACGCCTTTCGCGCCCTGCCCGAAGGGCTGGTGGCGTGGGCGGTGGCGC
>JAMCVR010000046.1:3918-15388 GCA_023475455.1 Thermoplasmatota archaeon | reverse complement strand
CGCGAAAGCCTCGACATCGGCCCCGGCGACAGGCTGGTCTTCTCGGTCGGCCGCCTGTCGCGGCGCAAGGGCTTCGACCAGATGATCCGCGCTGTGGCGCAATTACGAACCGGGGGTGTGCCGGTGCTGGCAATGTATCTGCGATTCTTCCTGGTGTCTTTGTGGTTGTCGTTCAATCATCGATTCGACGCCATCCACGCCTTTCGCGCCCTGCCCGAAGGGCTGGTGGCGTGGGCGGTGGCGCGGCTGACGCTGCGCCCGGTTGTGATCTATGCTCATGGGGAGGAGCTCACCACCTGGGGGCGCGGCGGAAAATTCAAGACCATGCGGTTTGCCCTGCGCCACGCGGACAGGGTGATTGCCAACAGCGAACACACGCGCGATACCTTGCTGGAAATGGGCATCGACGCGGCGCGGATTACGATCATTTATCCGGGCGTCGACGTGTCGGTGTTCAGGCCGGGACTGGACACCGCAGGCCTGCGCGAAAGCCTCGACATCGGCCCCGGCGACAGGCTGGTCTTCTCGGTCGGCCGCCTGTCGCGGCGCAAGGGCTTCGACCAGATGATCCGCGCTGTGGCGCAATTACGAACCGGGGGTGTGCCGGTGCAGTATGTCATCGCCGGCATCGGTGAAGACGCCGATTACCTCGATGGGCTGATCGCGGAACATAATGTGCGTGGCATCGTCCACCGGATAGGTGCGGTTAGCGAGGCCGACCTGCCGCGCTGGATGAATGCCTGCGACGTCTTCGCCATGCCCAATCGGGAAATCAACGGCGACAATGAAGGCTTCGGGATGGTGTTCATCGAAGCGGCGGCGTGTGGCAAGCCCAGTCTGGCAGGGCATGCCGGCGGTACGGGTTCGGCGGTGATTGATGGCGAAACCGGACTCAGGATAGAGGGGACGCGGACCAATGCCGTCGCAATCGGGTTGGCAAGATTGCTCACTGACGAGGGTAAGCGCATGGGCAGGGCTGCGATCGAACGAACGCAGCGCGAATTTTCCTGGGAAAAAGTGGCGGAGAAAACGGCTGCCCTGAACCAGGCTGAACATAGGAGCGGGTCATGAAATTCATCCTGTTGGCCTTGGCGGGTTTGCTGGCTGCCGATCCGGCCTTTGCCCTGCAGCCCTGGGGCAAAACAGCAGCCGAGGATGCCATGTGCAGGGCGCAAATTGCCGGCCGCGACACGTCCGACAAGCGAAACTGGGGACATATGCATCACTACTGCGATGGCCTGCGTTTCTACAACCGCGCCATGTCGAGTATCCACGATCGCAATGAATTCAAGTACAACATACAGGAATCGCTGGGCGGGTTCGATTACGTGCTCTCACACACGTCGCCGGATTTCAACATGCGGCCCGAGGTTATCGCGGGCAAGGCAAGAACCCTCGCGCTTGCCGGGCGCAAGGCCGAGGCGGTGATGCTCTACACGGGCGTCGTTCAGCAGACCCCCAAGTATGTCCCGGCTTACCTTTATCTTGCGGACCACTACGCGTCGAGCGACCGCAAAAAAGCGCTCAGTCTCGTCAGCGACGGCTTGCGCCACAATCCCGGCACCAGGAGTCTGCAACGGCGGTATCGGGAACTGGGCGGAAAACTCCCCTATCCTGAACCGCCGGTACAGGCGGCGCCCGCTGTGACTACGCCCCCGCAAGCAGAAGAACCGGCAGCCGCTGCGGAAGCCTCGGCCGAAGGGGATTCGGCTGGGAAAACGGCCGCCGAACCGGCCGCAGAAAAACCCAGCATCGGCTCTCCGAAAAATCCCTACTGCCGGTTCTGCCCGGACTGACCGTCCGCTCGGGCCGCAAAATCAAACCCGGACGAAGGCCTGCAGCTTTCCCCAGAGTTCGGCGGCCAGGTCCGGGTGGTTGGCCGAGACATCATGCCGGCACGACGGGTCGGCCTCCAGATCGAACAGCCGCAGCGCGTGTCCGCCCTCCAGCGGTTGATACACCAGCTTCCAGCGTCCCCGCCGGATCATGCGATCCTTCGCCGTCATGATGCGTTCGCAATAGTCGGGCTTGATGCCCAGCGTGCCGCGGTCGCGATCCGGCACGTCGATCAGTTCCAGCAAATCCGGATAGCGAAGATGCTGCACCGGCAGCCCCGGAATGTCGGTGATCCAGATGCCGGTTTCGTTGAAGGCGTCGAGTTCGGGACAGGCGGTTCCATCCGTCAGGCAGCCCGCGAGCGACACGCCGTCCATGCCGCCGGCCGGCGGCGCGTCGACCAGGTCGAGCAGGGTGGGGGCGAGGTCGATCGAGCGCACCACGGCGTCGATCCTGCCGCGCGCCGGCTTGCGCGGGTCGCGGATCACCAGCGGGATGCGCGGACTGGCCTCGCCCACCGCGGAATTGCCCTGCCCCCAGGTATCGTGCTCGAAGAATTCCATGCCGTGGTCGGAATAGACGACGACGATCGTATTGTCGGCCAGCCCGCAGGCTTCAAGATGCGCGAGCATCCTGCCGACCTCGTCGTCGAATTCCGCCACGCAGCCGTCGTACAGGTCGATGATCTGGTCGAGGTCGAATTCCTCACGGGGCGCACCCTGGCGGCGAAGAATCTCGAAGGGGTCGGTCAGCCGCGCCATGGCGAACTTCGATTCGCCGCGATAGGCCGGGTCGGCAAAGCGCACGTACCACGGCCATGCCGAAGCAAACGGCGGGTGCGTGGTGGAATAGAACACGTTGAGGAGGAAGGGCGCACTGTCCGCCGCCAGGCGCGAGACCAGGCGCCGGGCGCGCCTGCCCATCGGCTGCGTCAGCGGCACCCCGCCCAGATAGTAGAGCTCCGGCAGCAGCAGGCGTCCCAGGCGGTTGTGGGTGAACAGCGACAGGTACAGGCGCAGATCCTTGGGGCCCTGGCGGATCAGATACTTCAGGTTCCACTGGTCTTCCGGCAGGTCGGTGTGGTCGAAGCCGAATGAGAATTTCCCCATGTCGCCGCCGCACCAGTCCGACAGCGCGGCAGTGCGATAGCCCCGGGCTTTCAGCAACTGCGGTAAAGCATCGACCCTGAGCCGGGTTTCCTCGTCCGGCACGAAGTTGTCGCGGATGCCGTGGGTGTGCGGCCAGGTGCCGGTAAGCAGGGAAATCAGGCTGGGCGCGGTGCGCGCGCAGGGCACGTAGCAGTTTGAGAACAGGGCGCCCTGTTGGGCGAGGCGGTCGATGTTCGGGGTGAGCGCGCGGCGGTAGCTCATCGCGCCCAGGCGGTCGGCGCGCAGCGTGTCGGAACCGATCATCAGGATGTTGGGCGGGGCATCCGCGCGCCGCGCCGGCAGCTTGCGCGGCGGACGCGCCTCGGGCTGCCGGGCGGTCCAGGCCACGGTGCCGGCGATGAAGAGGACCGCGGCCCACAGCGCCATCAGGTCGCCGATTCGATTCTCCCTTGCGAGTTGCCAGGAGGCGGCGGCGAACAGCAGCGCGCTCGCCCCCAGCCACAGCGCTTGCAGCCAGACGATGCGTGTCGGCGTCATCCAGTGCCAGAGCCCATACAGCCGGCTCATGCGGTAGTGCATCGACGCCACCAGCAGGCCCGGATTGAAGCGCAGCTTGCGGATGAATTGCAGCGAGAACGCGCCCAGCACGCCGAGGATGGCGGCAATGAAGGCCAGGCCCGTCGACCACGTCGCGCCGAGCACCGTGTCGAGCATGAAGTAGATCAGCACGCCGGCGCCGCCGGTGAACAGCATGATGGCGAACGCCCAGGCGGTGAGCCGCGCCAGCGCATACAGCGTGTAGCGCCGGTAGTGGGTGAGGATTTCCGCGCGGATGCGCGGACCGGTCTGGGAAAAATCGAGCAGCGATTTTGCGAGCAGCGTGGTCGAGCCGAGCGCCGCCACGCCGAGGGCGGGCAGCAGGCCGGTCCATTTGGCGTCGCCGCCGGCAAACCAGGCGATCAGGCCGCAGGCGGCGGTGAGGATCGCCAGCGCCTCGACGCCCAGCATGCCGCGGTCGGGGGGGAGGGCCAATTTTTGATGGCGGTGCCCGGATTCGCTGCGGCCGCGAATCTCGCCGAGCGCAGCCGCGGTGCGCACCCAGAAAAAGCGGCGCTTGGCCCACGTCAGGCTGAAGGTGCTGTGATATGCGTATTCCCCCAGCTTGCGCCACATGTAGAGCGGCACCCGGCCGTTGCCGTGGATGCGCGAGGTGGAGCGCGTGCGCTGGAAGCTTTTTCTGAGCAGATAGCCCAGCTTCAGGCGCTCGGTATCGACATAGTGATACTGCACCATGTCGGGGACATACTGGCAGGCCGCGCCGCGCGCCAGCGCGCGCAGCACGTATTCGCTGTCTTCGCCGCCGCCAAGGTCGTGGCCGTGCGGCCCCAGTTCGGTGGAAAACCGGCCGGCCAGCCCGAACACAGGGCGCCGCACCACCAGGTTGCCGCCGCCGGGGATCGGGCCTTCCTCTGCCGTGATGGTCTTGGGCGCATTGCCCTGGTCATAGCGCGGCACCGGCAGGGGATAGATGCGATAGGGGCCTTCGTCGTGCACCCAGGCCGGTTCGCTGCCATCCCAGTCCGGCAGGATGCGGCCGCAATAAAATCCCGCATCCGGCCAGGCTTGAACCGCCTGCTCGATGGCAACCAGATAGTTTTCATCGACGCGATGGTCGTCGTCGACGAAGGCGCTGAGTTCGGTTTCGATTTCCGGAATCGCGCGGTTGAGCGCGTGCGACTTGCCGGGCGTGGGCACTTCGATCAGCCGCAGCGGCAGCCAGCCGGCTTCGACCTGCCGGGCCTGGTAGGCGCGCATGCGCGCCGCGGTATCGTCGGTGCAGGCGTTGGCCGCCACCAGAATCCGCACCGGCATGGCGGGCCGTTTGGCCGCATTGATCGATGCCAGCACCCGCTCCAGCAGGTCGGCGCGGTTGTGGGTGCAGATCAGAATCGTGATGGCGTTCGCCATGGCTTAGCGCGACCGGAACAGGCCCTGCATCATGCCCAGGAAATGGAATACCACGATCTCGCGGTTGAACGCCTCGTCTTTCGATTGGGTCAGACGCCCCCAGATCATCCGTGCCACGGCGCGCAAAAACTGCGGAAATACATACAGCGGAATGTTGAATATTCTCCGCTGGCCCGGGATGCCCCGGCTCTGCGCGATGTTGCGGCTGGTCTGGAATCGCCAGCGTCGAAAGTACCGCTTGGTCAGCCGAAAGCTCTCCACCTTGTGATGCACCCTCGATCCGCCAAGAAACACAGCCTTGAACCCGGCATTCAGGATGCGTTCGAACATTTCGCCGTCTTCCCCGCTGGCCAGCACCTTGCCCTTGCGCCCGCGATTGGTGTCGAACAGTCCCACCCGCTCGAACACGGCTTTGCGCATCGCCATGTTTGCGCCAAAGGGAGCCTGGCTGGGCGCGGTGATGGGATAGTCGTCCGTCCGGGCGGTGCGCACCGCGAGAAAGCCGTAGAACCGCTCGGTCAGCCATGGCGGCGGCGGCGTCTCCCAGATCGGCGCGATGTAGCCGCCGCAGGCATCGGCCCGATACCGGCTTAATCCTTCGAGCGTGGTTTCCAGCCATTCGGGTTCGGGCAGCACGTCGTCGTCGGTAAACAGGATCACCTCGCCGCGGGCGTGGTTGATCCCATGATTGCGCGCATGGGAAAGTCCCTGCGCGCCTTCGAATTCATAGCGGAGTTGCGGCCAGTCGCGCCGACCTTCTTCCACTACGGTCCGGGTGTGATCCCTGGAATTGTTGTCGACGACGATCACTTCCCACTCGCGTTCAGGCGCAGTCTGCTGCGCTTGCAATGCAGTTAGCGTGTCGCGCAGCGATTCGGCGCGATTGTAGGTGCAGACGATTATGCTGGCGTCCAAGTTTGCTTCTTTCTCGGGACTAATCTGGTGGCTGGCGGCCTAACCGGGGCTGCATGAGGCGCCAAAGCAGTTTTAGCGTTCCGATGTTAAAGTCCATCGGAGCGCTGCGAGCTAGCGCGCCCAATGCCTCGCGTCGGTTTCGTTGCTGATGGTGGTGCCATGCCAAGTCGAACCAGGCCTTACCGAGAGCGGCACGAAACCTGGGGAGAAGATACGACGGATATATGCCATTTTGCGCACCCTGGACCAGTCGTTGTTTGATATCAATGCCTGATTTGATGTGATCGAACTGTCGATCACCCCGCGAGGAGGTGCCCTGGCCTTCTGCGCGCTGTAAATAAAATCCATCAGCAACATGAGCCGTACGCACATTGAGTGCGGCCTTGATCGCCCAATCACAGTCCCAAAGAAGGCAATCAGGCCGGTACGGCCCGATACGCCCAAGAGCGGACCTTCTGACCACAGGCCTCTGAAAGCCCATAGGCACAGATTTCAAGAGCGCGTCCAGCAGCCTTTCATCGAAGGATATGAGCCCGCTTTCTGTCGTGGCGCCTTTGGCTTCAGTGAGGGCCCTTGTCATGGCCGCATCATAGTTTTCCTGGCCATTGGCCGCTGCGCTACCGAACCAGGAGACGCCCATGAAAACAACATCCAGGTCAGGATTGCGTTCAAGCACGCCCAAGGCGCGTTCAAGATAGGCGGGCGCGTAAAGATCGTCGTCATCGAGGAAGGCAACTACTGGCGCACGCGCAAGGGAAACTCCTTTGTTTTTGCAGGCGGCACCGCCTTTGCCAAAGTCGTGCCTGACAATGCGAATTCTTTCGTCAGCAGGAACAATGGCCGGCGGCGAGGAGGCATCGTCCACGACAATGGCTTCCCAGTCTCTCCGGGTCTGCCGGAGCAGGCTGCCTATCGCCTCCAGCAGCAACTCGGGGCGGTTGTGTGTGGGGAGAACGACACTGACCGCAGGCGTGTTGGGTTGGACAAACTGCATGCGCTATGTCCTGCCGGATGGCTTGTGCGGTTCTTGCGCATAGCTGTTTTCAAGGAAACAGGTCTCGTCGTGTTGGGGTGTTCCGCGCAGCGATTCGACCCAAACATTGGTGCTGAAAATTATGCTGTGGTTCATGGCACGCTACCAATCGTATCCCAACCGAACTGCGATGGGACCTGCCGCGCGCTTCAGCAGCCAGCGTTCCAGCGCATTGACCCGAGCCTTCTCTCCGCCACGCTCGGAGCTGCCGACTTTCTTTGCCAGCACCGCGTGGTCGGTCTGGATGCCGAGGTAGGCGTCCAGCTCGGCGAGCGGCGGCGTGGGGCCGATCAGGTCCTCGTAGCGCAACAGCATCGCGCCGATCGATTCGGCACCCTCGATATAGCCTTCCATCAACCGCCGCCAGTGCGTGCCGAAAGCTGTCGGCGTGAACACCGGCCGATCGGGGAAGAGGTCGTACCAGCTGCGGCCGTAGCGGCAATAGGAGCGGTAGGCCTCGAGCGGGTGGCGGTACAGCAGCACGAAGCCGGCGGCGAGGAGGCATCGTCCACGACAATGGCTTCCCAGTCTCTCCGGGTCTGCCGGAGCAGGCTGCCTATCGCCTCCAGCAGCAACTCGGGGCGGTTGTGTGTGGGGAGAACGACACTGACCGCAGGCGTGTTGGGTTGGACAAACTGCATGCGCTATGTCCTGCCGGATGGCTTGTGCGGTTCTTGCGCATAGCTGTTTTCAAGGAAACAGGTCTCGTCGTGTTGGGGTGTTCCGCGCAGCGATTCGACCCAAACATTGGTGCTGAAAATTATGCTGTGGTTCATGGCACGCTACCAATCGTATCCCAACCGAACTGCGATGGGACCTGCCGCGCGCTTCAGCAGCCAGCGTTCCAGCGCATTGACCCGAGCCTTCTCTCCGCCACGCTCGGAGCTGCCGACTTTCTTTGCCAGCACCGCGTGGTCGGTCTGGATGCCGAGGTAGGCGTCCAGCTCGGCGAGCGGCGGCGTGGGGCCGATCAGGTCCTCGTAGCGCAACAGCATCGCGCCGATCGATTCGGCACCCTCGATATAGCCTTCCATCAACCGCCGCCAGTGCGTGCCGAAAGCTGTCGGCGTGAACACCGGCCGATCGGGGAAGAGGTCGTACCAGCTGCGGCCGTAGCGGCAATAGGAGCGGTAGGCCTCGAGCGGGTGGCGGTACAGCAGCACGAAGCGCGCCCTGGGATAAAGCCAGCGCAGGTAGCGCGCGTGTTCGATGCCCAGGCGCACTTCCTTGATCCCCCAGCGGGCAGCGCCGGCCCGGGTCGCCGGCGCGTCGAACAGGGTGTCGTGGAAGGCCCGGTGCGCGCGCCAGAGCGCATCCGGCGCGGGAAACAGGTTGGCCACCCAGCTGCCGGTCAGCTGCGCAGGCGGCGTGCCGTCATAGTAGTATTCGGCGGGCGGCCAGCCGGGACGGAAGGCCTTGAGCGTATCGGCCATCGCCTGGATCGGGCCGCATTCGTCGTAGGGTTCGCCCCAGATCAGCACGCGCCTGTCCGACATCACCAGGCGTTGCAGGAGCGTGGAGCCCGAGCGCCATCCCGCCGACAGCAGAAAGATCGGCGCGACGGTGTCGTCTTGGGGTGCGGAACAGGCGGCTTCCAGCGTCGCGAGCCCGCTGCCGATGCCCGTGTAGCCCCGGGTGAGCTGGCGGTGCTGGGCGCGGGACTGTGCGGGGCCCTTCAGCGCGGTCTGGATGGTGCGGATCATGGGTTCGAGGCCTTGGGAGGAACGTAGGCGAGCACGCCATGCTGCCTGATTCGGTCGAGCAGGGCGGCGCGGGTGTCGCCGAAACTTGCCGCGCCCGAACGGAAGCGCTCGAACAGCGGCTGAATATCGTTGGCAAGCTCGCGTTTCAGGCGCGCCGTGCCGCGCCGCGTGAGCCACGCGCCGAGCCGGTACGACAGCCGTTGGCGAATCGCGTGCGCCCGGCGCAGCCCGGCGTCCTTGAGCCCGGCGGGGTGCTGCAGCAACAGTCCTGCGAGGATGTCGGCTGCGGCGTCGACGTCGACGGCGCCATTCTTGTAGCGCGCCAGCACGTCGGATGCCTTCACCTCGGCAAAGCGCGACAGGTACAGGGTGTCGTCGTCGCGGCGGAAGTAGTAGAGCGGCTCTGCAAGGTGGCAGAAGCGGAAGCGCTGCGCCGCGCGCAGGAAGTAGTCGTAGTCCTCGACCAGAAACAGTTCGGGATCGTAATCGCCGACAGCCCCATACAGCCTGCGGGTATACAGAAAGCAGGCGCCGATATGGTTACCCTTTTCGAGCTGCAGCTCGCCGGGCAGCCTGTCGTGGTAAATGTCGAGAGGACGGCCTGCTGCGTCCTCTTCCGAGAACAGCCAGTAATCCGCATAGACGAAGTCGCAGTCGCCTGCCTGCAGGCGCGCGACCATCTTCTCGATGGCATGGTCGGCGAGCAGATTGTCGTCCGAGGTCCAGGTGAGGTAGTCGCCGCGTGCTTCCGAGAACCCCCGGTTGAGGGCGCGCGGCAGCTTGAGGTTCGGATCGTTCCTGAAGTAGCGGATGCGCGGGTCGTCGAAGGACTGCACCACGGCCGCGGTGTCGTCCGGCGAATTGTCGTCGACGACGATCAGTTCCAGGTTGGCATGGGTCTGGTCGAGCACGCTGCGGATCGCCCGCGCCAGCAGGTGCGCCCGCTTGTAGGTTGGCAGGACGACGCTGACCAGCGGCTGGCTCACGCCGCGGGCTCCAGGCCGGCCAGGATCTTCCGCACGATCCTGATGCTCGCGGTGCCGTCGCCGTAGGGATTGGCGCGCGTCGCCATCGCCTGGTACGCGGCGGGGTCGTCGAGCAGGCGGCTCGCCTCGCGCACGATGTCGGCGGCGTCCATGCCGACGAGCTTCAGCGTGCCCGCCTCGACGCCTTCCTGCCGCTCGGTGACGCGGCGCAGCACCAGCACCGGCTTGCCCAGGCTGGGGGCCTCTTCCTGCAGTCCGCCGGAATCGGTCAGCACCAGATGCGCGCGCTTCATCAGCTGCACCAGCGGCGGGTAGTCGAGCGGATCGAGCAGGCGCACGTTGGGAATGCCGGCGAGGTATTTGCCGACGACCGCGCGCACATTGGGGTTTCGATGCACCGGATAGACCAGCTCGATGTCGTCGGCATATTTCCGGGCGAGTTCGGCCAGCCCCTTGCAGATCGATTCGAACGGCCCGCCGAAGCTTTCGCGCCGGTGCGCGGTGACCAGCACGATGCGCTTCGTGTCGAACGGAATCGCTTCGAGCGGCGAGCCCGCAATCTCGAAAGGGCGCGCGGAAACATCGAGCAGCGCATCGATGACGGTGTTGCCGGTGACCGCGATCGCCGATTCGGCGATGCCTTCGTTGAGCAGATGCTGCTTCGCCTTGCCGCTGTGCGCAAAGAAGAGGTCGGCCACGGCGTCGATCATCTTGCGGTTGGCTTCCTCGGGATAGGGATGGCGCTTGTCGAAGGTGCGCAGGCCGGCCTCGACGTGGCCGATTTTAACTCCCGCGTAAAACGCCGCCAGCGCCGCCGCCATCGAGGTCGTCGTGTCGCCCTGCACCAGCAGCAGATCGAACTTCTCCTCGCGCAGGATGCGGCCGACTTCGGCAAGCACCGCGGTCGTGATGTGTTCGAGCGTCTGGTTCTCGCGCATCAGGTTGAGGTCGTAATCGGCGCGGACCCCGAACAGCTCGATCAGCGGCGCGACCATGTCCCTGTGCTGACCGGTCAGGCAGTTGCGGTTGTCGATCACGCCCGGGTGGCGTTCCAGTTCGGCGATCAGAGGCGCCATCTTGATGGCTTCCGGCCGGGTGCCGAAGACGGTCAGTATCTTAATGGCCATGGCGCATGCCCTGTGCGAATTTGATCTTGCTGCTGCCGCAAGCCCATGTCATTCCGGCGAACGCCGGAATCCAGGGTGCAGCGCGTGCTGATCCACAAGCGTCCAGCTGGATACCGGCTTGCGCCGGTATGACGTTGGCGGGACATGGACGGCGTGCCCGGCGGCATCTTCTCTGGGTGGGCGAGTGGGGCGCAGGCGCGCTGCGAGAGATTCGATTCAGCCACGCTTAGCCTCCGCGCGCATTTTCAGCTGCCAGGCGTCGAGGAAATATTTGACGCCCCAGCTGATCTCGGCGCCCGCAATGTATTTCGCGCCTTTGCCGTAGCTGCCGAAAAAGCCGCCGGACTTATTCTGGATATTTTGGAGGTAGGCCATCGCGCGATCGGCACGCTCTTTCTCGCCGAGCGTGTACCAGACGATCGCGTATTGCGCCATGCCGGTTGAGCACACCCACTCGACGTCGGGATAGGCGGGGATGCTGCCGTCTCGACGCTGGACCCGCGCCACATCCGCCATGCCTTGGCGCGCGAGGTCGAGTTCGCCCATCTCGGTGAGCGCCTCCATGGCGTAGGCATGGAAATGCGACAGGCGGTTGAAGGGCACCAGGTCTTCCCGCTGCTTGTAATGGTCGAGCACGAACTTCGCCGCTTCCTCGTATTCCTTCACCCCCAGCAGCTTTCCGGCCTGGGCCAGCGGCGGCAGCGCGTAGGTATGGATCAGGTCGCTGGCGATGTCGGTCCACAGTTCGGTCGAGGGTGTCTTCAGGCGTCCGCTCGCGTCCACCTGCGCCAGC
>JAMCVR010000046.1:0-3524 GCA_023475455.1 Thermoplasmatota archaeon | reverse complement strand
AGAACCTGTTTTTCTTCTCTTCGTGCCTTCGTGGTTCATCAGATGTTGCCATCAAATGCCCGCCTAACACCGCAAACCACGAAGACACGAAGAAAAACGCGCCTTGCGTGTTCTTTGTGCGTATTCCGGTGAAATCCGCCACTCGTTCCGATTGAAAACCGCCATCTGTTTCAATTCAACCCGCCAGCGATTCCAATTGAAACCCGTCACTATTGTTTAAGCCGCTTCCAACTCCACATGCACACGTCGGCCAAGAGCCGTGGCGATGTTCACCAAGGCATCGATAGAGAACCGCGACACGCGTCCGCGCAACAGGTCGTTGATGCGCGGCTGGGTGACGCCGCAATGGGTGGCGGCCTCAGCCTGTTTCCAGTCGTTGGCCCTGATGATGGCGGCAATCTGCCGCATCAGGTCGGCTCGAGCCTGAAGGTTGGCGGCCTGTTCTGGCGTGTCGGCAATCGCGTCCCACACGCTGTTAAAGGTTTCGATCTCGGTCATTTGGCACCTCTCAAGAGTTCGGCGTATCGGGACTTGGCAAGCTCGGTGTCGCGTTTGGCCGTGGCCTGCGTTTTCTTCTGAAAAGCGTGCGGCACATAAACCGCATCAGCCAGCCTGACCGTGTAGATCACGCGGTATGTGCCCGAATCGTCCCACACCCGAATTTCCTCGACGCCCTTGCCGATGGTCGGCATTGGCTTGAAATCGTCCGGTTGCGCGTCGTGCTGCACTTTGTCCAGATGGTAGCCCGCATCGTGCCTGGCAGCCTCGGGAAATTCCGCAAACCACAAAGGCACGAAGAGAACCCTTCCTTCTTCTCTTGGTGTCTTCGTGGTTCATGAAGTTATCCGCTTCTGGTTTAACTACGCACCAGGTTCCTTGATCCGCAGCACCTGATTCGCCTTCATCCCTTGCAATTCCTGTACCACCCCGCTCGGCCACTGCACCGTGATCGTGTCCACCCGCGTATGCTTCGCCAGCCCGAAATGCAGCCGGCTCTCGCGGTCAGTGCGTTCGTGCACGCCGCCGTCCTGCACCCGCATCTGGGTCACGCCGCCGGCGGTCACGCGCACCACGGCGCCGATGCCGTCGCGGTTGGAGCGGGTGCCTTCGAGGTCGATCATGATCCAGTGGTTGCCGTTGCCGACGTTGCGGAAGAGCTGGTAGCGGCCGTTGTCCGACGGCAATCCCAGGCTGCGGCCCATGCTGCCGCCGCTCGCGGTCAGCAGGTCGAGGAAACCGTCGCCGTCGATGTCCGCCGTGGTGACCGAGTCGCCCACGCCCACCAGCCGGCCCGACGCGCCGCCGGCGTGGCGCACCACTTCGAACTCGCCCTTGCCGTCGTTCAGCAGCAGCAGGTTGGCCGTCTTGCCGGCATCGCCCGAGCCGAGCACGAAAATATCCAGGTCCATGTCGTTGTCGAAATCGCCCGCGACGGCGTTCACTGCCGAGATCGGCACGGCGTTCACGCCGCGCTTGTCGGCTTCCTCGACCAGCTTGCCGCCGCGATTCATGAACAGCCGCTGCGGCGCGTTTTCCTCCTTCGCGCCGTCGCCGAGCGCCTCGACGTCCTCGACCGGCGCGGTCGAGTGGATGCGGATCGAGAGATTGCGCGGCTTGGCCTTGCCGCCGAACCCCTCGGGCGGGGCATGGAATTCGATCTGCCAGCGTTCGGGCTCGGGGCTGCCGATCAGCACTGCGGGACGATCGCCGCCGGGCGGGCTGGGCAGGCCGCGCGCGCCATCGGCGGCCAGATCGAAATCGAGATTCCTGGGCTGCATGGCCTGCTTGCCGATCTTCACGTCGGCGGGCACGAGATCGTCGGCATTCCGCCCGGCCAGGGTCACTTTCAGATTGCCCGCGGTGCGGAAGCGGAATGCCGTCGGTTCCCTGGCATTGTGCGGCGTCAGCTCGATCTGGGCGGTCAGCACGCGTTCGCCGCCGCGCGCCAGCGCGACCCGTCCGCCGGGATTCTTGCGCGCGAGGAACAGGTCGATTGCGCCGTCGTTGTCGAAGTCGCCCGCGACCACATCCTCGAACGCGGTGTTCGGCAGCAGGTCGAGCGTGCGCGCGGGCGAGGTGCCGGTATCGAACACCTGCACCGGGCGGCCCTTGCCCACCAGGCGGCAGACGACTTCGGGATGGCGGTCGTCGTCGAGTGCGGTCAGCACGCAAAACGGCGCCGAACGCGAATCGGGCTTGAGCCGGGGCGTGGCGTCGGCAAAGCGCCCGTCCCGCTGGGCGAACAGGAAGGGCGGTGTCAGATCGTCGAAGCGGGCTTCCGCGCCCTGGAACAGGTCGAGCCTGCCGTCCCGGTCGATGTCCAGCCACAGCGGCATGCGGGTGCGCCCGGGCGGGTTGTCGACGCCGAGTTGCGCCGCGCGCTCGACCAGCTTGCCGCCTTCGTTCACGAACAGCCGTTTGGGTTCGACGCCGACACCCTGGATCGCGCCGGTCAGTTGGGCCAGATCGAGTTTCCCGTCGTTGTTGAAATCCGCCCATGCCGCGCCGTGCTTGTCGCCGCCGAGATCGTTTGGATTCATGACTTCTGCCGTCACATCGGCGAAGCGCCCGCCGCCCACATTACGGAACAGTCTCGCCTGCTTGAGGTGGTTGGTGACATACAGGTCGGGCTGCCCGTCGCCGTCGTAATCGCCCCAGGCCACGCCGTGGGTCATCCCCTCGTAGGCACCCAGCCCGGACTGGGCGGTGATGTCCTCGAACACCGTCAGCGTTTTTTCGGAGGGCGAACAGCCTGCCAGCAAAACTGCGAACAGGAGCGGAAGCGAGGAGGGTTTGAGCGTCATGTTGATGCGGTGCGTGGGTTCGTTGATCGGGTTCAATCGAGTGCGCGCATGGATCGAGCGGCATCAGCGGCCAAGGTGGAATCGCTCCCAGTACCGCCGGGGCGAGAGGATAGGCATCGTGTCCACTTCGCCGAGCCCGAGCAGTGCCTTGTCGCCGGTGACGAAGCACGCCGCTTCACCTGCCCTTGCGGCAGCCAGGATGACGATGTCATCGGGGTCAGGGATGGGGGTGGTGAGCACCACGGTTTCCGTGATCAATTCGGCGGAATCTTCGATGAGTTCGACATAGGCCCGCGCCAACTCGACAGGCATGCGGAATTTGGCTGTAAGAATGCGCGCCAGCTCCTCCACTACGGCCTGACTGGTGAGCAGATCATGCTCGGCCAGCACTCCCTCGAACAGGTCGGCACACAGTCCCCGCGTGGCCAAGGCGCTCGCCATGACATTGGTGTCCGGGAAGACCCTCACGAGGCGTCCCTGAAAACATCCTCGTCGGTGAGATAGCCTGCTGCCTCCGCGTAAGGCACAGCCTTGGCACGCAAGTCCCGGAAGCGGCGGATAGCGATCTGTCTGCGCAGCATCTCGCGAGCCAGGTTGATCGGGTTCAATCGAGTGCGCGCATGGATCGAGCGGCATCAGCGGCCAAGGTGGAATCGCTCCCAGTACCGCCGGGGCGAGAGGATAGGCATCGTGTCCACTTCGCCGAGCCCGAGCAGTGCC
>JAMCVR010000236.1 GCA_023475455.1 Thermoplasmatota archaeon | reverse complement strand
TCCGATCTGACGTGGTGTTCTTCGCCACCCCCAACGGCGTGGCGATGCAGCAGACGCGCGCGCTGCTCGACGCCGGCGTCAAGGTGATCGACCTGGCGGCGGACTTCCGCATCAAGGACATTGCGGTGTGGGAGCAGTGGTACAAGATGGAGCACGCCTGCCCGGATCTGATTGCCGAGGCGGTGTACGGCCTGCCCGAGATCAACCGCGACAAGATCAAAGGCGCCCGGCTGATCGCCAATCCCGGCTGCTATCCGACGGCGGTGCAACTGGGCTTCCTGCCGCTGCTGGAGTCCGGCGCGGTCGACGCCGGCTTTCTGGTGGCGGACGCCAAGTCGGGCGTGTCGGGTGCCGGGCGCAAGCCGGAAACCCACATCCTGTTCGCCGAGGCGGCGGACAACTTCAAGGCCTACGCCGTGGGCGGCCATCGCCACTGGCCGGAAATCAAGCAGGGGCTGGAGATTTTTGCCGGCAAGCCGGTGGGCTTCACCTTCGTGCCGCACCTGACGCCGTTGATCCGCGGCATACACGCGACCCTGTACGCGAAAGTGAGCGCCGACGTCGACCTGCAAAGCCTGTTCGAACAGCGCTATGCGGGCGAGGCCTTTGTCGACGTGATGCCCGCCGGCGCGCACCCGGAAACCCGCTCGGTGCGCGGCGCCAATGTCTGCCGCATCGCGGTGCATCGCCCGCAGGGTGGCGACACCGTGGTGGTGCTGTCGGTGATCGACAACCTGGTGAAAGGCGCGGCGGGCCAGGCGGTGCAGAACATGAACATCCTGTTCGACCTGCCCGAGGACACGGCGCTGGCCGACGTGGGGATGCTGCCCTGACAGGGTGGAACTCCGCGGCCCCAGCAGGGTCTTTGCTTGACGCAAGCCGGGTGATGCGGATAATCACCCCACACATTTTCAAGGAGCATCACCATGAACGCAGCAACCGAAATGGAATCCCCGCTGATCTTCACCGACAGCGCGGCCAGCAAAGTCAAAAGCCTGATCGACGAGGAAGGCAACCCCGATCTGAAACTGCGCGTGTTCGTGTCCGGCGGCGGCTGTTCCGGCTTCCAGTACGGCTTCACCTTCGACGAAGCGCAGAACGCCGACGACACCGTGATGGTGAAAAACGGCGTCACCCTGCTGGTCGATTCGATGAGCTTCCAGTACCTGGTGGGCGCCGAAATCGACTATTCGGAAGGCCTGGAAGGCGCGCAGTTCGTGATCAAGAACCCGAACGCCACCACCACCTGCGGCTGCGGCTCGTCGTTCTCGGCGTAGGCGCTTCCAGCCCAATAAAAAAGCGGCCTCGGCCGCTTTTTTATTGGGGCATCGCGGCTTCGGCCGCGTTTTTACTGGCCAATTCAGGCCGGGTAAATCGCCCCCAGGATGCGTTCGCCCCGCGCGCCGGTCACGGCCGGCAGGTTGCCCGGTTCATGGTTCAGCGTCTGCCGTGCCAGCCAGGCAAAGGCGAGTGCTTCCACCCAGTCCGGGTCGATGCCGAGCGCAGCGGTGCTCGCCACCCGGGCGTTGGGCAGATGGGCGCGGATGCGCTGCATCAACGCGCCGTTGTGCGCGCCGCCGCCGCAGACGTAGAGTTCCTGAACGCCGCAGCATTCCCGGTTCACCGCATCGGCGAGGCTGGTGGCGGTGAATTCGAGCAGGGTGGCCTGCACGTCGGCCGGGTCGACCGCTTTATCCAAAGTGCCGAGTGTGGCGTCCAGCCAGTCCAGATTGAACTGTTCGCGTCCGGCGCTCTTGGGCGGCGGTCTTTGCAGATAGGGGTGCTGCGCCAGCGCGGCCAGCAGGCCGGGATGGACGCTTCCGCTGGCCGCCCAGGCGCCGTCGCGGTCGTAGTGGTCACCGCGGTGACGCTTGATCCACGCATCCAGAAGCATGTTGCCGGGGCCGGTGTCCCAGCCGCGCACCCTGCTGTCCAGCGGCAAATCGGTGACGTTGGCGATGCCGCCGATGTTGGCGATGACGCGGTGTATCCCCGGATGTTGCAGTGCGCGGGCATGGAAGGCAGGCACCAGCGGCGCGCCCTGGCCGCCGGCCGCGATGTCGCGGCTGCGGAAGTCGGCGATGACCGTGATTCCGGTAAGCTCGGCCAGGAGGGCGGCATTGCCGATCTGCAGCGTGTAGCCATCCGCGGGGCGGTGGCGCAGGGTCTGGCCGTGGCAGCCGATCGCGCGCACGCTGCCGGGGGCGATCCCGTCGAGCAGCGCACGGACCGCTTCGGCATACAGGCGCGCCAGTTCGTTGGCGGCGAGGGCGGCCAGATGGATTTCATCGGCTTGCGGCGTGTGCAGCGCCAGCAACTGCGCGCGCAGGCTGTCCGGGTAGGGCAGGTAATGGGTGTGAAGCAGCCGGGGCTGGCCGGTGGGGCCTATTTCGGCGAGAACGGCGTCGATGCCATCCAGGCTGGTGCCGGACATGAGACCGACGTAACGTTCGGTCTCATGCGTGGGAGCTGCGCTCAATCGAGGGCGGCGAGGTTGGTGCCGCGCAACAGGGCCAGCTTGTCGGACCAGTCTGAGGTCTGTTCCAGGAAGCGTGCGCGTTGTGCCGCGGCCAGCGGCGGCGCCCCCGGCAGCTTGATGGCCATGGGGTTCTGCGGCCGGCCGGCGATACGCACTTCATAGTGCAGGTGCGGGCCGGTGGAGGCGCCGGTCGAGCCGACATAGGCGATGACCTGGCCCTGGCCGACCGCGCGGCCGGAGCGAATGCCGGAGGCAAACGCGCTCAGGTGGGCGTAGTAGGTTTCGTATCCGTTGGGATGCCGCAGGATGACGAGGTTGCCATAGCCGCCTTTGCGTCCTGCGAATACAACGGTCGCGTCGCCGGTGGCCTTGACCCGGGTGCCGGTGGGGGCGCCGAAGTCGACGCCGGTGTGGGCGCGGTGGAAGCCGTAAACGGGGTGCTTGCGCGAATTGCTGAAGCTGGAGGTGACGCGGGAGAATTCGAGCGGCGAACGCAGGAAGCCTTTTTTCAGCGATTCGCCCTCGGGCGTGTAATAGTCTTCGCGCCCGAACGGGTCGCGGAACAGGACGGCGCGGTAGGCCTTGCCGGCATTGACGTATTCGGCTGCCAGGAGCTTGCCGGCGGAAATCGGTTCGCCGTTGCGGTAGTTGACCGTGTAAATGACCGAGAAGGTGTCGCCGCGGCGCAGGTCTTCACGGAAATCCAGGCTGGTGGAGAAGGTTTCGGCCATCTGGTCGGCAATCCTGTCGGGAACGCCGGCGCTGTCGGTGGCGCCGTACAGCGACGACAGGATGCGGCCGGAGCGCATCACCACGCGCGTTTCGAGCAGTTCGCTGCTTTCCTCCGTGACAAAGTCCTCGCCTTGCCGACGCACCGTCAGGGCGGGCGCGTCGCTGCGCTCGAACTGGATGGCCAGGAGCTGGCCGTCCTGGGTGGTGGTGGCCTGGATGCGCTTGCCTGCGCGAATGCCGGTCGCCAGCTGGCGCACCGCGTCCGTGGCCAGCAGATGCTGGATTTCCAGATCGTCGATCTTGAGCCGCGACAGCGCATTGGCCAAGGTGTCGCCGGACTGAATCAGCGTTTCGCGTTCAAAGGTGTCGTTGCTGTCCGTGCCGGTCAGCGCCGGCAGGGCGATGGCTTCGGTAATGATTTCCGGGGTGATGTCGAGGGTGTTGGTGTCGGGCGCCAGGCCGAAGGCGGCGACGACGCCGAACAGCGGCAGGCTGGAGAGTGCGACCAGAGTGCGCAGGCTGAAGCGGCGTTCCGCTCCGGTCAGGCGATCGGTTAAGATTCTCAGTTTGGTGAGCGGCATGGACCGTTTCCCTTCCGTAATCGAGCCGGGAGTGTAACACAAAGGGTCCCGTAGGTTTTTTTCAATCCGAACAGCAGCTTGTGTGCGTCGGACGAAATGGTATTCATGTTTTACGGACAGGTACGGGCAAACTTGACCTGACACTGAGAGGAATTTGATGCAGGACGCGTTGCGGGAAATCAGGCGTGGAGCCGACGAATTGCTGGTCGAGGCCGAATTGGCCGAAAAGCTGAAAACGGGCCGCCCGTTGCGGATCAAGGCAGGATTCGATCCGACGGCGCCGGATCTGCATCTGGGCCACACCGTGCTGTTGAACAAGCTGCGCCAGTTTCAGACGCTGGGGCACCACGTTATCTTTCTGGTGGGCGATTTCACCGGCATGATCGGCGACCCCACCGGCAAGAACACCACGCGTCCGCCCTTGACCCGCGAAGCGGTGGCCGAAAACGCCAAAACCTATCAGGAACAGGTGTTCAAGATCCTCGACCCGGCCCTGACCGAGGTGCGCTTCAATTCGGAATGGATGGAGAAACTGGGATCGGCCGGCATGATTCGTCTGGCGGCCACCCATACCGTGGCGCGCATGCTGGAGCGCGACGACTTCCACAAGCGCTATAGCAGCCAGCAGCCGATTGCGATCCATGAATTCCTGTATCCCCTGATCCAGGGCTACGATTCGGTTGAACTGAAGGCGGACGTCGAGCTTGGCGGCACCGACCAGAAGTTCAACCTGCTGATGGGACGCGAGATGCAAAAGCATTACGGGCAGCCTCCCCAGTGCATCCTGACCATGCCGCTGCTGGAGGGTACGGATGGCGTCAACAAGATGTCGAAGTCGCTGGGCAATTACATTGGCATCAACGAACCGCCGCAGGAGATCTTCGGCAAGCTGATGTCGATCTCCGACGACCTGATGTGGCGTTATATCCGGTTGCTGTCGTTCGAATCGCTGGCGACCATCGAGGGCTGGAAGCGGCAGGTGGCCGAAGGCGCCAACCCGCGCGACATCAAGGTGCGGTTTGCGCAGGAGATCGTCGCGCGCTTTCACGGCGCGGCGGCGGCGGCCCGGGCGCTGGCCGAATTCGAGGCGCGCTTCCGGAAGGGCGCGTTGCCGGAAGAGATGCCGGAAATCAGCCTGCCCGGTGTCGAGGGGGGGCTGCCGGTGCCGCAACTGTTGAAGCAGGCCGGACTGGTGGCCAGCACTTCCGATGCCATCCGCCAGATCGCCGGCGGCGGTGTGCGGATAGACGGCGAACGCGTGGCCGACAAAGGCGTTGCGGTGCCTGTGGGCGCGACTGTGGTGGCTCAGGTCGGCAAGCGGAAATTCGCCCGCGTCACAATTATTTAAAATTAATTTGCCGAAACGGTTGACGGATGGTTTCAGCTCTGTAGAATGCGCACCTTCTCGGAACGCAGTGAGAAACGCGAAACGCGGAACACGCTGCTAATCGATTGATCTTTAACAATTTACAGCCGATAGGTGTGGGTGTTGTGGTGGTAGTTGGGCCTGGTTTTCTGGGTCTGACGGCTAGCATAGATGCTCACACTTGAATGAAGTGTCGTTATTAATTAACGGCAAGAGTTTGAGTTGAGCGACAGAAGTATTTGAAGTAATAGCAGGTATTGAGTAATAGCAGGTATTGAACTGAAGAGTTTGATCCTGGCTCAGATTGAACGCTGGCGGAATGCTTTACACATGCAAGTCGAACGGCAGCACGGGTGCTTGCACCTGGTGGCGAGTGGCGAACGGGTGAGTAATGCGTCGGAACGTACCGAGTAATGGGGGATAACGCAGCGAAAGTTGTGCTAATACCGCATACGCCCTGAGGGGGAAAGTG